>CAZHOF010000001.1:0-13025 GCA_964534105.1 uncultured Candidatus Saccharibacteria bacterium
GTTTGCTTCTCGGCACGCCGAAGATTACACTGGAGGTAGAAATGCCGAAGGAAACCGAACTCATCAAGGAAAAACTGAATATCGCTGATTTTCTGCGCGGATATCTGACGCTCTCGCCCGCGGGAAAAAATTTTAAGGCGCTCTGTCCGTTTCATCAGGAGAAAACCCCGTCATTCATCGTTTCCCCGGAACGTCAGATGTGGCACTGCTTCGGCTGCGGCGAAGGAGGAGACATTTTTAAATTCCTGATGCGCTATGAGAACATGGAGTTTCCTGAAGCGCTCCGTTTTCTCGCGGAGAGAGCGGGGATTACGTTGCGTTCAATAAACCCAAGGGAACAGCGCGAATTCGGAGTACTTTATGACATCCATGAAGCAGCAAAAGAATTCTTTCAGGCACAACTTGAAAAACAGAGAGAGGCGAGAGTATATCTCGAAAAACGCGGGTTAAAAACGGAAACAATTGGAGAATTTAATCTGGGCTTTGCCCAGGGAGGAGAGACGCTTACGTTGCACCTTATCCAAAAAGGGTTTGACGTGGGAGATATCGCGCGCGCGGGCATTGCTCACAAAAACACGAGGGGTCTGTACTGGGATCGTTTCCAAGACCGGATTATTTTCCCTATAACGAATGCCGTGGGGAAAACCGTGGCATTCACGGGGAGGTTGCTTCCGCGTGAGGGAAGGGAAGATAAGGAAGCGGAACTGCCGAAGTATCTTAACTCTCCGGAGACGCCGATCTTCAACAAATCAAAAATCCTGTTCGGTTTTAACGAGGCAAAGAAAGATATCGCTCATTCACGTTCCGTGATAATCATGGAGGGACAGATGGATGTTTTAATGTCATGGCAGGCCGGTGTTCGCAACGCGGTGGCTATTTCCGGAACGGGACTTACCAACTTTCACCTTGAACGCCTGCGTAGAATGGCAGACGTGATATATGTAAGTTTTGATAACGATGACGCGGGAATACGCGCTCTTGATAGAAGCATTGACGTATTGAATCCGTTTGATTTCCACGTAAAGGCAATAAACCTCAGTCCTTATAAAGATCCGGCTGACGCGGTGCAGCAAGACCCGCAAATTCTCATCGAGGCGGTAGAGAAAGCAAAGCCAGCATATGAAAACCTTCTCGGACATTTATTCGGCGATGGAAATATGGGAGTCGCAGATAAAAAGCGGGCAGTGAAGGGCTTTCTTGTAAAAGTAAAAAAAATAAAAAGTGCCACAGAACAGGACGTTTGGATAAAAGCACTGGCTGATCATGCCCACGTTTCCGAGGTTGCGTTGTTCACGGAACTTACGGAACTGCCAGAACCGAAATCAGTGGGAAGGAATACTCCGGAAAACCAGGAGGAAACAGTGCTTAGGGAAAAGAAAGACGGAGAAGAAAATACGAGAACCATGATGCTCGGGAAAAGAATTCTCGCAATTACCTTTACGAACGACCGGTTTTGGGATATAATAAAAAATTATAAGAGCTGGTTTCCGGAAAGTTTACAACGCATAATTCAGGATCCTCGTGCTGATGAGGGAACCTTCATTGCAATGCAGTCGGGAATGGTAACGGAAACCGACGAGTCCGTTCTGGAGAAAGAAATCAGTGACCTCTTGAAACAGCTTCACATTGAGGTGTTGCGTGGGGAACAGGAAAAACTACGCGATGAAATACGCATGGCGGGAAAGGATAACAACGAAAACAAAGTATCGGAATTAATGAAGAAAATAGGAGCAGTCGCTCGCGAACTCAATGAACTAAAGACAGAGTAAACCCTTATGCTGAAAAAGAAAAAAACTCCGCAGCGGAAATCAAAAAAGAAAATCCAGGGCAAAAAGCTCCCGGGAAAGAAAAAGAAGAAAACCCCCGCTCCCCGAAAAAAGACAGGGACGAAAAAGGTTCCAAAACGGGGGAAGAGAAAAATTATAAAAAAACCGAGTCCGAGGAAAGTCAGCGTGCGTTCGGCGCAAAAAATCAAGGAACTTGAAGAAAAACATCTCCAAGCCCTCCATGATTTGGTCCGACGGGGTCGCAGCCGCGGGTTTGTAACCGACGCAGAGGTACTGAATTATTTTCCTCTCATTGAACGAAACCTTTCCTTTTTGGAACAGGTCTATGATCGTTTGGAGAAAGAGGGAATTCGCGTCCAGGAATCAAGCCCTCTTGCAAAGCAGGTGGAGCGCGAAGAAATTACCATAAAAGAGATACGGAACGCCACACGAATTGAAGGTGATCTCCCCGATGCGGTGCAGATGTATTTAAAAGAAATCGGTAAGACGCCCCTCCTCGTTTCCAAAGAAGAGAAGGAACTTGCAAAACGGATCGAACAGGGCGATGAAGTTGCCCGCCAGAAGCTCATTCAAGCAAATTTACGCCTCGTGGTTTCCATTGCGAAACGGTATGTGAACCGGAGCCCGCACTTGAGCATTCTTGATTTAATTCAAGAGGGGAATATCGGTCTCTCCCGGGCAGTCGATAAATTCGATTACCGAAGGGGATTTAAATTCTCGACATATGCAACGTGGTGGATACGGCAAGCAGTGACACGCGCCCTTGCTGATTATTCCCGAACCATCCGTATCCCCGTGCATATGGTTGAGACGATTACAAAATACACGCAAACAAAACGGCGTCTGATGCAAGAATTGGGACGGGAACCGCTTTCTGAAGAGATAGCGACGGAAATGGGGATGGATGTGGAGAAGGTGCACTATATCCAGAAAATCTCACAGGAAGTAATCTCGCTTGAAACACCGGTTGGTGACGATGATGAAGATTCAATGCTCGCGGATTTCATTAAGGATGAGCAGAGCATGAGCCCTGATCAACTTGCAAACCAGGCACTCTTGCGCGATCAGATTCAGGAAATTTTAATTGACTTAACAGAACGGGAAAGGAAGATTCTTTCTATGCGTTTCGGCTTGGAGGATAACATCGCCCATACGCTTGAGGAGGTAGGGAAGGTGTTCAACGTAACGCGTGAACGTATCAGGCAGATTGAGGCGAAAGCGCTGGAAAAAATTCGCTCAAGTGACAAAGTAAGGAAACTCGAGGGATATTAGTATGCGCAAAGAAATTGAGCGAATAATCCAAGAGGGGGGAGTCGGCATTTTCCCCACGGATACGCTCTACGGCCTTGTCGGATCCGCGTTGAATCCGAAAGCAGTAAGGCGCGTTTATAAACTGCGGAAGCGCAACCCCAAGAAACCCCTGATTGTCCTTATAAGCTCCGAGCGCGATCTCTCTCTTTTTCAAGTGAAACCTTCTGCTCCGGTGAAGCAAATCATACAAAAATTATGGCCGGGTCCTATAAGCATAATTCTGCCGTGTAACGAGAAAAAATTTAAGCATCTTCATCGTGGAACAAAAACACTTGCTTTCCGCGTACCAAAGGACGCGACATTGCGTCGTTTTCTAAAAAGAACGGGGCCACTCGTTGCGCCTAGCGCGAACCCTGAAGGAAAGAAGCCTGCAGTAACTATCGCTCAAGCTAAACGATACTTTGGAAACAAGATCGATTTCTACAAGGGCTCAGGAAAGCTGGATAATCCTCCCTCAACGATCATCGAAATTAAGCGCTAAAAGTGGTGCCCTAGAGCATCGCTGCGCGTCGTGGTAAAGTATATGGGCAATGGATGGCACGGAGAATAATATTTTAGAGAAGGACGTTGTGTATTTTGGGCGGGTGAATTTTAGGAACGCAAACCGCCTTTTTGGCATCCAGAGAAATGATCGGCGCCAACATATGTACGTCATCGGAAAGACGGGGACGGGTAAAACCTCGCTCATTCACAACATGATTGTTCAGGATATCGCAAACGGAGAGGGATTGTGCGTTGTGGATCCTCATGGCGAACTGGTTGAAAACATTCTGGAAAAAATTCCCGAAGAACGAATGGAAGACGTAGTGTATTTTAATCCCGCTGATCCGGATTTTCATATCGGTTTCAACGTACTGGAACTACCAGACCCGCGCTATAAACACCTCGTTGCTTCCGGTTTGATGGGAATTTTCACAAAGATCTGGGCAAATGTCTGGTCGGCGCGTATGGAGTATATCTTAAACAATGCAGTTCTCGCTCTCTTAGACACGCCAAACTCAACGCTTTTGGGAATTATGCGTTTACTTGTCGACAAGAATTACCGTCAGAAAATCGTGAATAACATAGAGAATCCCATCGTGAAAGCGTTCTGGGTTAACGAGTACGAAGAGTGGCGGGATCAATTCAGAAATGAAGCAATCGCCCCGATTCAAAACAAAGTAGGACAGTTCCTTTCCACTCCGCTTGTCCGCAATATCGTTGGACAACCAAAGAGTTCAATCGATATTTCCGAGATTATGAATTCAAAAAAGATTTTCCTTGTCGATGTTTCGAAAGGGAGAATTGGCGAGGATAATTCAGCTCTTTTAGGCGCAATGCTCATTACTAAGATTCAGCTCACTGCTATGGAACGGGTTCGTATTGCCGAAGCAGAGCGAACCGACTTCTTCTTATATGTTGACGAGTTCCAAAACTTTGCAACTGATTCATTTGCAAACATTCTTTCTGAAGCCCGGAAATATCGATTGAACCTTGTGTTGGCGCACCAATATATCGGTCAGTTGGTTACGGACGTTTCTACGAAGGTACGTGATGCTGTGTTCGGTAATGTAGGAACAATGGTAGTGTTTCGCGTGGGAGCCGCCGATGCCGAATTCTTGGAGCCGGAATTCGAACCCGAATTCGTGATCCAAGACATTGTTAATCTTCCTAATTACCAAACTTATTTAAAGCTTATGGTAAATGGAGTAACGAGCCGACCGTTCTCGGCTACGACGCTGCCTCCATTCAAGATAGCTGCTTCTGCAGCCACGAAAGAACGTATTATTCACATATCCCAAGAACGACACGCTCGCCCTCATGAAGGAGTTGAACAGGAAATAAATACATGGAGCGAGGTAATGGATCGGGAATTCGGTATCCTGACAGGAGGAGATGCGAACAAGTTTCCAATCGTATGTTCGTTGTGCGGCAAGGAATCGTCGGTCCCGTTTAAGCCCGATCCCGAAAGACCCATATATTGCAAGGAATGCGTGGAGAAAATTCGATCCGGAGAAGCATCACCGATTCGTGTTCCTCAGGAAAATAGCGCCTCCTCGTCTTCAGAGTTACCCCGGGATCGGAAAGAAGAAAAGAAAGAAGAAAAACCCCCGGAAGACCGAAAAGGAAAAGAATCAGAACTTCATTTAAAAGAGCTAGAAAAGGAAGAGAAAAAGCAGGGTGCCTCTACGATAAAGCAAAAATCAGGGCAAACTCCCGACCTGGAAGGATTACGAAGTGCTTTGCGAGATGCGCTTAAGAAAAGGAGTGACGCCTAATTTTTCTCTACTCGTTCCGCGTATTCTCCGGTTTGCGTATTAACACGAATCACGTCTCCTTCCTGGATGAAGAGAGGGACACTTACTCTGACTCCTGTCTCAAGAACAACCGGCTTCGTTCCGCCTTGCGCGGTATTCCCTTTTATCGTAGGAGGAGCTTCAGCGACGAGAAGGTCAAGCTTGACAGGAAGCTCAATGCCGATGGCATTCCCATCGAACTCAAGAGCCGTAATTTGTAACCCCTCCTTTAAGAACCGACTTTGATCCCCAAGGGTTTCATGAGCGAGGGAAAAACGGTTTCGAGGATTACCGAGTTCATGAAACCAATATTGATCTTTGGCACAGTAGATAAAAATAATATCTTTTCTTTCAATTTCCGCTTCCTCGAAATTCTCGTTCTGATGAGCGGTGTAGGCCAGTACCTTTCCGGAAATAAGATTCTTAATTTTAAGCTGCGCAACGGGTTTACTCTGCTGCATGCGGACAAAGGCATACTCCAGAACCTGATACGGATCGGAATCACCCTCTTTTGTGAATATTATCCCGGCTTTGAGCTCGTTGTAAGTGAGTTTCGCCATATGAGAATTCAGTATACTGGGAGAAGGAAAGAATGCAACTTGTGTATTTAATTTATTGGAATAAGGTATAACAAAGACGAATATGGAAAAAGAAGGCAGGAAAAAAACGGTTTTTGTGGGTATGTCCGGCGGCGTGGACAGTTCAGTTGCAGCACTCCTTCTTCAGCGAAAAGGCCTTGAGGTTATCGGAGTTTTTTTGCGTTGTTTTAATGTAGACGGGTGTGCGGAGCGAGATGCTGAAGATGCGCGTCGCGTTGCAGGAAAACTTGGAATCCCTTTCTATGTTTTCGATTTTGAAAAGGAATATAAAAAGAAAGTTGTGGAATATATGATAGAAGGATATCGCATGGGTTCAACGCCGAATCCCGATATCGCATGCAATCGGGAAATAAAATTCGGTCTTTTTTTGAGAAAAGCACTTGCGTTGGGTGCTGATGCAATCGCGACAGGACATTACGTGAAGCTCGTGGCTAATAATTCGAATTACCAACTATATATCGCTCGCGATACGAATAAAGATCAGTCATACTTCCTCTGGACACTTTCTCAAGATGACCTTCGTCGCACTATATTTCCGATCGGACCTCTCTTAAAGTCGGAGGTGCGGGAAATAGCCCGAAAAGCGAATCTCCCCACGGCCGACAAGAAGGACTCTCAAGGCATCTGTTTCCTGGGCAAGATAACGCTCAGTGAGTTCTTGCGGGACTATATCCCTGATAACCCTGGAGAGGTTCTTTCCACAGAAGGAAGGGAATTGGGAAGGCACAGCGGTGTTCATCAGGTTACCATAGGACAGCGCCACATTGGTGCGCCACTCCGTACAAACGGTAAGAAAAAGGATCCCAATCCGTATTATGTGGTGCGGAAAGAGGCAGAAACAAACACTGTAATTGTTGCTGAAGGAAGAAACAATCCGGCATTGTGGCGAAAGAAGATTTCGTTGCAATCAGCACATTTCATCTCTGGAGAGGATTCCCAAAAAGAGATTCGTTGTCTTGCTCGGGTGCGTTATCGACAGCCGCTCGAAAAAGCGATCCTCCGGAAACAGGAATCGGGCTGGGAGCTTGATTTTGAAACCCCTATTCAATTTGTGGCACCCGGCCAGTCGGCGGTGTTCTATATCGAAGATCCCCCATCGTCTTCAGCCCGCCCGGGACAAAGTTCTGGTGGACTTCGGATGCTCGGTGGCGCTGTTATCGGCGATAAAACTTAGCTTAATAAAAAGGGTAATTGTATTTTGGCGGGGAAGAACTAATATAAGGAAAACGTACGTATGGCATCGTACGACATCTTTTTCTTCGGAGTATGCTTTTTCCTCCTGGGAATCACCTTATCGAGTGCGGGATTTACATTCGGAATTGTTATGGGCGCGTTGGTTATAAGCGCTTTCTTCGTTTTTCGGGTATTCACATCGAAGCAGAACAGAAAGAGATTTCTATGGTTGGCAATGCTTTCCCAGATTATGCTCATTGGGGCATTATACGCAACGTATAATGAGATTTATAAAGCACAAAATACGCATATCCCATTCGGTGAAGAAGTTCAGATAACCGGGGTAATTTCCCGCAGCCCAATTAAATATTCGGGAAGCTTGCGGTGGATAATGGAGCTCGATGAACCGTTCAGAGGAAGGGTGCAGGTGACAAGCCGGACATTTCCCCGGGTCACGTATGGGGACAGAGTCGTGGTTACCGGATTGATCCGTTTGCCCGAAGATTCAGTTGCTCGAATCTTGAAAAAGGACGGGGTAGCGGGGATTGTAAGTTTTCCCAAATCGGTTGAAGTTGTTGCCCATGAATCACGTGCGGGCATACGCACTGTCCTTTTTTCTCTGCGGGAAAAAACAACAGACGTGTTTAAAAAAACGCTCCCCCGTGAGGAGGCGGCATTTTTGTCGGGGGTCCTTTTGGGAGAGCGGAGTGAACTTTCTGAAAAATTTGAAACTGCACTTGAACGTACGGGAACAATACATATCATCGCACTTTCCGGGTACAATATCACGGTCATTGTTTCGCTGGTAATGAGCACGCTCCTCTTTTTTACGAGGAGGAGAATTGCTTTTATAATAACACTGATTGCCATAACCGCATTCGTAATAATGACGGGAAGTGAAGCATCGGTAGTCCGCGCAGCGGTTATGGGAGGCATTGCACTTTTTGCCCGAGAAACAGGAAGGACATTCGATATGCGCAATGCAGTTGCGGGAGCTGCATTTGTTATGGCGTTGGAAAATCCGGGCGTCCTTGTCTTTGATGTGGGATTTCAATTATCGTTTTTGGCCCTCCTTGGCATTGTTTATCTTCGTCCTGCGCTCGTTCATTTCCTCCGCATAAACAAGGATCCAGGGATATACGCGTGGAAAGAGAATGCAGCAACGACAGCGGCTGCACAACTCGCCGTTGCTCCGCTCCTCGTTTCTTATTTTGGCTCTCTATCGGTTATCTCTCTGGCGGTAAACGTTCTCGTACTGGGCTTGATTCCGATAATCATGGGGTTTGGATTCGTGCTTGCGTTGGTGGGGTCAGTTTCATTATTTATTACGCTCCCCATAAGCTGGATAAGCTTGCTGCTCTTGAGATTTGAAACGGGAATTATCTCGTTCTTCGGAGAATTGTCACCGCAATTGCACGTAGCGCTTCCATGGGGTTGGTGGATAATTTATTATGCGCTTTTAGGGTATGGCATAAAGAAAAATCTAAACTTATCACATGATAGAACTTGACCGATTGTGGAAAACGCACACGAAAGAGACGGCATTGATTATTATCGGCGTAGTCGTTTTCGATATTTTTCTGTGGGGCGCGATAATCAACACGTCACATCGAGAAACAACGGTGCATTTTTTCGATGTTGGTCAGGGGGATAGTGAGCTCGTGCGTCTTGGTGGAAATGCGTTAATGCTTGTTGACGGAGGGCCGGCTAATGATCTCGTTATAGAAAACCTCAACAGAACGGTCCTGGAACAAAGGCGATACATTGACATTGTGTTTCTTTCGCATCCACAGATTGATCATTTCGGAGGCCTGTTAAGCGTTTTCGAGCAGTATCAAGTCGGCGCTCTCCTGCATTCGGGAAAGCGTGGAGAGGGGATTGCAGCCCGGGAATTTTGGGATGCCGCTTCCCGATATAATATCCGTGAAATTGTTTTAGAAAAGGGAGATAGAATTTGCTTTCGTTCAGATTGTTTTTCGGTGCTATCACCGTCTCATGAAGACAAAGAAAAATTATCTGAGAACGATCTGAGTTTAGCGCTTCTGTTACAGGCGAAAGGATCAAAACTGCTGTTTATTGGAGATAGTGGGTCATTGACTGAAGATAAAATAGCCGCTGAAGCAGGGCTGATAGATGTATTGAAAGTTTCTCATCACGGGTCAAAATTCTCTTCGAGTGAACAATTTTTAAGGGCGGTTATGCCGAGGATTGCCGTTATCGAAGTTGGAAAGAATAGCTACGGACATCCTTCCCCGGACACGCTTGCCCGTCTCAAGAAGATAGGCGCTTCAGTATTACGGACCGATGAGCGCGGAACAATATCGCTTATCATAGAGAAAGATGAGATATCAATTTTTGCGAGAGAAATGAAATGACATTTGCCCGCATTGCGGAGGAATGTTCGACGAGGTATAATTTTTGCGATGCGGGTTTTTACGGAATCAATAGGAACATTCGAGGGAAAAGAAGTGGAGCTTGCCGGTTGGGTTCATGTCCGTCGCGATCACGGTAAGTTAATTTTTATTGATATACGCGACAGAAGTGGAATCGCTCAAGTTGTATTCACTCCAGATAAGAAAGAGATTCATGCACTAGCTGACCGTCTTAGACCGGAGTGGGTAGTGCGCCTCAAGGGAACGGTCGGGAAAAGACCGAAAGGCATGGAAAATCCGAAGATTGAAAGCGGTCTCTTTGAGGTAAATGCATCGGAATTGGACGTTCTGGCAGAAGCCGAAACGCCTCCTTTTGAAATCGCAGGAGACGACGGCAGGAACGTCAATGAGGAAGTGCGTATGCGGTATCGCTACCTTGATCTTCGGAGAGAACGACTCCAAAACAATCTGCGGAAACGTGCGGAATCACTCCGTTTTATCCGGAACTTTTTAAGCGATAAGGAATTTATCGAGGTAGAAACCCCCGTTTTAGGGCGCTCAACTCCTGAGGGAGCCCGGGATTATCTCGTGCCATCCAGGGTTTATCCGGGATCGTTTTATGCGCTCCCGCAATCGCCGCAGCAATATAAACAACTTCTGATGGTTGCGGGCGTAGAGCGTTACTTCCAAGTTGTGCGGTGCTTCAGGGACGAGGATACGAGAGGCGATCGTCAGCCGGAGTTCACGCAACTTGATATGGAGATGAGTTTCGCTTCCCGGGAAGAGATACTTGAAGTGATAGAAGAGTTGTTCGTTGAGTTGGTAACCCAATTATTCCCGGAAAAAAAGATTCAGACAGTTCCGTTTCCCCGTATCCCATACAAGGAAGCGATGGAAAAATACGGATCGGACAAACCTGATTTACGGAAGGACAAGAGTGATCCAAACGAACTTGCTTTCACATTCATTGTGGATTTTCCGATGTTCGAGTGGAAAGAAGAGGAAAAGCGATGGGATGCGGCGCATCACCCGTTCACGATGCCGCAGGTGGAAGATCGAAACGATTTTAAGAAACGTTTCGAAAAAGACCCGGCATCTATCCAAGCACATCAGTATGATCTGGCGCTCAATGGCTTTGAAATTGCCGGAGGATCACTGCGTATCCACGACCCGGCGCTACTGCAAGCCGTTTTTGAAGCAATGGGTAATAAGAAAAGTGAAGTCAGAGAGAAATTCGGGCACATGTTGGAGGCGTTCACATTCGGTGTTCCTCCACATGGCGGGATTGCATCGGGATTGGATCGCGTTTTCGCGGTCCTCTTGAATGAGCCGAACATTCGTGAGACAATGGCGTTTCCCAAGACAGGCGATGGGCGCGATTTATTATTCAACGCCCCTGCGGCGGTAAGCGACGAACAGTTGAAAGAACTTCATATCACAGTCGAAAAAGAAGAAAAAGAAGATGCAAAAAGACAATAAAAAAGAACGGACTCTTGTGGTCATCAAGCCGGATGGCGTGCAGCGGGGATTAATCGGTGAGGTTATTCATCGCTACGAACGCAGCGGGTTGAAGCTCGTCGGGATAAAAATGATGGTTCCGGAAGCGGGATTAATTGAGAAACACTATTGTATTGATCCGGAATGGAAAGCGAAGGTTGGAGAAAAAGCGATTGAGTCATATCGGAAAAAGGGGAAAACTCCCCCGACGGAGGATCCTCTTAAAATAGGGAACATAGTTCTCAAAAACCTGAAACACTATCTTTCCTCCGGTCCGGTGATCGCCATGGTGTGGCAAGGAATTCATGCGGTTGGTGTTGTGCGGAAGATCACAGGAGGAACGGAACCCCTTACTTCAGACGTGGGGACTATCCGAGGAGATCTCACCATCGATTCTTATGAAATTTCCGATCTGGATGGGCGGGCCGTAAGGAATCTCATCCACGCTTCAGGGTCTCCGGAAGAGGCAGAAAAAGAGATAAATCTTTGGTTTAAGGAAGGTGATCTTATAAACTATCGTTTAGTGGGAGAGGCGATTCTCTACGACGTAAACCTGGACGGGATACTGGAATAGTGCTCAAAGGGCCTGTGTATATTGTACTTCCAAGCATGGCATACTTTTGGTATACTATAGATGGTCCTGCCTTAGTAAGATTCCGGATCAAATGATTTTGCAAAGGGATTCCTAGATCATTCGAGCTCGCAGAGAACCGTGGTTTTCTAACAGTGCGAATTGCGGAAACCCACTTGATTCTACTCCGGGAATCTCCAACGGGCGGGATCTTTTTTATTACAAAAAAGCGCGAAGCAATGTTCAGCTTCGCGCTTTTCAAAATTTATCGGGTGAAAGAACGCCTTGAGACGACGCTTTTGACAACTTCTCCGTCCTGAATCAAGTCATGCGTAATCTCGATATCAAGTCGGGATGTGTTTCCTGGTTGAGCAAACCATCGATTGGCGAAATCTTGGCCGATGCCATCATCGTGGCGCACGAGGGGGAAAGAGAAATCGGGCCTCGGGCTCAACGATGGCAGATTGATCGGTTTGATTTCCGGAATGCCCAAGCTAGAGAAATCCAAAGGAGGAGGACTTAGCTTCGGCACAACCTTCGGTTCAGGGCGTTCCGAAGGCTTATCGTCGTCGGAAGTTACTACCCAGGTGACGCTTGCAGCGGCAAGCACGAGAGCCCCCACCGGAGGGTTTATCAAGGTAATCACTCCCCCCGCGATACCTAGTATACCGGCAGCTTTCATAGAATCACCCCCATGATTAAGTGGTTACGATTCTAACCCTTGTGCGGACGACGGTAGTTGGTCTACGGAAAAACCAACCATCATCTCCCTCGGGACGAAACTCGGTTTCCGCGACGGCGGTGAACGTCCCCGGCTGTCCCTGCTTGGTTTGTAGCCAGGCAAGAGCGTCCTGGGAAAGTCCGTCCGACTGCGAGCGCATCGTTGAGAAAGCTTCTCGCTCGCGCACGGCTCTAAGTACCGCTTGGATGTTCTCGTCCGGGATGCTCGGTAATACGTCCACCAGACGATCTTCGGTGTTACGCGGGAAGGGGTATCCACCGGGTCCGTAGTAACCACTGCCCGGTAAGATAAGATCCTCGTTGCTTAAAGGTCGTCGCATCATTACACACCTCCAAGAAAAGAAAGGTAGGATTGTCAAAAGGTTCTGGGTTTATTTCTAATATAAGTTAAAAGAATTGTCAAAACCAAATTAAGAAGATCCTTGCTTCAGAATAGGGAATCCGAATCGCAAACCGTACAATAGTTTCCAGTTTTTGTCGGACTGCTGGAAATCCCTGCCTGCACCTGCTTACCGGCTTCGCCTCGCTGTACCTCCTCTCCTCGTCTCCGACTCGTCGGAGACGAACGGCGAAGCCGGTAGGTACACTCTTGTCCCGCACTAAAATTGGAGATTCTTTTTTGTCGGAGTGGGGAGAATCGAACTCCCGCTACATGCACCCCATGCATGCGTACTACCACTATACGACACTCCGATTTT
>CAZHOF010000001.1:13125-48243 GCA_964534105.1 uncultured Candidatus Saccharibacteria bacterium
TCCCGCTACATGCACCCCATGCATGCGTACTACCACTATACGACACTCCGATTTTAGTGCGGTACCGGCATACTACAAACCCGCAACAATATCTTACCCGTCTTTTTAAGGTAATACAAAACTCCGACTTTGGTCGGAGTAATCTATTTCTTTCCCTTTGTGAGCGTTTTAAGACACTGCGTGCAAACCAAAGATCGGTGCTCGGGATGAAGAAGATTCGTCCATTGCAGATTGGCCTTCCGCTTCCCGGTCATCGTTGGGTTGTACTTACCTCGCAGCTTCTTGCGCGTAGTTGCTTTGATATAGCTTTTTTCACATCGTGCACACTGTCTCATGATAAAAAATAATATAGCAGGTGTAGCTTAGGATATTTCCTGACTGTCTGTCAACCCCGTTAGAAATCGCTCTCGCGCCGGGGGATTGGAAGATAAACGTTTTTCTAACGGGGTCAACCTTACATCCATCGAGAGACGCTTTTTAACCGAGGACCACCTCTTTATAGGTTCGGTCTGAAAAATTAAATTCGTAGTGTTTCAAAATATTGTCGGCAGAAATTTGAAGAATGATAGTATTTTTTTGAGAATCCTCCTGGAAAAGCACGACGCCGCTTACCGCGCTTTTTGACGGCATAGAACCAAACTGACCGATAACATCGGCAACGCGGCGCACGCCTCCGGCAAGGTCTATAATTTCAAGAAAGCTTCGAGGATCGAAAGCGGTGTACCCCGAAGCGTCGCTAGTAAACACCTTGATGCCAACAGCGATTGTACCGTCCGGCTTCTTTTGTACGTTTTCCAGGGTGACGGTAAGGCGACTTTGGGGCTGTAGTGCGGGGCTGGATTGCGTCTCGAGAATAATGGCGCTCGGTATGGTTATCGTCCCCGGAGTGCTGGAACTGATCGCGGAAACGCCGGTTGAAGAAGCTGACTGTTCCGTTGTGGGACGCGTAGCGAATTCAAGGGAAATTTCAAGATTATCAATGCGAGTGTTTAAGGCGCCTATCTGATCAAGGGTGTAATAAAATCCGAACAGTGCGCCGACAAGTAATGCGCCGACAAGAATGGAGAGTGCGACGTTTCCGTTTTGCATGCGACTTATTATATCACGTTTTCCTGGTATAATAAGACGGCCTGTGGAATTTATCATATTTCAAATCATCATACTTCTCTTTTCCGTAGTGATACACGAAGTGTCTCATGGGTTCATTGCGGAAAAATTAGGGGATCCGACTGCGCGCCAGCTTGGCCGATTGACGTTGAATCCGTTGAAACACCTTGATCCTTTCGGCTCGGTGATTTTACCGTTGCTTCTCGCCCTCTTGCCGACCGGAATCGTGTTCGGATGGGCGAAACCGGTTCCTTACAACCCGCTAAACCTTAAAAACCCCGACCGCGACGGGGCGATAATCGCGGCCGCCGGGCCTACAAGCAATATCGGAATCGCGGTAGTGTTTGCGATCATTTTCAGGATCGTCCATGCATTCGGCGGACAGGGAACGGAATTGCTGCTCGCTTTGCTTTCCTATGTGATTTTAATTAATATTCTTCTCGCGATATTCAATCTTGTTCCAATTCCTCCTCTCGACGGTTCAAAAGTGCTCTTCGCTTTTCTTTCGGTGCGGGCGGCGAGAACCAGAGCATTCTTGGAACAGTATGGATTTCTCGTTCTTGTTGCATTCATTTTTTTCGGCTTCCAGTTCATCATTCCCATTATTTATTGGATTTATAACATCCTGATCTAATTGTCATGAAACACATTATAGTTATCTACCACGGAAGATGTCTCGACGGTTTCACCGCTGCATGGACGGCATGGAAAAAGATGGGAAATCGGGCCGACTATCTCCCCGTTGATCCGGAGGTGTTACCGGAAAAAGAACTGAAAAACAAGGAAATTTATATCGTGGATAACAGTTATCCCGGTAGCGTTTTAAGGAAGATGAAACGGGAGAATAAAAGCGTAGTCGTGATTGATCACCATATTAGCGCTAAACCGCATGTGGTATATGCGACCCAGGCAGTGTTTGACACCGCTCATTCCGGATGCGTGCTTGCGTGGAATTTTTTTCATCCCCAAAAACCACTTCCTCAATTATGCCGGTTTGTTGAAGACGTTGATTTGTGGCGCTTCCAGATAAAGAACTCGAAAGCGATTACGGCAGCCCTGGAGATAGGAGGACAATCTTTTAAGAGGTGGAGTAATATTGCCAGAGACCTTGAATCTTCGGATCGCGTGAGGAAATATGTGGGGAGAGGAAGTATTGTTTTGGAGCATCAACAGGAAATAGTAAAAAACTTGGCGGATCAGGCCGATCTCGTCTCATTCGAAGGGGAAAAGACGCTGGCGGTGAATTCTCCCATTTTTTCCTCTGAAATCGGTGCCGAGCTGGTAAACCGACTCCCTCCTATCGGTTTAGTGTGGAGAGAGCAAAATGGAAGGATGTGCGTTTCGCTCCGCTCGAATGGAAAAGTTGATGTAGCGCAGATTGCAGCCAAGTTCGGAGGAGGAGGGCATCGGGCTGCGTCCGGATTTTGCCTTCCGCGAAATACAAAAACTCCATGGAAGTATATCGGTCCTGCCCGGAAAAAAATATGGAGAAAAAACAAAAAGTAATTATTTATACTGACGGAGGCGCGCGCGGCAATCCGGGACCTGCAGCGATTGGCGTTGTGATAGGCGATAAGCGTTATGCCGAGCGGATCGGTAAAACCACAAATAATGTTGCGGAATATCAGGCAATCGTCTTCGCTTTGAAAAAAGCAAAGCAACTGCTTAGCAAAAAGGAAGCAGCGCAATCTCTTATAGAGGTGAGATCCGACAGTGAATTAGTAGTCCGTCAAATGAACGGTATCTATAAAATAAAAGAGAGTTCACTGACCCCGTTTTTTATTGAAGCGTGGAATAGGAAACAGGACTTTGCCAGCGTATCCTTTGTGGAAATTCCTCGAGAGGAAAATAGCGTTGCGGATCGTTTAGTAAACGAAGCCTTGGATGGTAAGGGGGAGAACCAGGATCTTTTCCGGTAAAAAAAATAGTAAACTAAAGAAACGCCCCCTTAAGGGGGCGTTTCTTATTGGCACATTGTAAGCCGGATTCTGTGGTCCGATAAAAAATCGGACTAGCGACAATTTATCTGGGTCGTTGATTGCTCGCGGACTCAAGCGACTCACTCCGACACAAGGTCGGAGTACGGTCTTGCACCCGACAAGGATTTAGCCGTTTCACCCCCGCTCTTGTTATCCCTATAAGCGGGGCTGGACCTTCTACGCTGGGATAGGGTCCCTCTGACACTTTCGTGCCAGAGCGTCTCTGTTCGCACCTCTCGCATTACTGCGGCGGGCTTTTCACCCGTGCCTTGATCCGACGATGAGGTCGGATCGGGAGTCCGGACTTTCCTCTGCCAAAATTGTTCGAGCGAAACGAGAATGCAATTTTGAGCGTCTCGCCACAGTTCCGACCTCGTCGGAACGACGGCGGGCCCGCCTTCGCATAAAGCTTTGGCGGGTTCTCAATTTTGTAATCACTCGCGATGCTCGCGAACGAAATTGGAAGCTGTCGCTTAATGTACCATTTTAATAATACGAGTATTTGTAAAAATGGTCAAATATCGTATACTAGAGCTTGACGAATCCGCCTTAGCTCAGCTGGTAGATCCACCTGTGTCCCAAATCGGGTTCCGGACGAAAAGTAGCGGGATTGTGTCCTTTTACCTCAAACTTTGTTTTCGGGATGTGGGCGGTGACTTTCGCCAAGCCCCTCACCTTTTCTTAATTTTCCGGCTATAATTTATATTAATTGCCGATGTAGCTCAGTTGGTAGAGCAACGCTTTCGTAAAGCGTGGGTCGTCGGTTCGAATCCGACCATCGGCTCATGATCGAGAAAAGGTGAGGGGCAAGCAAAGATTTCTCGGCCTGCCACGCTGATTTTGGAAAAATTGTGCGGGATTCGAATCTGGGAGGTAGCTCAAAGAAATGACAAACATCGACTCGAATACAATTTCAATTTCTGTCCTGGCGGGTGCGGGCGGAGACGATGCGAAAGATTGGGCTCGTATGCTTATACGCATGTATGAGCGGTATTCCGTGCAAAAGGGATGGAAAGCAAGATTATTGAATGACACCACGTTGGAGGTGAAGGGCGAGGGCGTGTACGGGAAATTGAACAGAGAGTCCGGAGTGCATCGCTTAGTTCGCATCTCGCCCTTCGATGCGAAAAAACTGCGGCACACTTCCTTTGCGTTAGTTGAAGTTCTCCCGGAACTTCCCAATATAGAGGCAAGCCAAATCGCAATTCCAGAGAGAGACCTGAAAGTCGACTTCTCGCGTTCCGGAGGACCTGGAGGACAAAACGTAAATAAAGTTGAAACAGCGGTTCGTATCATGCATCTCCCAACGGGTCTCGTCGCGGCATCCCAAGCAGAACGATCGCAGGCAGGGAACAGGGAAATTGCCTTACGTCTTTTGAAGGCGAAACTCTTCCTCCTTATGGAAAAGAAGCAGGAGCGTGAACTTGCAAACCTGAAGACGAAAGTGCAGCCGGAGTGGGGTCATGAGATCAGGTCCTACGTTCTCCATCCCTACAAACAAATCAAAGATCACGAAACGGGAAAGAAAATGTCCCAAGCTGAAGAAGTACTCGAAGGCAATCTTGATTTATTATTTAAAAAACTGGGTTAACGATGCTATACACTGCACGCTTATTATGCTTTCTGCTATGATATAACTGCTTATATGATCATATTCCAAAACGTTGCGAAGGTGTATAACCATAATTCCGTTGCGCTTGATAAAGTAAGTTTTAAAATTCAACCCGGAGAATTCGTTTCCATTGTAGGAAGATCAGGTGCGGGCAAGTCTACGGTAGTAAAACTATTAATTGGAGAAGACAAACCCACAAAGGGCCAGGTCTTTTTTGATTCTTACGAGATAGGCAAATTGAAACCGGCACAACTCCCTGAATTGCGTAGGAGAATCGGCGTTATCTTTCAGGACTTTCGCCTCTTATCCCGAAAGACGGCTTTTGAAAACGTGTCCTTCGCGCTTGAAGTTGCCGGAAGGCCACAAAGAGAGATTTCCGAATACGTCCCGCAGGTTCTTGATATGGTGGGAATTAAAGGAAAGGCGCATAACTTTCCCGCGGAATTATCCGGAGGAGAAAAGCAGAGGGTTGCAATAGCGCGAGCAATGATTCATCGCCCTGACGTTATCATCGCCGACGAACCGACGGGGAATCTTGACCCCTTCAATACGTGGGAGGTAATCAAGTTATTGAGTAAGATTAATGAATTGGGAAGCACGGTGATTTTAGCAACGCATGATAAGGAAATCGTAAACGCCTTGGGGCAGAGGGTGATTACCATGGACAACGGACGCATCGTGCGCGATGAAGCAAATGGTCGTTTTCTCATTGATCAAAATATTTCATGATTGTTTCTTTTCTCCGCATTATTCGATACGGCATGCAGGGTTTTCTGCGAAATGGATGGCTCTCGTTCTCAACGGTGAGTATTATGATTCTTGCGGCGTTGGTATTCGAAGGGTTAATCCTTTTTAACGTTGTCGGCAAAACGGCGATCGATTCCATTCAGGACAAAATAGATATTAGTGTTTATTTCAAATCCAGCGTCTCCGAGGATTCAATATTGAATATAAAAAAATCGCTGGAGGGATTAAGCGAAGTAAAGGCGGTGCAATATGTTTCACGCGATCAGGCATTGGAAGATTTTAAGGCGCGACACGCAGGTGAAAGCGTGGTTACCCAAACACTTGAAGAACTAGACGAAAACCCATTACTAGCATCGTTAAACGTGAAAGCGCAGGATCCTCGGGAGTACGAAACTATAGCGAAGCATCTCTCCAATCAAAATCTTCAGGAATTTATTGAAAAGATAACTTACGCCCAGAACCAAATTGTCATCAACCGTTTGGTGGCGCTTGTTGACGCGCTGCGCCAGGGGGGATTTTTACTAACGCTGTTCTTCGCTTTTCTTGCCGCAGTAGTCACGTTCAATACCATTCGTCTTGCTATTTTCTCAAACAGTGAACAGATCGGCATTATGCGTCTCGTAGGGGCATCAAACGGTTTTATCAGAGGTCCGTATATCGTGGAGGGAGTTCTCTATGGAATTATTGCCGGCCTCGTCGGGTTTCTTGTCTTCATCCCGCTTATCGGAATCGGGAGTCCCTATGTGGTAAAACTTATTCCCGAGATGAATCTCCAAAACTACTTCAATGACAGTATGTTTTCTTTCTTGTTTTATCAACTCTTGTTTGGGGTTGGCCTGGGAATCCTCTCAAGTATATTTGCGGTAAGGCGATATCTGCGCGTATAGCGCAGAAACGCTCTCCTACCGATTAAACCAGAAATATTTGACAAAGACGGGCTCTTTTCCTATCTTTACAAGGACGCTTGAAAAAAGCGGGATAACTTTTTATGCCAACAGTTAGACAGCTGATTAAAAAAGGAAGGAAACGCACCGAAGAAAAGGATAAAACTCCGGCTCTCAGCCGTTATTTCAATTATCTCCGAAACAGGCCGGTTAACTCTCCGTCACCTTTTAAGCGCGGGGTGTGTCTTAAGGTTTTCACCACCACGCCGAAGAAACCGAACTCCGCCCTTCGGAAAGTGGCTCGCGTACGTCTTACGAACGGCATGGAAGTTACGGCATACATTCCGGGAGAGGGACACAATCTACAGGAGCATTCCGTGGTGATGATTCGGGGAGGCCGCGTAAAAGATCTCCCGGGAGTTCGCTATCATGTTGTGCGAGGGGTATTAGACACGGGAGGAGTGGAAAATAGGAAGCAGCAGAGATCGAAGTACGGATCAAAACGAGCGAAGTAGCTATGAGAAAAAGATCTTCCTATAAAAAGCAAGAATTGAAAGGGGATTCGGTGTATGGGCGCGTTGATGTTCAACGCTTTATAAACTACCTGATGACGCACGGGAGAAAAATTGCCGCAGAAAAGAATTTCTACGGAGCCCTTGACCACGTAAAAGGAAAGGAAAAAGGAGATCCTGTTCAAATCTTCGAAAAGGCCATTGAAAACACAACCCCTCTTGTCGAGATAGTTTCGAAACGTATCGGAGGGGCGAATTACCAAATTCCCCGGGAAGTACGTCCCGAGCGCCAATTTTTCCTCGCAGCCCACTGGATTATTAATGCCGCCCGCTCTGGAAAAGGGAAAGCAATGAAGGAAAAACTTGCCGAAGAGTTACTTGCAGCGGCGAAGAACGAAGGATCGGCTATTAAAAAGAAATTAGATACGCACCGCATGGCGGAGGCAAACCGGGCGTTTGCTTCCTTGATGCGCCGTTAAGATAGATTTATGCCCAGAATTTACCCCATTGATCGCGTGAGGGATATAGGTATTATCGCCCACATTGATGCCGGAAAGACGACAGTGTCTGAGCGTGTTTTATTTTATACCGGCATTTCACATCGCATCGGAGAGGTGCATGAAGGGCAAGCGATTATGGATTGGATGGAGCAGGAGCGCGAACGTGGTATTACCATCACCTCTGCTGCAACAACCTGTTTCTGGATTCCTTCTTATGAAAGAGTCAAGGCGGGCGACGATCAGGAAAAGCTTGCAGAGATAAAAAAAGAAGTTGAACATCGCATCAACATCATCGACACGCCGGGACACATTGACTTCACTGTCGAGGTAAAGCGCTCATTGCGCGTTTTGGATGGTGCGGTCGTGGTGTTTGACGGGGTCTCCGGGGTTGAGCCGCAGTCCGAAACAAACTGGAGGTATGCCGACGAATTCAAAGTTCCGCGCATCTGCTTCATTAATAAATTAGACAGAACGGGAGCAAGCTTCGATGGCAGTTTGAAATCGATTCATGACCGGTTGACGCCAAACGCCGTCGCGCTCCAAATACCCATTGGTCTCGAGAGCGACTTCTCCGGTGTCGTCGATCTTTTGGAAGAGAAAGCCCTCTTCTTCGAAGGGGAGAAGGGAGAAAAAATCGTCACGAAAGAAATCCCTGAAGCGTTACAGGAAGAAGTAAAAAAGCGTCGGAGCGAATTAGTGGAAAAGATAGCCGAGACCGACGATAAACTCATCGCCGATTTCCTTGAAGGGAAAGAAATTCCGGTTGATCTGCTGAAAAAAGCGCTCCGCAAAGCAACTCTTGAGGTAAAGCTCATCCCGGTGTTATGTGGTTCCGCCTTGAAAAACAAGGGTGTGCAGCTGCTTCTTGATGCTGTCGTGGATTATCTTCCTTCCCCGGCCGATCTGCCTCCTGTTAAGGGAATAAATCCTAAGAAACACGAAGAAGAAGAACGAAGCTCGAAAGATGACGCCCCGCTTTCTGCGTTGGCGTTCAAGATCGCTTCGGACCCGTTTGTGGGAACATTAACGTACATCCGTATCTACTCCGGGACGCTCAAACGAAGTAGTTATATATTGAATACCACAAAGAACGAGCAGGAACGCATCGGGAGGATTCTTCGCATGCATGCAAACCATCGCGAAGAAGTCGAAGAAATGTACGCCGGAGACCTTGGTGCCCTTGTGGGTATGAAAAATACGACAACGGGAGACACACTAACTGTTCCGGAGCAGCCGATTATCCTTGAGAAAATTACTTTCCCTGAACCAGTCATCGACATTCGTATCGAACCGAGAACAAAAGCCGATCAGGAGAAAATGGGCGTTGCACTTCACAAGCTTGCTGATGAAGATCCGACATTTCGGGTGAGCGGCGATCCCGACTCGGGAGAAACACTCATTGCCGGCATGGGAGAGCTGCACCTGGAAATCATCGTTGAGCGTATGAAGCGCGAGTTCGGCGTAGAGGCGGACGTGGGACGCCCACAGGTCGCGTATAAGGAAACGATAAAAGGAGAAGCGGAAGCAGAAGGAAAATATATCAGGCAATCCGGTGGGAGAGGTCAGTACGGTCACGTAAAACTCCGCGTTGAGCCGCTTGAACGCGGCAAGGGATTTGAATTTGTTAATGAGATTAGGGGAGGAGTCATTCCGCAAGAGTTCATTCCGGCTGTTGAAAAAGGTGTCCGTGAAGCGATGGAGAAGGGCGTCCTTGCAGGATATCCGCTCGTGGATACCCAGGCCGCGCTGTTTGACGGTTCGTTCCACGAAGTAGATTCCTCGGAGATCGCCTTTAAGATCGCTGCAGGCATGGCGTTTCAGGAAGCAATTCGCAGGGCAAAACCCGTGCTCCTTGAGCCGATCATGAAGGTGCAGGTCATTATACCCTCGGAATTTCTTGGAGATGTTACCGGCGATTTAAGCTCTCGCAGAGCGAAAATTAACGCAATGGACGAGCGTAGTAATGTGCGTGTCGTTGATGCGGAAGTTCCTCTTGCGAGCATGTTCGGATACGTTACCAACCTTCGTTCAATGACCCAGGGAAGAGGAAGCTTCTCTATGGAATTTTTCGCTTACGAGGAGGTTCCTGTAAATGTTACGCAAACCATTGTCGAGGGTCGGAAAAAGGAGTAAATACCTTGACAGAACCAGTGTGATGCGCAAAAATGAAAAGGTTAGAGCAATTTTTGTAAAGCAAACAAAATAGGTCGAAAATAAAAAATAAACATAAAAATGGCAAAGGATCAATTTAAACGGGAAAAACCCCACGTAAACGTAGGAACTATTGGTCACGTTGACCACGGTAAGACTACGCTTACGGCAGCGATTACGCACGTTCTGCACCTTAAAGGATTTGCGGGAAAGGAAGAGTCCGTCGACCAGATTGATAATGCTCCTGAAGAAAAAGCACGCGGCATTACTATTGCGCTTCACCATTCCGAATACGAATCGGAAAAGAGACACTATGCGCATATTGATGCCCCCGGTCATGCTGACTACATTAAAAACATGATCACGGGAGCAGCTCAGATGGACGGCGCTATTCTTGTTGTTTCTGCTGCTGACGGCCCCATGCCTCAGACGCGAGAACATATTCTGCTCGCCCGACAGGTTGGCGTTCCTGCAATTATTGTCTTCCTGAATAAGGTTGACATGGTTGACGACAAGGAATTGGTTGATTTGGTTGAGTCCGAGGTTCGAGAGCTTCTAAAGAAATACGGTTTTCCGGGGGATGAAACTCCGATAATCCGGGGTTCAGCATTGAAAGCGCTCGAAGCGGTTTCTGCTGACGACGAAACTGCGAAGCCGATCGGGGAACTTATTGACGCCCTTGACTCCTTCATTCCGGATCCGGTTCGTGATATCGACAAACCGTTTTTGATGCCCATTGAGGATATTTTCTCAATCGAAGGACGTGGCACTGTGGTAACTGGTCGCATCGAGCGGGGTATCGTAAAAGTAAACGAGGAGGCCGAAATCATCGGTCTTCGCCCCACGCAAAAGACGGTAGTAACCGGAGTTGAGATGTTCCAAAAAACGCTTGATGAAGGTCAGGCGGGGGACAATGTCGGTATCCTCTTGCGGGGCCTCAAAAAAGAGGACGTGGAACGCGGTCAAGTTATCGCGAAACCGGGTTCTGTGACGCCTCATACGGAATTTGAAGCCGAGGTCCTTATCTTAAGCAAAGAAGAGGGCGGACGTCACACCCCTTTCTTTAAAGGATATAAACCTCAATTCTACCTTCGCACAACCGACGTAACCGGAGAGGTATTCCTCCCGGAGGGTACGGAAATGGTTATGCCGGGAGACACAGTAAGCATAAACGTGAAGCTTATGGCTCCCGTTGCGCTTGAAGAAAAACAACGTTTTGCTATCCGAGAAGGAGGTAAAACAGTTGGCGCCGGGACCATCACGAAGATTACAAATTAGGAAACGGATGTCTTCTGAGCACGAGGTCCGAAACAAATGACGAAAATTTTGTTCGTTTCGGACTTCTGCTTTGAAGAGATTCGAGATAGAAGAAAAAACACATGCCAAAGAAAAAGGAACAGGCGTTAAGTGAACGGTTACGACTCCGCATCAAATCATACGATGCGAAGTTGATTGATAACTCCGTGCGCCAAATTGTCGAAGCCATTCGCGGACAAGGAGGGGAAATCGTGGGACCGGTCCCGCTTCCCACAGAGTTCCGGAGATATACCGTAAACCGATCAACATTCGTCCACAAAAAATCTCGTGAACAGTTCGAACTTAGGGTACATAAGCGCCTTATTGATATTATGAATCCGCAACAAAAGATTGTAGAATCGCTCTCCGATTTGAATCTCCCTGCGGGCGTGGATGTGGAAATAAAGATGAATTAAAGAGGAAAAAGAGCATTGACAGAGGCCCGAAAATGGGATAACATCAAAAAAAGAGACTGCTCGCAATAAAGAAAAGAAAAACCGAGCTTGGTCTCGGTTATTTTTTTGAGAGCTATGATGAAATTACAAGGAGAAAAAATAAGGATGTCGCAGGTGTGGAAAGATGACCGTGTCGTTCCCGGAACGCGTGTTAAGATTGCGGTTAAAAACGAACAAGATGAAGAAGCGTGGAAAACGCTTGAAGAAGGATCCCGCGTGATAGTAAGCGGGAAGAGTAGGGGAAAGGGATTTCAGGGAGTGGTAAAAAGACACGGGTTTAAAGGAGGACCAAAAACTCACGGGCAGAAAGATCGGCTTCGTGCCCCGGGATCCATTGGTGTCACAGCCACCCAACGCGTGATTAAGGGGAAGAAAATGGCGGGACACATGGGAAATGTGAGAGTAACCACAAAAGGATTGCTTGTCGTTGAGCGTGATGACAAAACCAGAGAAGTTTTTATAAAAGGAGCAGTGCCCGGGGTCCCCGGCGGAACCATTGAAATTCGTTTTGAGAAAAAAACATGACTGTTGACGTAGTGAATAGTAACAATGAAAAAGTGGGGACGGTAGAACTTCCGAAGGAAGTTTTTGGAGTTGCGTGGAAACCGGAATTGGTGCACCAGATTTTAGTAGCGCAACGCGCAAATCAGAGAAAACCGATTGCACACGCAAAAGACCGAAGCGAAGTCGTGGGAAGCGGGAGGAAACCGTGGAAACAGAAACATACGGGTCGTGCGCGAGCGGGCGCGGTGACGTCTCCGATTTGGCGAGGGGGAGGAATAACATTCGGTCCGACAAAGGAGAAAAATTTTACGAAAACAATCACAAAGAAGATGAAGCGAGCGGCTCTCGCATCCATTCTTTCGAAAAAAGCAGAATCCGGAGAAATTATTATTGTGGATTCCTTTTCCCTTCCCGAGATAAAAACGAAACACATGGCACGCATGATTAGTGCGATAACAGGGGGAAGAAAAAAAGTTGTCTGCGTGCCGGGTAAAGGCAAGAGTGATATTGTGCGGAGCGGGAGGAACATTTCCGGAGCTAAGATAATGTACCCTGCGTTACTGAACGTGCAAGATTGTCTTTCGCACAAATATATCTTAATTGAGAAGGAGGCCGTCTCTGACATTCTTAAAGGAGCTGAATAAAAACATTTATGGGTATTTTCAAGGCATTCAAAAAAAAGGACGGAGAAAAGCAAAAAACCGCTCCCAAGGAGGGTGTAGTTGCATTGCCTAAAAAAGACGCTGCCCCCGGAGCAAAAGCTTCCGGAGTAACGTCACGGATTGGGTTTGTTCTCAAAAAACCTCATATCAGCGAGAAAGCAAACGATATAAGTGCCACCGCGGGTCAATATATTTTTATCGTCGATGCGCGGGCGACAAAACCCATGGTTCGGCAGGCTGTCCAGGAGCGTTATGGAGTGAACGTAGAGGGCGTGAATATAATAAGAAAGATTGGAAAAACAAAGCGTCTCGGCGGTCGCTTTTTAGGGAGGAGATCAGAGGTGAAAAAAGCTATTGTTTCTCTGAAGAAAGGGGAAAAAATAGATATCACGTAATACGAAAACATGAAAACAAACCGTCCCACAACTCCATCACGAAGGCATATGACTGTTGTCGATTACAACAGGAATACTTCGGGCAAGCCGAAAAAGAACGGGAAAGCGCTGAAAACACGGATAAAAAAACACGCGGGGAGAAACAATCAGGGGAGGATTACAGTACGGCATCAAGGGGGAGGGAATAAGAAACTTTACCGAAAAATTGATTTTAAGCAAAACAAAATAGGTATCCAGGGCAAAATAGAATCGATTGAATATGATCCTTACCGCACCTCTTTCATCGCCTGCGTTCTCTATAAAGACGGGGAGCGACGATATATCCTTGCGGCGAACGGAATGAAGGTTGGTGGCAAAGTGCTCACGGGCGATAACGTTGATCTCGAAGTGGGGAATCGTACGCATTTGAATCGTATCCCAGTGGGGACTTTTGTATACAACGTTGAGATAGCTCCGGAGAAAGGAGGACAACTTGCGCGTTCAGCGGGATCTTCGCTCCAGATTCTTGCAAATGAAGACGGCTACACGCATTTGAAAATGCCCTCAAAAGAAGTCCGTAAAGTATTATGGAACTGTTTCGCTTCAATCGGCCAGGCAGCAAACGTGGAGCACAATTTAGTGACCATTGGCAAGGCTGGCCGCTCACGCTGGCTTGGTATTCGTCCAACCGTAAGGGGCTCGGCAATGAATCCGAAAGATCACCCTTATGGGGGTGGCGAGGGGAGAACGCAGCGTGGAACTCGACGCCCGAAGACGAAATGGGGTAAGATAACCGGTGGTCATAGAACAAGGCGGAAAAAGAAGTGGTCGAACACACTTATTGTTAAACGAAGAAAATAAACATTTATGTCACGTTCACTAAGAAAAGGTCCGTGGGTTTACCCTAAGCTGTTGAAAAAAATAGCCGGTTTAAAATCCGGGGATCGAACTGCAATAAAAACATGGGCACGAGGTTCGGAGATAGCCCCGGAGATGGTTGGTTTCACTTTTGCCGTTCATAACGGCAAGGATTTTGTAGAAGTGACTATCGCTGAAGAGATGGTTGGTCATCGGCTTGGAGAATTTTCACCAACCAAAAAATTTGTTCGACACGGAGGAAAAATACAAAAGGAACTAGAGCAGCAGAAAACGGCAGGAAATTTCACTCCTTCGAAGAACACTAAAACATAATCATGGAAAATCGAAATACAGTAACAGCAACGTTAAAGCATTTACATATTGCTCCGCGGAAAACACGACTCATTGTGGATGTCATCAGGGGTCTTTCAGTGAATGAGGCAGAAGCGCGTCTTCTGCTCTCTCCGCGCAGACCGAGCGAACCGCTCTTGAAGCTGTTACGAAGCGCTGCCGCTAATGCGCGGAACAATTTTAAAATGAGCGAAGAGAACTTGTTCATACAAGAGGCAAGAGTTGATGCGGGACCAACTATGAAACGATGGATACCGCGTGCCCGGGGAGCGACGAGTCCTATTGCAAAACGCACGAGCCATGTTACGTTAGTGCTGGGCGTAAACGAAAAAACAACGGGAACACCTTTCACTATTATTCGCCCCGAGAAGAAAAAGGAGACAAATAAAAAAACAAAGAAAGCTCAAGAAGAACAAGTTGGAGACCGCGAGGCTCATAAGCATGAGGAACATGAGTATGGAGACAAATCTGTAGGCAAGAAACGAAAAGGGTTTATGCAAAAAGTATTCAGAAGGAAATCCGTTTAGTTATTATGGCACAGAAAGTAAAACCAAATGCATTTCGGTTAGGTATCACGATACCGTGGTCAAGTCGGTGGTTTTTTAAGCCATCCTTAAGGTTTTTCATTCAGGAGGATCACCTCATTAGAAAAATCATAAAGAAAAAACTGATTCACGCCGGCATTGTAAGTATCGAAATCGAACGAACGGGGGATCGTGTGCGGGTAAATATATCCTCAAGCCGTCCGGGCCTTGTGATCGGCCGCGGAGGTGAGGGTGTAGAAACTTTGCGAAAAGAGATAATGCAGGCAATGCAAAAATTACGAAGAGAAAATAAGATGCCGACGAAGTTCACATTTTCCGTAAACGTCGACGAATTAAAGCGAACTGAAGCTTCGGCAGCGGTTGCAGCACAGCAGATTACCGAAGATATCGAGAAGCGGCAATCGTATCGGCGGATTTTGAAAAGACATCTCGATTCCTTGATGCAAAACAGGGAGGTAAAGGGAGCAAAAATCAGACTCGCGGGACGCCTGAATGGGGCGGAGATTTCCCGAAGGGACTGGCTTGCAAAAGGGAGAATGCCCCTGCAAACGCTTCGCGCAAACATTGATTATGCGGAAAGCACCGCTTTCTGCTCTTACGGCGTTATCGGAATAAAAGTATGGATTTACAAAGGAGAGATATTCCAGGAAAAAAAGGAAGAACGGTATAAACAGCAATAACATATGCCAATGCAACCGAAAAAACAAAAATATCGAAAGCAGCAAAAAGGACGTTCCAGGAAACGTCTCACGGAAACACGCGGTACGAAAATAAGTTTCGGCAGCTTTGGTTTACAGGCACTTTCACCGGCGTGGGTCACAGAAAACCAAATCGAGGCGGCACGTAAAACAATCAGTCATGCGATGAAGCGGGAGGGACGTATTTGGATCCGTATTTTTCCCGATAAGCCGGTCACTAAACTTCCTCCAGAAGTGACCTTGGGGGGAGGAAAAGGCGACGTTGATCATTTCGTGTTTCCGGTAAAACCAGGGAGAATATTGTTTGAGATAGACGGGATAAATCACAATATTGCAAAAGAGGCCTTCCGAAAAGCCGGGCATAAACTTCCCGTGAAGACAAAATTCATAGTAAAGGAGGAAGTAATATAACGTATGAAAAAGAAGGAATTGCAAAGCAAGAAGGAAAAAACATTACGCGAGGTTGAAGAGGAGGCAAAAGAAGCTCGGAAAAAGTTGATCAATTTTCGATACGAGCTTGCGTCAGGAAAAGGAAAAAATCCAACTGATCTTAAGAAGTTGAAAACAACATTGGCACAGCTTTTGACCATTGCGAAAGAAAAGAAAGAAGAAGGAAAATAACGACCATTATTAACCATGAGAAAACTTGAAGGAATCGTAGTTTCGGATAAGATGCACAAAACGTGCGTTGTTGCCGTCGAGCACTTAAGGAAACATAAGCGTTATGTGAAATATTATAAAGTAACAAAGCGTCTGCAGGCGCACGACGAAGATAATACATATCATGTAGGTGACCGGGTAATCGTGGAAGAAACCAGACCGATTTCTCGGACAAAACGGTGGAAAGTCGTTGGTTTAGTGAAGTCGGAATCGAAATGATATGATCCAAGAACGTTCAGTGGTAAAAGTTGCGGATAACAGCGGTGCAAAAATAGTGCGCTGTTTCCGGGTGCTTGGCGGCAGCAAAAGACGATATGCGCGCATAGGCGATGTTATTGTTGCGTCCGTACAAAGTGCGGAGCCGAGAAAGCAGGTAAAAAAGAAAGAAAAAGTACGGGCTGTTGTAGTGCGTCAACGCGCTCCTTTAAGAAGGCGGGATGGAACGCGCCTCCGTTTTGATGAAAACGCCGTCGTTATCGTTGATAAAATGCAGCCCCGTGGAACGCGTATTTTTGGCCCCATTCCACGGGAACTGAAAGAAAAGGGTTACGATGCAATAACCTCGCTTGCAAAAGAGCTGGTCTGATCATATGACAATCAAAAAAGGGGATTCAATACAAATCATTGCAGGAAAAGACCGCGGCAAGACGGGGAAAGTGTTACGCGTGATGCGAAGCGAGGGAAGAGTTATCGTTGAAGGTTTAAACATTGTGAAAAAACACGTACGCCCGCGGAAGCAGGGAGAGAAAGGAGAAATCGTTGAAGTTCCTCGCCCGCTCGACATTTCCAACGTACAGGTTCTGTGCGGCCGTTGCGAAAGACCCGTGCGAACGAAAGTTAATTTCGATAATAATACGAAAACACGTGTCTGCGCGCGGTGCGGCCATGGAATATAACCGTAAGAACACTATGGAACGAAAATTAAAGCAAAAAAAAGAAAAAAGGAACAAGAAAGATAATCCCAATGCGGCGCTTCGGCTTGAGAAAGTTGTCGTAAACGCAGGAATCGGGCGTCTTTGTACACAGCAGCAATTCAAAGAGAAAACCCTTCCGGCTATAAAAGAAGAATTGGGGTTAATCACGGGTCAGGCACCCGCACCGCGTCAGGCAAAACAGTCAATAGCATCGTTTAAAATTCGTTCCGGGGATATCGTCGGATTGCAAATTACCTTGCGTGGAAAAAGAATGGAAGATTTCTTTACAAAAGTTGTTCGTATTGTGTTACCTCGCGTGAAAGACTTTCGCGGATTACCAATGAGTGTGGTAGATGGACGGGGAAATTTAAATCTGGGGTTTAAGGAACAATACGTGTTTCCCGAAGTAAACACTGATAAATCCAAGATTCCTTTCGGTCTTCAGGTGACAGCCGTACCAACGCTTAAGAATAGAGAACAGGCAATTGATTTCTACCGCAATCTTGGGGTACCATTGAGAACCGAAACAAAAGAATAACTATGGCAAAAAAGTCCGTTATCGCACGATCAAAGAAAAAACCGAAGTTCTCTACGCGGATTGTCCGTAGATGTTTTCGTTGCGGGAGAAAGCGGAGCTATATGCGTGACTTCGACCTTTGTCGCATTTGTTTCCGAGAACTGGCAAGTAAAGGAGAAATACCGGGGATAAAAAAAGCATCGTGGTAAATTAAACGCTTATGTATATTAATACGGTTATCCGCATAAAAAACGCAGAGGCAGCGCAAAAAACAGCATTAAAAATCCCGTTCTCGAAGATGGATGCGGATGTTTTGGAAACATTAAAGGAATACGGCTTTTTAAAGAGCATTGAGGTAAAAGGACGGTCTTATAAGAAAGTAATAGAAATTTTTGTGAACCCTGACAGATTGATTCAAGGAGTTAAATGGTTGAGTAAACCTTCCGTACGCCGGTACGGAACCTATAAAGATTTCTATCGAGTTAAGAACGGTTATGGCATCCTCGTAGTTTCAACCCCAAAGGGTGTGATGTCGGGGGTGAAAGCAAGGCGGGAAAAAGTGGGAGGACAGCTTCTTTTTGAGATTTGGTAAGGGCTTTGTCTTCGATGTTCCATCGAAGTAACAAAACCTTACCCCGCCCTCTTATGCATCAATCCATGAAAACAAAAATTAAAATGAAGACAAAGTCGAATCGCTCCACGCTGCGTGGCCTGCAGCCTGCCCTATCACAGCAAGAGGGCGGGGTGCTCAATATTACGGGTTCTTCAGATTGCGCTCGTAATAATACGAGCTTATCATCAGAAATAATATTGGCATGAGCAAAATTGGAAAAAAACCGATAACTATTCCCGAAAACGTTTCCGTAACAATGGGTGATGACGGAATACTCGTAAAAGGAGAGAAGGGACAGCTTCTTGTCCCGGGTCTCCGTGATATTACGGTAGACATAAAAGACGGGGAAATTACTTTCTCGCCGAAGCGTAATACAAAGCAGGCGCGCAGTAATTGGGGGACAATGCGAGCACTTGTCCAAAACGCGATACAAGGAATCACGGAGGGATTTTCGAAAACGTTGCTTTTGGAAGGTGTCGGGTATCGTATAACGAAAGAGGGAGAAGATTTAAACATGAATCTTGGTTTTTCTCATTCTGTTCGATACAACACGCCGAAAGGTATAACATTCGAAGTCGAAAAGAACACAACGCTGATCATCAGGGGAATCGATAAAACGCTTGTTGGTCAGGTTGCCGCGAAAATTCGCGCGTTTCGAAAACCCGAACCTTATAAAGGAACGGGCTTCCGGTATGCCGATGAGATAGTGCGGAGAAAAGCCGGAAAGAAAGCAGCGACAGCCGGAGAAGCTGGAGCAAAATAAAAACCTTTATGAAAGTGATAACAAGACAGAACCAAATACGGGAACGAAGAAAAAGGAGAGTTCGCAACCGTGTTCACGGGACAAAAGATCGTCCGCGTCTTTGCGTGTTTCGAAGTTTGCACGCAACCTCGGTCCAGATAATTGATGACATAAAAGGAAAAACGTTGGTTTCGGCGTCATCTCGGGAAGTAAAACAAAAAGGGACAAAAACCGAGCTGGCAAAAGCAACGGGAAAACTACTGGCCGAGCGTGCGGAAAAAGCAGGAGTGCATGCAGTAGTGGTTGATCGCGGATCTTATCGATATCACGGGAGGGTAAAAGCCCTAGTCGACGCAACACGCGAGTCCGGTTTATCGCTATAAATTTATTACTATGCCAAGACCGAGAGGAAGAAGAATTTCAGAAGCAGCGAAGCGGAGCGAATTTCAAGATCGCGTTCTTGAGGTACGCCGGGTAACGCGAGTGACCGCAGGGGGAAAACGGTTTAGTTTTCGAGCTACGGTTGTAGTAGGGGATCTGCGTGGCCGTGTAGGCGTTGGGACCGGAAAAGGACTTGATGTCGCCGAAGCCATTCGTAAAGGGAAACGACAAGGAGAGAAAAACATAATACATGTCCCTTTGGTTGAAAAGAGGACGATTCCGTTCGATGTCGAAGCAAAATTTTCCGCGGCAAGAATACGATTAAAACCTGCGCGTCTAAACCACGGTTTAATCGCCGGAGGAGCGTCGCGTGCGGTATTGGAGCTTGCCGGAGTGAAAGATATCTCCGGGAAAACCTTGGGAAGAACAAAGAATGCGCTGGCGAACGCGCGGGCAACGATAGTGGCACTGCAAAAATTCTCGGGAATTCCGCTGCGGGGAGACGATGTTAAAAAAGAACCCGAAATAAAGAAAGAAGCAGAGTAACATGCAGATACACGAACTAAGACCTAAAAAAAGCGCGCTTACCCGAAAAAAGAAACGAGTGGGACGAGGTGGGAAGCGCGGAGCATATTCAGGAAAGGGACAAAAGGGTCAGCGCTCCCGGGCAGGACATCGAATTCGGCCTGCGGAACGCGATCTTATTATGCTATTCCCGAAATTGCGGGGAGTTAAGAATCGGAGGAAATCTCCGCGCGCTATCGTGATTAACGTTGGTGACTTGGATCGAATTTTTCCAAAGAAGGAAACAATTACGCCGAAAGAGTTAGTTGAAGCCAAAGTTATAAAAACAGAAAGGATCTCGGTAAAGATTTTAGGAGAGGGCGATGTGAAGCGGGCATTTACCGTTCAAGGAATTGTTCTCTCGGCGATTGCCCGGGAGAAAATCGAAAAAGCGGGCGGCTCCGTAAAGGAATAGCGGAAAATATCATGGTACAAAAAATCCTTCAAGTATTTAAAATTCCTGATTTACGGAAGAAGGTACTGATGGTATTGTTTCTCCTGCTTGTGTTTCGGGTTTTTGCGGCGATTCCCATTCCGGGGATTGATACGTTGCGGCTTCAGGAATTCTTTTCCTCAAATAATTTACTGGGCTTTTTAAACATCTTTTCAGGAGGAGGCCTCTCGAACCTGTCATTGGTGATGCTTGGCGTGGCGCCCTACATTACGGCGACCATCATCATGCAGCTTCTGACTATCATCTTCCCAAAGCTAAAGCAGTATTATTACGAAGAAGGTGCTGAAGGCCGCGCAAAATTTAACCGTATTTCACGCTACCTTACCATTCCTCTTGCAGTGCTACAGGCCTACGGTTTTTTGAATCTCCTCATCTCTCAGCAGGTCCTCGACCCGCTACCGCTTGCTAACATGATAGGCAATGTCGTTATCATAACGGCAGGAAGCGTGTTTCTGATGTGGATCGGCGAACTTATCTCGGAATATAAAATCGGAAACGGCATATCGCTTATTATCTTTGCTGGAATCGTAAGCGGTTTGCCGCGGATCATTTCAGCAAGCGTGCTTAATTATAATCCGAGCATGTTACCCACTTATTTTGTATTTATTGCAGTGAGTATTGTTGTCATTGCCGGGGTCGTCTTTGTAAATGAAGGAGAGCGGAAAATTCCCGTCGCATACGCGAAACAGGTGAGGGGTAATAAACTGTACGGAGGCGTTTCTACATATCTTCCGCTGCGCGTGAACCAGGCCGGAGTTATCCCGATCATCTTCGCCATTTCATTACTGCTTTTCCCGCAGTTCATTGCGCAGGCCTCATCAGTTTTTTCCCGTGATTTGGCATTGCGCCTAAATGAGCTTGTCTCCGGGTTTTTGAGTAATATTTTCATCTACAGCGCACTCTATTTTCTTCTCGTGGTTGTCTTTACGTATTTTTACACTGCAGTGACATTTGACCCACAGGAAATTTCGAAAAACCTGCAAAGAAGCGGAGGTTTCATTCCGGGGATACGGCCAGGACAGACCACCACCGATTACATCGGAAAGATCGTTCACCGCATCACGTTCTTCGGCGCATTATTTCTCGGTGTAGTCGCAATATTACCGAACATCACGCAGATTATTACCGGGATTCAGGCGCTCGCTATCGGCGGCACAGCGCTTCTTATCGTAGTTGCCGTGGCACTTGAGGTGATGAAGCAGATCGATTCCCAACTCTCGATTCGCGAGTATGAGGGTATCTGACCTATAATAGAAGGAATAACGCAATGAATAGAGCAGTCGTAATTTATGGGCCTCCGGGATCGGGGAAAGGAACGCAGGCAGAGCTTCTTGCTCGAACGCTCGGCCTCATTCATTTTGACACGGGGCGTTTCATGGAAAACGCCGTCCATTCACCGCAAGCGGATAAGGACCCGATTTTAAAGCGCGAGCGGAAACTTTTTGATTCGGGAAAATTATGTACTCCCACGTGGGCACTCCGCATTACGCGGGAAGCGGTCCGCAATATCGCGCGATCTGGATCCGGTGTTGTTTTCAGCGGTTCTCCTCGTACGGAATTCGAGGCCTTCGGATCGAAAAGTCAGAAGGGGCTGATACATTTACTGGAAGATTTATACGGAAAAGAAAATATTACAGTCATTCGATTAAAGGTAAGCGAACGATCCTCGCTGAAAAGAAATAGCAGCCGCCTCATCTGTTCAATCTGCGGATTGCCGATATTGGCCCAGTCGAAGCAGAAACAATGCGCATTTTGCGCGGGGCCGATGCAAAAGCGGATATTCGACAACTTAGAACTCATAAAAGTTAGACTAAAGGAATACGAGGATCGGACGTTTCCCATCCTGCGGGGCGTGAAGAAGATGAAAATCCGCATACTGGAGATAAACGGTGAACCACTCCCGTACAAAGTTTTTAGAGAAATACAAAAGAAATTACGGTAGGGAAGGGAAAAATGATACGTCTAAAGACGAAGGATGATATAGAGCGGTTACGGAAATCGGGAGCCCTGCTTGCGGGCGTTCTTGAGGAAATAAAACAAAACGCCCTTCCCGGAGTTTCTCTTGCTGATCTGGACCGCATTGCGGAGGAGTATATCAAAAAGGCGGGGGCGAAACCCGCTTTTCTCGGGTATGTTCCGGAAGGAGCCCAGGAACCGTATCCGGCCTCGTTATGCGCCTCATTGAACGATGTGGTAGTTCACGGTATCCCTTCGGCATATACGCTTCGTGAAGGCGATGTGTTATCCATTGATCTGGGAGTTGATCTTGAAGGGTTTATTACGGATGCTGCAATAACAATAGGCGTTGGAAAGATAGCAAGGGAACATCAGGAGTTGATAACGACAGCAGAGCGTGCTCTTGAAGCAGCAATTACTGTATGTGTGCCGGGAAATCATCTCGGAGATATCGGTTTTGCAATCGAAAATAAAGTAAGGACAGCGGGATTTTCCGTTGTGCGAGGTCTTACGGGTCATGGAGTCGGCTTTAATCTCCATGAGGACCCGGTGGTGTATAACTACGGAACGCAGAAAACCGGATTGGAGTTACGGCCCGGACTCGTTTTAGCACTTGAGCCGATGATTAGTACGGGGTCAGGATCAGTCGAGGAGATGAAGGATGGAAGCTTCAAAACAAAAGACGGGAGTATAACCGCTCATGTTGAACACACGGTTGCGGTTACAAATGAAGGTCCGGTTGTGTTAACGAAGAACTAGTCCTCTTGATCCTGAGAAGCTGCTTCTTCGCCAATTTCTTTGGGCTTGCTCCAAGACGCATAGTCGCAATCAGGGTATCTGTTGCAACCATAAAACATGCGGCGCTTTTTCGTTCTCTTTTTTACAACCTCTCCCTTCTTGCACTTTGGACAGGGACCAAGAGGTTCCTGGGGATTTCCAAGTGATTTCGTACTTTTACATTCAGGAAAACCGGTACAGGCAAGAAATCTGCCGAAGCGCCCGGTTTTTACAACCATCGGCTTTCCGCATTTCTCGCATACCTCATCGGTTTTCTCTTCCGGAGGAAGAATGTCATCCTTTGAAACCTCTTCGTATTTCTTTTCCAGATGCTTTGCGAAAGGTTCGTAAAACTTGCGGATTGCCTTGCGCCATTCCAAATTCCCTTCGGCAATCGCATCCAACTCTTCTTCAAGCCGGGCGGTAAATCCAACATCAACGATTTCAGGAAAGTGTTCTTTGAGAAGGCGATTTACAAGCGTGCCGATTTCAGTCGGTTCAAAGCGCCGAGATTCGTTTTTCTGAACATAATTGCGAAGTTGGATAACTGAAATGATTGGGGCATATGTGGAAGGACGCCCGATACCGAAGGTCTCGAGAGCTTTAATAATACTCGCTTCGTTGTAGCGGGGAGGAGGTTCCGTAAAATGCTGCTCCGGATTTACCGCAATGACCGAAAGGACATCTCTGCGAGTTATGTTTGGAAGAGTACGCTCCTCGAATTTTTGAGGCCAAACTTTGAGAAAGCCGTCAAACACAAGAGTTGTTCCGTTAGCCCTTAAAAGATATTCGTTTTTCTTGTGTTCCACGGAAACAGAAATGGTGGTTGCACTGAACTGGGCCTGCGGGAGCTGCGAGGCAATAAATCGGCGCCAAATAAGTTCATACACCTTGCGTTCGGCGGCTTGGGAAAATTCCTTTCCGAGCGATTCCGGCGTACGCGCAGGATCCGTAGGACGTATGGCCTCATGGGCTTCTTGTGCGAGGCGGGATTTTACTTTGAAAACCCTCGGTTTTTCGATAAGGTAATCCTTGCCCCATTCGTGTTGAATAAAGCGACGCGCAGCGCTTAAAGATTCCTGCGAAAGATTGAAGGAATCGGTACGCATATAGGTGATATGACCGTTTTCATACAAGCTTTGGGCCGCGCGCATGGTTTGACGTGCACTCAGGCGAAGCTTTCGGTTCGCCTCCTGTTGCAGGGTGCTGGTGATAAATGGAGGGAGTGGATTCCGTTTCACTGTTTTTTGCGTTATATCATTTATGGAAACAGAACCGTTCTGGATGTCGTCAGCGATAATGTTTACCTCTTTTTCGGTCGCAATACCGGGCTTCGGGAGCGATTCCTTATTTATGCTGTGAAGTGCTGCGGTAAAGGATTCCTGCCCCCCTTCTTTCTGAAAATCGGCGGTAAGCGTCCAATATTCTTCGGGCTTGAAACGTTGTATCTCTTCCTCGCGATCGGCAATAAGGCGGAGCGCAACAGATTGTACGCGTCCTGCCGAAAGTCCGCGTACAACTTTTTTCCAAAGGAATGGAGAAAGAAGATAGCCTACCAAACGGTCGAGAATACGGCGGGCTTGTTGGGCATTTACAAGGCTTATGTTCAGCTGTCGGGGGTGTTCCAAGGCGCTCTGAAGAGCATCCTTCGTAATCTCATGAAAGACGATGCGTTCTGTCTTGTCGGTTGCAAGATCAAGCGCCTGGGTAAGGTGCCAGGCAATAGCTTCCCCTTCGCGATCTTCGTCAGTAGCGAGGACAACCTCGTCCGCAGAAGCCGCCTTTTTCTTTAAGGCGGTGACCGTTTTCCGAACTTTTGTGGGAATAACGTATTGGGGAGAAAAATCTTCGTCTACGTCAATGCCGAGCTTGCTCTTTGGAAGGTCGCGAATATGGCCGTAGGAAGAAGTTACCTCGTAATCACTGCCAAGGAACTTACTGATGGTCTTTGCTTTAGTAGGTGATTCTACAATGACTAGTTTCATGATGATGGCGATGGTTTTTGTCCCGCCACTTTACGAGCGGAGCGAGTATAAAGTGGGCGAGGATCCCGCTTATATCCCGATGCAAATCTTGCAATAGTGTCTTGACAGAAAGTGGCGGGATCACGTCCATTAACCTCCCGCATGGCGGATTGGGATATGGGCGGGACTTTAGTAGGTGATTCTACAATGACTAGTTTCATATCAAGTGGATATAACGAAGATTATAATTGACTTTGGATAGAGAAAACACCCCCCGGCTTTTCCTCGACGACTCCCTTCATAATCAATGGGGTGAGTTTTTGATTTATAATCCATGGTTCCTTTCCCGTCAATGCGACGAGCTGATCAAGGGTATGTCCGGAACCCGATTCTTGAAGAAGAGAACACAACTCACGCTCTTCCTGGGAAAGAGACGGAAGGGGAACACGGGAAGGAGATTGGGCATCCGCCATAAAAGAAAACTCTCCCTGCAAATCCTCCATGATATCAGCAAGTGAAGAAACAAGACGCGCTCCGGTTCTGATGAGATGGTGTGAGCCGGTGTAATGAGCATGCCCGGCGGGACCCGGAAAAACGAAAACATCACGGCCGTGCTCTGCGGCAAGACGCGCGGTTACAAGAGCCCCGGAGTGAACAGGAGCTTCAATAACAATGGTAGCGAGAGCGAGTCCGGCAACAATCCGGTTCCGTTCAAGGAAATGATGGGGAAGCGCGGGAGTGCTCACGGGATATTCCGAGAGAAGCCCGCCGTTTCGCTCCAGGATCTTTAAAGCAAGACGTTCGTGATAAACCGGATAGATGCTATCAAGACCGTTTGCAAGCACGGCAAAGGTTGTGCCGCCGCCCTCAAGCGTTCCTTCATGTGCTGCGGCGTCAATACCGAAGGCGAGCCCGCTTACGGAGCCGAATCCGCGTTCTGCGAGTTCTCGGGCAATGCGCCGTGCGAGTGAAATTCCATCCCGGGTCGCTTTACGCGTGCCGACGATTGCAAAAAGAGCAGGCGTCGGATCAGGAAGAGATCCTCGATAATAAAGAATCTGCGGGGGAGCTGCAATTTCCTGGAGTGGCGGCGGATAACCGGGAGAATTGATGTGGATTTCGTTGATAGTCGGCTGAAAATCCATATGGTACTATACTATTAGTATATACTAAGGAATGCATTATACACTCACGCGCTTTCAAAAAAAACTCATACTTCATCTCTCGATAACACTGGGAATTATCGGGGTATTGATGTGGGTTATTATCGCTTCCGGATCGAGTATCGGTAAGGCGAGTACTTCAATAAGAACGTTACAGGGAGAATTTTCCCGCCGACTCGGCGTTATCCGGGCGCTTGCAGATGCGCGGGCGGGGCATCGAAAGGCGGAACCGGCCCAAAAAACGCTCCAAAATATTATTCCCCAGAAAGAAAAATTAATCGATCTTTCCCAAAATTTCCGCCGAGTTGCACAAAGGGTTGGACTCGGTTATACCTATTCTTTTATCGAAGAGGTAGCAACGGCCCCCGCGGCCCCGGGATTTATCCGGTTTCGCCTTTCTCTCACCGAAGGCGAATTTGAGAAATTTTCCACTTTTTTGAAGGAATTGAAAAATTTTCAATACGTAACACGCATCGAGGAAGTTTTGGTAAATTACGATAAGATGGAAGTCGTAGGATCGGTATTTTTCCGATAACCATCATGCAAAAAGCACTGGAGAAAATAAAAGCATTTTTTAAAGAGGACTCCCGGCAGCTCGTTTTTTATGGAATGGCTCTCGTTTTCGCGATTACTACCCTTTGGTTTGTAATCTATGCCGCCTCTTTTCTCGCTGATAGCTTGGAAACAGTTTTTAACACAGTTCCTGTCACGAGCCAAAACACAACCGCGTTTGACATGGCTGGATTTGAGCAGCTAAACTTGAACCGATAAATTCGGGCGTGTAGTTCAGTGGTAGAACGCTGTCCTGATAAGACAGAGGTCGATGGTCCGATTCCATCCACGCCCACACGAATTTTCTCCGAGCGGAGCGAGGCAAGGAAATTCAGTGCCCGCCTGAGGCGGGCAACATATGCACTTTGTTTATGTGTTGAAAAGTACACGGGATGGCCATCGCTATGTTGGAAGCGCGAATGACGTGGAACGCCGTTTTCGAGAACACCAGCGCGGCAAAGTAAGCTCGACAGAACAGCGGCGACCCCTTATGCTTCTATACAGCGAGTGCTATACCACTCAAAAAGAAGCACTACAGCGGGAACAGTTTCTGAAGTCCGGAAAGGGGAGACAGTGGCTTGATGCAAGAGGGATACGGTAGCTCGCCAAAGAGCAATAACAGAAAGTTGTAATAGGCCCCGTAGCTCAGTTGGTAGAGCACTACATTTGTCCCGATATTGTTCAAATTTTTCAAATTTGATTACAATATCGAGGATCCTCGATAACTTTGGTGGGCCCGTAGCTTAGTTGGTAGAGCGCCACATTTGCAATGTGGAGGTCACCGGTTCGAATCCGGTCGGGTCCACCATGGGCCCACCAAAGTTATCGGGACAATGTAGGGGTCGCGGGTTCGAATCCCGCTCGGTCCACAAACGAGGATACTGCGTTCATTATCTCGGGATCGCGGATAACATAATCGCATTACTCCTTGTTCTTCGGGACAATGTGGAGGTCACCGGTTCGAATCCGGTCGGGTCCACACGAATCACTTTAAACTACGCGTATCTGGAGCAGTCTATGAAACTCTATATAACAGCAAGTTTTAAAAACGGAGAAAACGAGAAAGAAATTGAACGCCTTTGCGCGCTTGTGAAAGAAGCTGGATTTGAAGATTTTTGTTTTATCCGTGACGTTGAAAATTATCAAAAACTTTTTGATAACCCGCAGGAATTGATGCAACGTGCGAAGGAGGAGATTGAAAAGTCAGACGGATTGCTTATTGATGTGACTGAGAAACCGACGGGGAGGGCAATAGAAGCAGGAATTGCATTTGCGCTAGGAAAGAAGATTGTTGTCATAGCAAAAAGTGGGACGAAGATTAAAGATACTACGAGGGGAATCACTGACATTGTGGTTGAATACAATGTCATTGACGATATTGTCCAGCCATTACAAGAATGGCTTTCAGGGATAGAAACATCTCAATAATTTGGTTCTAATTAACACACATGAAGTCAAAAAAGTATCTTAATAAAAATCGGATTCAAATAGGAGCGGGGGCGGAAGAACATCCGAGGTAATGGTATAATGTATATTACACACACTAATACACGACAAAACTATGTTTTGCTCAAATTGCGGTACGAAAGTTAAAGGAAAGGCGAGTTTTTGTCAAAGTTGCGGCAAATCAATCGACAAGGGAAAAGCAACTACTTTAGCGGAAAGAACGGTGTCCGAATTTATGATCGCAAATCTTTTCAAGGGAAGAATTGGGAGAAAGGAATGGGTATTGGGAATTATTCTTTTGATTGGAATGTTGTTTGCAACCGCCTTTCTTATTGCAAGTATTTCTGAATATCTTATTTTATTAATTCCATTGTACATTGTTTATGCAGTTTTTCTTTTTTCACTTCATATTCGCCGCCTTCACGATTTGAACTATTCTGGGTGGGTTGCGTTAGTTTTTAGCATTCCAATAGCTAACTTGATATTACTTCTTATTTTAACCCTCTCTAGTGGAAAAGAGATAGAGAATAGATATGGGAAGAAGCTAGACCCGAACGCGAAATTATTAGACGTTTTATTAGGCAAAGTGAATTAGTTAGATAGGCACCATGTTCTGTACTAATTGTGGAGATAAGGTTAACGATGGAATTAAATTCTGCGGGAAATGTGGCAAAATTATTATCAATAAAAGCACAAACTTAAATTCTAGACGGACATCACCGCCCACCTATGAAAGAATAGAAAATTCAATATCTTACCTCCCCCAAATAATTCACGAGAAATCGAATCGGAGGTTATATTTTGGATATTTGCTGCTTACTGTGGCAGTTATTTTTTTCATTTATCAGATTAATTATGTTGCAATCGGACTCACTTGTTGGGGCGGATTTCTTGTTTTTAGACGGATAACTGATCGTGAAGACAAAAAGCATTATGCTTATCAGATTACCTCCTTAGCTGGATATCAAAATATAAATGATTTATCGAAAGATTTTATTAGGACTGAAAAAGTTGGAATTGTAAAAATCGGTAGTTATAAGTTAAATAGCGATTTTCTTTCAAGGGAAAAGTTTTTCTCATATGAAATATATCCGATGTCGCAAATGTTCTGGGCCTATAAGAAGATCATTAGGAAAAGTATTAATTTTATACCAGTAGGCAAGGACTATGAGATAGTTATGCATTTCAAGCCAGATAAGGTAGTGTCCATTAAAGAACCGGAGAAAAGCACTGATCGGCATCTCATGCTTTTAATCCATCTTTGTCCAGAGGCAGAATTTGGATACGCGAAATAATCTTTTATAATCAGACATGTTTTGTAAACATTGTGGAGAAAAAATAAAAAAAAGTAATAAGTTTTGTAATTTCTGCGGTCAGGCTCTATTGCCAACAACACTAACAGAACAAAAGAGAGATTGGAATGGTTATCTTTGGAAAGCTCTACTTGTATCAGCAATTGTAATAGCGATTGGCTTATATGCATTTATTTACTTTAGCGATCACGCTTCTGAAGATGATCACGCTTCTTCTCTTTTAAATGAGCTTGATCCTAATATTCAACCAGTCGGTTATTTCGATGATCCTAATGTTTTTGAATCAGAAAGTATCAGCGACGAGGAATGGTTTTCGCACCTTCAATATTATGAAATTGAAGATATTGCTCCCATATATGACAAATCTAGATTTCAATTCCCAAACCAGAGGGAAATACTTAGCTCAGTAGTAAAAATAGTTTGTGAAGATTCGAATTATTTTTATTATGGTTCAGGAACTAATTTTGATAGCGGTGGCTACGTTCTTACAAACTTACACGTTTTAGAAAACATAAACGGGAGATGTGTTATAGGATTTCCCGATCCCGAATCCGGTTTAATAAAAGAAGCGTATTGGGCAGCTCCAATTATTGATAAAGACAACATCACTGGCCATGACTTAGCTTACTTATCCGTGGAGGACCCAGTATTTGATGAGAGTTATAATATTTATGGGTATTATGACAAAATATTCGACGGTTCATTTTCTTATTTTGAAATAACAGAAGATTGTTCTAGTACCCCTACCCAACTTGGAGATAGATTATTCGTGGTTGGTTACCCACCTCTCAGTGGGGGAGCACTCACAATTACTGACGGTCTGGTGAGTAGTTTGTATTCTCGAGATGGTTACATCATTACTTCAGCGAAAATTGTTAGTGGTAATTCTGGCGGATTAGCTGTAGATGGACAAGGTTGTTATGTGGGGGTGCCAACAGCTGTATATTATGAAGAGGGAGATGAGTATCTTGGCGAAATTATTGATGCAGAATTTGTTGACGAATTTGATGAGGCTGTTACAGATGATATCGACGAGTATTTTAATTCTCTGTAGGCCTATCTGCCCCTAAACCTAAGGGAATAAATGACTCAACCGGTTGAGTCATTTATTTTTCTGTCGCATTTCCTCATCACGGGCGGCGAGGCAATCTTAGTTTTTGCTCAATCGCGGCAGAATTCCTACCCCCGATCTTCTCGTCGCGCCCGGCGGGTGTCCGGCCAAGCCACGAAGCAGTAAGGCATACTACTTATGCATAGTAATCACTTTCTACGTGTTATAATGTCCATAATAAGAAAAAACTGAGCAGTTTCGGCAAGAAAAGGGGCTCTTGCAAGACAAATTCTCCAAAAAGCTATGTCTATATCTGAAAAATTACAAACTAGTGCGCTCGCTACAATCACGGCTCTCACTGTGCCGGTAATACTGCTGAATTTACTCGGCGGGATTGTGTCGGGTACCTGGTTAGCTATTTTAGGCGAATGGGGCGAAATAATCAGGGGCATAATCTTTTTTGTAGCGTCTGGTTTCGCTGTTTCTTTTGCCCTTATGCCCAGCTTGCTTTTTGCCGGACCTGCGGCAATAGCAATGGAGCGCGGTAAAAAGATTCTCGGAGCATTGTTTGGCTCGCTTAGCATACTTTATACCGTCGCCCTGATTACAGTGTGGTGTATTTGGGTCATGTGGCTTTTTGTGAGTTCTGCGGCTGAAAGCTCACTTATCCCACTATTGTTTTGGTCGTATGGCGTTGCCCTCGGGCCTTGGATGTGGCTTGCACAAAAAGATCAACAGGGCGGTGGAAATGAATTTTCGATACTCACGACATTTTTTGCACAAGCGGCATATATTTTGGGAATGATAATGTTTTTCTTTAATGCAACACTTGGAACTATTGCCGTAATATTTGGAATAATTATGCTTTCTGGTGCAATCTTCCAAATGATAATAGTGTTTGGCGGAGAAATGAAAAAATCGTTTGCTTCAAAAGATATTAAGGAAGCATTGGTAATTTTAGATGAAATAGGACGAACCATCGGCGGATCAGGTTTTGATCTAGTACGGGAGCCAGTTGAAAAGTATCTTGTTTCTCATGGCAAGGAATACAAAGAAACCGTAAGTGAAACCTCCGCCCGCCAATGGGTTTATTCCGCCGTTGCCAATACTGCCGGAGATTTTATGGAAAGCGGACACTATCATATTTATCGTGGTGTGCTCAACCCAATGGGGCCGGGCGGAGACTTATTAAAACTCTTCGATAGTACGATTGATGAGCTTGTCAAAATGGGAGCATTGGAAGCGGAAAATGCGAAGAAAGAAAAAGCACGGCTCCGAAAGAATATGGACCAAATGGGATAAAACATGCCGAAATCAAATCGAGAAAAACTAAAAGAATTACAAACAACCCTCGAACAAATTAAACAGAGAGCTAATGAGATTGAACAAAAAATCAACAACAGCCAAGTTTCTCTCGATCAAATTTCCCAACATAAAACGAGCGCGGAGCAGTGGCGCGGGGAAATTGAAACAATAAAGAACCAGTCGACAGAAGCCCGTGGCGAGATAGAAGCGCTAAAAGAAGAAATCGAGGAAACGAAAGATGAACTCACTGAAAAACTGAATGCGGTTGAAGTAAAGAAAGAAGACATTGATAAATTCTTCATCAAAATTTTTGGCGAGGAAGATGAACAAGGAAAACAATCAGGCGGACTTAGTACGAGATTAAATCAGAAAGAAAAAGAGGCAGATACTTTCCTTAACGCTCAAGAGAAAAAATACAAGGAGCTGTTTGAAAAGATAGAATCCCTATTACCGGGAGCAGCAAGTACGGGGCTAGCTAAGGCATATTATGACCAGAAAATTAGCTACAAATGGCCGATTAGGGCTTGGGCTATTGTTTTCGTTCTAGCGTTAGTAGGCGTATTTATAACTGGCCTATTAAGTTACGAAAATGGTATCAAACTTAGCTTCGAGGAACTTCTTAATGTTGAACAAGCCACATCAAAACTGATTGCTAGAATTCCATTTTTCTTTGCGCTTATTTGGTTGGCGGCATTTAGCTCTAAGCAGTACAGACAGAATAAGAGATTAGAGCAGGAGTATGCTCATAAGGAAGTACTGGCGAAATCGTATCAGGGGTATAAGCGAGAACTTGAATCACAAGGGAAAACAGCGGCTGACAAAGAGATTATTGCTGCTTTACATAAAGTCCTAGTTGCCACAATAGCAAAAAATCCGAGCGAAATAATGGACGATGGACGCAAAGACGATACGCCGTCAATTTGGACCAAACCGTTCAATTTAACAATATTTGGGAAAGATAAGAATGGACAAAAATAACATACAAACCCCATGATTGTGCCTAAAAGGATAACCAAAAGGAAAATTACTATACCTATATCTAGTACCAATGGAGGAAATAGCGTTGCTCGGACAGACATTCAGTTTGGAAGTAAGAGTATTACTTTATTAATAGGGCTGGATTTACTGATTAGGATTCAGTACAAAGAACAACGCGAGAAAAAAGTTCTTAAAACACTTAAAGGTAAAATTCTTAGAGACAGAAGACTCTTCACGGCAAAAAACCGAAAGTCTACCCAAAAGTTTTTAGTTGCTGACCGAGAAATAAGAGAGTTGTTAAATAAGGACAAAAAGGAGTTAAATAAAAGAAATAAGTCAGAGTTCGAAGACTTTTCTAGTAATCTTAAGCGAAGACAGGATTTACTATTAAAAATAGCGAAGGATTTAAACTTCGATGTTGTCCGATCGCATAAGGAATACATTTGTAAAAATTGCAACGGGTTTCGAGCAGGGCCTAGTCTTGCAGCAACAAGCAAACCAACATGCGCATTATGTAAAAACCTACTCAAAGGATTTAATATTCAGCAAATAGATACAGATGTGGCGGCTTATTTAACTGGTTATTGGTTAGAAGATTATGTTGCTAATATTCTAAGTAAAAATAATTGGGAAGCATGGTCATCTCCCACTCTATTGGTCTATGGTGTATCCGGAGCTTCTCATCAAGTTGATGTGCTAGCAATCAAAGACGGGCGAATTCTTATTATTGAGTGTAAAACAGGAGAATTCGCGCCAACTCAAGTTATGAATTTTTTAGGAAAGTACCATGATATCCGTTGCCATCAAGCGCTAGCTGTTTCAATTGGAAAGATTCACCCGGATGCCAGAAAAATAATAGAAAAGAATGTGGCGATAGATTATTATGATAATATAAATGACTATAAAAAATTAATTGAGAAAATTAAAAAATTATGACAAGAGTAACTAAGCAATCCGGCGTCTTGCCGTGGCAAGCAACAAATATTTCTACTGCACCATCTAAACCTGGAGTTTATGCACTAAGGACTTCGACCGAAATAAGCAGTGTTGTTTACATAGGAAGTTCTGACAACATTGAAAGAAGGCTGAATGAGCATTTTTTGTTAGGCGATATTCCTGGGATTTCGTTCTTTGACTGGTATGAGGCCGACTCTATGGAAGCCGCACGAGAGCTTGAAAAAGAGTGGATAGTTAAACATTCTCCAAAATACAATACTCGGGTTGGGTAATGGTGATTTGATGATTTTGTGATGATATGATGTAGATATATGGGTATCCTGGTTCGCAGCTATACGGAAGACGGTTATCAGTCCATTCCCTCAGTGCGTCTTTCGGACGAGGAGTATGGAAGAGGATTGCAATGTTTCGTGCCGGTGTGTACGGACATTGCTATTATCGACCGGAAGACGCAAACGATCTATCTGGCTAAACGAAAAACGAAACCGATGCCCGATTGGTGGTGGATCGGCGGCCGCATGGAACCGCACGAGACGAAAGAGGAAGCCGCGGTAAGAAGCTTCGAACGCGAAACCGGCTTAAAACTCCCTCAAAACCGTTTTCAGCTGGCCACAATTTTCGATTATCGTTACAAAGATCGGGCTCAAACGCCGCAGGAGATCGGATGTCACACTCTCGGCTACACGTTTGTTGTTGAGCTGGAACCGGCGGAACTAGCTTTCGCGTCTTCTCATCTTGAAAGACATGAATATGAACCAAGCGCCGGTCTTCCTCCTTTTAATCGGGAACAATTAATCGAAAAGAATGTATTCCCAGCAATCCTCGATCTTTTTAACCATGTTTTTCCGATTTGATACATGCCTAGAGAACGAAAAAATCAACAAGAACAAGAGTTATTACGTAATTAATTACGTACCGCCCTACGTACCTCCTAAAAGATAACGTCGGCACATCCCTAATTCGTGCGAGTTAGGAATGTAGGGGAGGCAATATATAAGAAGGATTAAGAGGATTGTTCTATTACTGTAGTCTTACGGACAGAAAACCGCCCCGAAGATATGTGTCGGGACGGTTTCGTGATCTAGACGGGGATGAGAATAGCTCCGTCGGGAGCGGTTTCAATGGGGCGGACAAATAATCCGAAATCCATGCAGAGCCGATGCGTATTTCTTGCGAAATCTTCTCCGATCCACGCAACGTACCTTTCCCGAGGATCCGCGTCTTGTTTCCGCGCTATGGCGCCGAGCGGAAGGAATCGGGCATCGTCTGGAACGCTTTCCGGGGTAACGCTGCTCGTCGAAGAATACCGCCCTCCGAGAGGATCGGGGTCGAGATAGAATATTTTATGATACCCATCTCTGCAACCCGCACGGAGAAAGAGCATCTCTTCAGGGTTTTGAGTTGGATTTCGATTGCCGTCGATCGGCTCGCGATCCGCATTGACGAGGACAACCGGCATTCCGACGAGCACTCGAGCGGAATCGAGAAGCGGAGCAATGCGCTGAGCTTCCCGAACGAGCCTTGACACCTCTTCCGTTGCTTGCATGGCAAACCTCCTTGAAATGAATTGGTAACG
>CAZHOF010000001.1:48343-49475 GCA_964534105.1 uncultured Candidatus Saccharibacteria bacterium
TTGACACCTCTTCCGTTGCTTGCATGGCAAACCTCCTTGAAATGAATTGGTAACGTGCAGTTTTGTAAGGATAGTACTAAAAACATGGCGAATCGTCAATGCACAGTTTAACAAAACAAAAACGGACATACAGACCGAAGATTATATCTCTAATTCCTGCCTACCGGCAGGTAGCAGGCAGGCGCGCGCCTATCCGCCTCTCGAGGAAATAGGCGAATAGTTGTTCTATAAGAAGAAATGGAATGGCTTTCACTTGAGCTTCAGTAAACCGGACGGTATACTTGAGATGAGGAAAGTCGTACCTCATAAATAACATATATAATTATGGCTGAAGAAAAAAAGGTGACTATTTATACGACACCGACCTGCGTCTATTGCAAAATAGCAAAGGAGTTCTTCAAAGAGCACAACGTTGCTTACGAAGAAAAAGACGTTGCCGCGGATGAAAAGGCCCGCGAAGAGATGGTGGAAAAGTCGGGACAGCTGGGGGTTCCCGTGATTGATGTTCAGGGATCCGTCGTGGTTGGATTCGACCAGGGGAAATTATCACAGCTCTTGGGTATAGGAGCGTAAGAATCACTATGCATTTCTCCTTCTCTCAAACCCGCGTTGGGGACGGTGATCTCGAGAAAGCCGCAGGCGGCATTTTAGGGTATCAAGAGGAAATACGGAAAATAGCGCAACAACCCGGATACGCCTCTCCCGAAAGCTTCATAAACCTCCCTGGAGATGGGGAGGTTTATGAGAAGGTGCATTCGTTGCTTAAAGAAAAGGGGAAGAAGACGAAAATAGTAGTAGTAATGGGAATCGGCGGATCGAACCTGGGAGCCCAGGCCGTTTATGACGCGCTGAAGGAAGAAAAAGGACTGCATCCGGTGTGGTTCCTTGACGCCGTTTCTACGGAACGTTTGACGCAGTTTAAAAAACTCCTCTCGACCATACAAGCGCCAGAAGAAATTGTTGCTATAATTATCAGCAAATCCGGCGCCACGCTCGAAACAGTTTTTAATAGCGGAGCAGTTTCCTCGCTTTTAGAAAAACAGTTCGGAGAAAAAGCACTTGAACGGTTTATTATTATATCCGATAAGGGATCGGATCTCTGGAAAAAGGCAGAGGAGCGGGGTATTGCCAC
>CAZHOF010000002.1:0-33618 GCA_964534105.1 uncultured Candidatus Saccharibacteria bacterium
TACGGCGAGGATGGCGAGGATGGCTATTACGACGAGGAGTTCGATGAGGGTGAAGGAAGCATTCCTTATATTAGAGTGAGACGTAGGTGAGAAGAGAGAAGGAATCATACTTGTATTTAGTATAGCAAAAAAGGGGGTCCTCTTACTGCATCTTATCCCTTATCTTTCTATGATAATTGACTGCAAATCGATGCGCCTCGTTGCGGACGCGGATAAGCGTCTTTTCGGATATGCCCTCGGGAACAGATCCGAAAAACTCGTTTTTTCTGCGCTTCGGCCCCTTTGCAATACCGACAACGGGAATGCGTAAACCAGACTCCTCAAGCACCTGATTCGCAATAGCTACCTGCTGGGAACCGCCGTCAACAAGAATACAGTGCGGTAAAGGCCACGCCTCACCCGATTTTCTCCGAAAACGTCTCCGCAATACCTCCTCCATCATGCCAACATCATTTTGTCCCTGAATGGTTTTAATGCGGAAACGCCGATATGATTTTTTATCCGGATTGTCACCTTGAAAAACAACCATTGCACCGACTGCCCCCGTCCCGGAAATGTTGGAGATATCAAACCCCTCAATCCTCTTTTTTCGCTCCCCCCTCTCGGAAAACGTCGGTTCATCAAGCAGGGCAACGTCCTGAACATGCTCCAGTGCGGAGATCTGCCGCCGGAACTGCGCAGCACGCTCAAAATCAAGTCGGTCAGCCGCCTGCTTCATATTCCGTGTAAGCCGGCGCAAAAGGTCCTGCGTTCCCCCTGAAAAAACCTTTTTTAGATTTCTAATATTTCGACGATACTCGCGCTTGTCCGCCTTACCCACGCACACACCGGGACATAAACCGACCTCCGCATTGAAACACGGTCGGGAAGCCGCACCGACAACCTCGGGCGAATGGGTGCTCCACGGGAAAATTCTGCGAAGAATGCGCAATGCCTCACGAATACTCGAAGCGGAAACAAAAGGACCGAACCGCTCTCCATGCTTCTCTTTTACGTCTGACGAATGCATTCTTCCACGCACAAGAAGGACCCTCGGCCATTCCTCATCAGTAACCTCGACAAAAAGAAAGCTCTTGTCGTCTTTCTCCCGGATATTAAAAGGTGGGGCGTACTGCTTAATCAGGTTTGCCTCAAGCATTAATGCCTCAAGCGCCGTTCTTGTTTCTTTTACATCAATGTTCCTGATCTGTGAAACCAGCTTCTCAATCCGGGCATCTGCGGGGCGTAAAAAATAACTTGAGACGCGGCGGCGTAAATTACCCGCTTTCCCGATGTACAACAATTTCTTCCCCGTACCGCGCATTAAATAAACGCCTGGTGTTTCGGGAAGACGCTGATATAAATGCCGCGCATTATTCTTCATGGTCACAAAACCTTCTTGAGATACGAACCGGTGAAATTCTTGGCCTTCCGTGCAATATCCTCGGGCGTCCCCTCGGCAACCACCCTACCGCCAAGCTCTCCCCCTTCGGGCCCTAAGTCAATCACCCAATCAGCGCTTTTGATAACATCAAGGTTATGTTCAATGACCACAACGGAATTTCCGCGGCTAACCAAACGATTCAAGACGTTCAAGAGTTGAGCAACGTCATCAAAGTGTAATCCCGTTGTCGGCTCGTCAAGTAAATAGAGTGTGCGCCGCGTGTCCGGCTTCCCAAGCTCGGCACCTAATTTCACCCGCTGCGCCTCGCCACCCGAGAGCGTTGTCGCGGATTGTCCAAGTTCGATATACCCGAGCCCAACGTCGTTTAAAATGCGCAAACGGTCATAGAGCCACGGGATATCCTTGAAAAACGTGGCCGCTTCCTCAACCGTCATCTCTAGAATGTCATGGATGTTCTTCTCTTTATACTCCACCTCAAGCGTCTCGCGGTCGAACCGTTTTCCTTTGCATACATCACACTGCACATACACCGTTGGAAGAAAATGCATCTCAATCGCAATTACGCCATGCCCCTCGCAATTCTCGCACCTGCCGCCACGCACGTTGAAACTAAAACGCCCGGGACGATACCCACGTACACGCGCGTCCTCTGTTGATGCGAAGAGCTCGCGGATATGCGTCCACGCACCGACATAGGTAGCCGGGTTAGAGCGCGGCGTTCTCCCGATTGCGGACTGGTCAATGTTAATAACACGATTGATGTATTCGGTGCCGGTTATGGACTTGTGAACCCCGGGTGTGTGATTTGCCCCATGCAGTTTGTTCGCAAGAGTTTTATAGAGCACGTCATAGACAAGCGAGCTTTTTCCCGACCCGGAAACACCTGTTACGGCAACAAGTCGTCGCAACGGTATGGAAACATCGAGGTTTTGCAAGTTATTCTCGCTCACTCCCCTAAGCTTCAAAGCATCATGATTCGCTTTCACGGAACGTCTCTTCTCGGGAAGGGGTATCTTCTTTTCCCCGCGAAGATAATCAAGTGTAAGCGAGTTCTGGTTTCTCTCCTTTAAAATTCCGGGAATAGGACCGTGTGCAACAATTTCACCGCCGTGCACCCCAGCACCGGGCCCGATATCAACCAGATAATCGGAGGAATGGATTGTTTCCTCATCGTGCTCAACGACAATCACGGTATTCCCTAAATCGCGCAGTTCCTGAAGTGTTTTAATAAGTTTCGCATTGTCCCGCTGGTGTAAACCGATTGTCGGCTCATCAAGCACGTAAAGTGTTCCTACAAGCCGCGAACCGATCTGCGAGGCAAGTCGGATACGCTGCGCCTCGCCGCCCGAGAGCGTTCCCGCCTTCCGATCAAGCGTAAGATATTCCAATCCCACATCAACTAAAAACTGGAGACGGCTCTTGATCTCGCGGAGCGGAACCTCGGCAATCTCGGAAAAGGAACCCTTCGCGGTCCCGGAAAGCTTTTGGAAAAACCGGAGAGAATCGTTGATGGGAAGCGCAACCACGCCGGCAATATTCTTACCGTCAATCAAAACGTTCAATGCCTCTTCCTTAAGGCGATTTCCCCGGCAAGCGGGACAAAGTTTCTCAGACCAGATACTTTCCGTGCCCAACCCATGACACTCGGGACAGGCACCGAAAGGGCTGTTGAACGAAAATAATCGCGGTTCAATCTCAGGAAACGAAAAACCGTCCTCCGGGCAGGTGAACTTTGCCGAGAGCGAGGTTTCCTGATCGGTAATAAGCGTTACCACGTCATTCCCGTATTTCAACCCGGATTCGATCGCCTCGGAAAGCCGCAGGCGGTTATCTTTCACGCGGTAATCCAAAGTCGCCGGAATACGGTCAATCACAAGCTCGATGGTATGCCGTTTATAACGCGAAAGCTCAACACGATCACGAAGTGAAACAAACTTCCCGTCAATCCGCGCCTCCGAATATCCGGCATTCAAAAAATCGTAGAGCATCTGGTAATACTCCCCCTTCCTACCGCGTACCACAGGAGCAAGAACGACAAGATTCTTCCCGCTCTTGTCGTTCTTGGAAATCTGCACGGCGACATCAACGATTTCCTCCGTCGTCATTTTTTTAATCTGCTTACCGCACCGGGGACAATACGGCTTTCCCGCGCGCGCGAAAAGAACACGCAGATAATCATAGATTTCCGTAATGGTCGCAACCGTCGAGCGCGGATTCCCGGAGTGGCTCTTCTGATCAATAGAAATAGCCGGCGAGAGTCCCTCGATCTCGTCCACGTCCGGCTTATCAAGTCGGCCCAAGAACTGACGTGCATAAGCGGAAAGCGACTCAATATAACGGCGCTGTCCCTCCGCGAAAATCGTATCAAACGCCAAACTCGACTTTCCCGAGCCCGAAAGCCCGGTAAACACGATCATCTTCCCACGCGGCAGATCTAAAGAAACATTTTTCAGATTGTGCTCTCGAGCTCCTTTAATACGAATGAGGTCTTTCATGGATGTTTTTATCGTTGTTTCCGCGCCTTGAGCTTCTTTGAAAGCTCCTTTATTTCGTCGCGCAAAATTGCCGCAAGCTCGAAGTTCAACTCCCCCGCCGCCTCCCGCATCTCACTCTCTTTCTCGCGGATCAACCGCTCAATCACTTTCTGCGACGAGGGCGCTGCCTTCATCTCAAGTGAAGTAACATTTTCTACGGGGAGAATGTCAACAATCTCGCGGATAATAGTTTTTGGCGTAATACCATGCTTCTTATTATAAGCAAGCTGCAACTTTCGCCGCCGCTCCGTCTCACGAACCGCCCGCTCAATTGAACCGGTTCTGAAATCGGCATAGAGCAATACCGCTCCGTTTACATTCCGCGCCGCGCGCCCGATCGTCTGGATAAGCGCGGTTTCACTCCGTAAAAATCCTTCCTTATCGGCGTCAAGAATGGCAACGAGTGAAACCTCGGGTAAATCAAGGCCTTCACGCAAAAGATTTACGCCAACAAGCACGTCGAACACACCCTTCCGGAAATCAGTGAGAATACGGATACGATCCAGTGTTTTTACATCGCTGTGCAGATACGTCACCTTAATGCCAAGTTCCTCAAGATATCGGCTCAAATCCTCCGCCATCCGCTTGGTGAGCGTAGTTACCAAAATCCTCTCCTTGTCCTTCGTCTCCTTGCCGTCTAGCCGACTTTGAATGCACTTCAAGAGATCCTGAACCTGGCCGCGAGCCGGGAAAATACTTACCTTTGGGTCAACGAGCCCTGTGGGACGAATGATCTGTTCTACGATTTGGGCGCTTTTCTTACGCTCGTACTCGCTTGGCGTAGCAGAGGTGAAAATAACCTGACCGATACGCTCCTCAAACTCTTTTGCCATGAGAGGCCTGTTATCAGCAGCTGAAGGGAGCCGGAAACCATATTCAATGAGCGTTCGCTTCCGCGAAGCATCGCCTTCATACATCCCGTAGATCTGCGGCACAGAAACATGCGATTCATCAATAATGGTCAAAAAATCCGCTTGCCCCGAGCTTGCCGAAGGGGGGAAATAATCCAAGAGCGTCGCAGGCGGATCGCCCGGGGCACGCCCCGAGAGGTGGCGGGAATAGTTCTCAATACCGTGGCAATACCCCACCTCTTTCATCATCGCGATGTCAGCTTTTGTTCTGCGCTCAAGCCGTTCCGCCTCAAGATACTTCCCTGTTTTCTCAAATTCTTTGAGCCGCGCTGCTAATTCTTTCTTAATTGCGGCAAGTGCTCGCTTTCGTTTATCAACAGGTGTAATGAAGTGCTTCGCTGGAGCGAACACGACATTCTTCAATTTTGGCGTCTTTCCGAGAATGAACCCCTGAACAGGATCAATCTCATAAATAGAAACAATAACGCCTCCCTGCACCTCAAGGTTGTAGATAACTTCGCGATCCGGCGGCATGATCTCCCAATTGTCCCCGCGCAGACGGAATGTACCGCGCTTCAAATCAGCCGTCGTCCGCGAAAACTGAAGCGCAACAAGCCGACGCACAAATTCCGATCGATGGACTGCGTCCCCAACTGAAAGATCGAAGAGGTTCTCCCGATATTCATCGGGAGAACCAAGTCCGTAGATACACGAAACTGATGCAACCACGATTACATCACGGCGCGTAAGAAGTGCTGTCGTTGCGGCATGCCGCAACTTATCAATCTCGTCGTTTACCATCGCTTCCTTGCCGATGTACGTATCGCTCGCCGGCATGTACGCCTCGGGCTGATAATAATCGTAGTAAGAAACAAAGTAATTTACGGAGTTTTTTGGAAAGAGCGTACGAAACTCGTTGCACAGCTGCGCCGCAAGCGTCTTATTGTGAGCGATCACGAGTGTGGGCCGCTGCATCTCGGCAATCACATTTGCAACGGTAAATGTCTTTCCCGAACCGGTAACGCCGAGAAGCGTCTGATGCGTAAAATCATCCCGAAGACCACGAACAAGCGCCTTGATTGCTTCAGGTTGGTCGCCCGCCGGTTTATGTTTTGAAACAAGTTCGAATTCCATAATATGCAACACACAAATCCCCCGGATTAAGACATATGGGGGTGGCAAGAAAACTCTACCGGAAAAGAAGGGAAAAGTGAAGCTCCATACTTATGGAGCGGAACCCCTCACCGAGAGCCCTGGAAACCTTCACTTCGCGTTCAAAAATAATATATGGATAAGTAATAGATGCAAGGAAAAAACGGCAACCGGGGCTTTCCAGTGTGCGGGTGAACCCCGTATCTCTAACAACCAGCCATCAGTTATGTTGCTCTATTGACATTTACTGATAATATGATATAATGAGCAAGCACATTAAGAAACTGGGAAATAAGCGCAAGCGTCTTCCTGATATCAGGAAAGGAAGGTACGAGATGTTCAAGAAAGCATGGGCGTATCTGGTGCTGGTGAATCGTAAGTACAACAACTCGCTGTTCGCCGGGCTGGTCGTCGGGCTGCTCATCGGGCTGGGCGCCGGGCTGGCCATCGGGTTGACCTACGGGCTGGCCTACGGGCTTGTCAACGTGCTGATCCTCGGGCTGTGCACCGGGCTTGTCGCCATACTGGCCGTCGGGCTGGGTGCTGGGTTGAGCGTCGGGCTGGGCGCCGGGCTGGGCATCTGGCTGGGCGCCGGGCTGGGCACAGTAACCTCAATAGGCGTCCTGTATCTCGCCCAGGTTATCGGCTGGATGCCAATCGTCGCAATCGTCCTTGTCTCCACTCTCACCGTGTGGTACCACCGCCGGAAGAAGAGTGTAGCGATGACGTCGGGCTGACCATCAAGAGCCCTTAGCAATATCATGCTGAGGGCTTTTTCTTTGATCTCGCTTTAAGCATATATTACCAGTTACCATTCTCTACTTAAAAAAGAGGGGCAGTCATAACGACAGCCCCTCAAAGATGGAAATTATGGGTGGAGAAGAAGACGCTCCGAGTACCGCTGGCGACGGCGCCTTTTCGCGCTGCCGTCTCCGTGCCGGCGCCTCTTGCGATCTTCCGAGCTCGGCGGTCCTCCACGAATCACCCAGACGGCGACAATCTGACAAGCGGCGCTCCGTATACCGGCACCGCTCAACGCGCTTGGAATACGCAACACAGGGGGGCTTTCCCGAACAGGTCTCATGGAAACACCCCGCGAGCCGTTCCGATGGGCAACATCTTCCAGAAAAATCCCTTCCCGGACCCCGATCTTGAGGACAAGAGGAATTTCTCGTCCCCCGTCCATGACCCAGCCCAAGCGATGCTCTACCCCGGGCGTATCCCGTTGCCACTCCGAGGCAAAAATCCTGGGGTGTCTCAGTACGCCCTCCTGACGCGCCCCCCCGCTGCTGTCACCACCGGAATTTATTTTCTCCCGTTCCGATGATGCAATCTCGCGGAGCACTGCTTCCGCCCTCCCTCCGGGCATAGCGGAAATGACCCGTACCACATCCATGCTTCAACCCTCCTTGAAACTTTTCGCGTTGATCCCGGCGACAAAAAGGAAACTCAGGTAAAATAACACCTCCTTTCCTGCGTATGCATTTTATGTTAAAGAACTCTGACCGGATTTCCGGCCTGGAGATTATCAGCCGAAAGCGGACAATCTTCAACCCGGAAATGAAACCTCCCGTTTGAAACGGGAGGTTTTGGTATTTCTTTCTCTTTTCTAAACTAACACTTACCACAACCTCCCCCACTGTACGGAATAAGGACGACGGTAACGGAGAAAAGAACGTGGGAAAATAGTTTCATTTTCATTTCTAATATAGGAAGATTTCGGAAAAAGGTCAAGGGCGTGTCTATGAAAAAGAGGTAGAACCTTGAAATGACTCAACCGGTTGAGTCATTTCCAATATCCCTAAATAAGCTCTATCGTACCGCAGGCGACCCCTCAAGCGCCGGCTTCGGGAAAAAATCCTCGTCAATAGTGCGATCAAAGCAGGTCTCGCCCGCTTCATGTTCCCACGACATCACGCTGCCGTATTCGTACCGTGCGGGAGTTGTGTCCACCTTAAGTGAAGGCAACGAAAACGTCGTGCAGAGAGAAAATTCCTGATCTCCCGTCACCTCATAGCCGTATGCCTCCGAAGTTTTGGGATCAACGGGCACCGAAACACTGCGGAGCGGATCCTCCAGGTTGGAAAGATCTTGGGGTAATACCTCCTTCTGCTGCCAGTAATAAACTATCTGATTCTGAAGATACTGCAGATCACTCACGCGCCGCTCATCGGATTGCCGCAAACGTTCCTGTTGGGGCGAACCGGCAACGAAAAATCCGGCGATGACAGCAATAAGAACTCCGGCGATGACAGCAAAGAAAAAGGGACGCACCCAAGTGGCGTGATCATGGTACGATCTTCGTAAACTCCAGATGTAGTACGCGAAAACAGAACCAGCCACCACAAAGATGGAAAGTACCTTCAGAAGGAAACGGACAGTCAGCTCACCGTTCAAAAACTTATAGATAAGCGTGATCAAATCACCCCCGATCAGAAGCGCAACGACAAGAAGTGTGAAATAGACCAGCCATTTTCGTACCCGAAGCTCTCGTTTCTCCGGAGAAGAGGAATAAAGACGCTCCAAAAAACGGGTAATCCAGATATAGACCGGAAAAGCGACGATGAGAGAGGCGAGAGCGCCGCGGATCAAGCGTCGCGCCTCAAGTGTTGCATAGTACCCGCCTTCAAGAGGGTCCTGAAAACCGAGATTAATGTATTGGAATAAAAGGATGAGCAGTGCCGTTGCACTTGCGTACAAACCGACCATAGCAAGGATATGGAAGAAAACATCGCGGGCTCCGCTCTCACTGTGTGATAAAGATGACGGCATAAAAAGGTTTTTTAATTTATTTGTTACGGGTTCGACGTTGGGTTCGATTAGTTGCCTCATTTTTGTACGAGGCAATATTGTTTTTTAAAATGTCACGGATTCGGTCAATAGCGGATCGGATATCCTCGTCTTTGTGTTCCGCGCGCAGAATGGTACCCGGCAGCTCAAGCGTTGCCTCGGCGTAAAAAACATCGCCCGATTTATGATGCCTGGTTGAGCGGGCAAGTTCGACAAACACCGTCCGCTCTCCCTCTTTTTCAAAACGCCTCAAAAATCGCTCCAAGGTACCGATCTTTTCCTCTGCGTATTGCCGAACAGAAGGCGTAAGATCCAATCGTGTTCCCTGGATATCAATCTTCATACGTACCCGTTTATATTATAACCAAAGAAAAGCAATGATAAAAATAGCAATCGAAATAAGAGCGGAGCCGAAACACCAGGTACACCTGCTGTGCAACACGAAAAATTGGATTCCGGAAAGAATACACGCGGCAACTGCCGAGGCAAGCGATGCAAAAAAGAACACGAGCCCGAGCGGAGAAAAGAAAGTATCGGGAAAGAGAAGAAAAGCAGCGGAAACCAAAACCACAAAGAGGTAGTACGACATTCCGTATATCTCAAGAGGAATTCCCAGAAAACGAGAGTAGCGGCTCCGCATCACCTCATCGCAGTTTCCATCCAAGGGGCAGACAAGCGAAACGTCATCGTGCTTACTCCACCAAATGGAAAGCGCTAGCGCGAGCCCTAAGACCCCGAGGGCTATTTCAAATACGAGCGCTATGGTCATCGTCTATTCGGGACGCGGCGATTTTTTCTTCCGTTCACTCCAAATGAAAATATAAAGAATTTCAAGAACCGCCGCGGTGTTGACAACAAGAAGGGCAAGAAACCACCAACGGTCACGCAGGCGCGCGGCTTTCCATAACGCATACCCCTTCCATGGCAACGTCCACAATAAAAGCACGAACAACGTCCACGTCCACTGTTCCTGCGTTAAAAACTGCTCCATAGACATAGTATAACACAAAAATGGGAGAACCTATCCCGAGACAACAGAAACATTCTCGATTATTTCCAATTTCTATCTTCCACTGATTAACATCTTACTGTCCTAGCCAGGATTCCAAATCCTTCACGCTTTTCACCTCAACGGAAAATCATGAAGCAAGAAAGTCCTCGAAAAGGGGTTGTGCTTCGCCTCCGCGGCTCACCTCCAAAATGAGCTGGAAAAAAGGGGGCGTCTTTACTTCCTCCTGCTGGAACAGCTTCTCAAACGCCGCAAGCGAATGAGATCCTTCACTTGTAAATGAGAGCGTCCCCGTTGCTCCAATACTCTCTCCCGCCATTCTGTTGCGAGAGTGGGGGCTAAAACAGGTTGCGATGAAATCACCGGCACCGGCAACACCGAGCGCAGTAGAGCGTTTTCCCCCGAGTTTCGAGACAAGCGCCGCCATTTCTCCTAAAGCACAAGACACGAGAACACCTTTGGCATTATTCCCTAATCGAATCCCGTCGGCTATCCCGATACCGAAAGAATAAACGTTCTTCAAAACCCCGGAGAGCGCAACACCGTGCGCATCAGCTGAATACGAAAGCGAAAGCGGAGTGCCGCGAAAAACTTTACGAAGTATGCGCAGAGCCTCTCTGCTCCGGGAAGCCACAACTCCGCCTCCCGGGAGCCCCTCGGAGAGCTCCCGCGCAAGCATCGGGCCGCTCAAGAGCGCCCACAGTACCCGCGGTGGCAACGTCTCATCACAAACAATGTCCATGGTTTTCGAAGAGTTCTCTTCCAGTCCCTTTGAAAGCACGACGGCAAGTGTCCCGTCGGCAAAAAACTCACCGGCTTCCTGAAGCGCCTTCCGCACTGCCCAAGAAGGAACGCAGAAAAAGACAACCGGAGCCCCGGCAACGGTCTCGTGAAGGGATCCCTGATCGGGAACTTTGGTCGCGTCTTTATCGTAAAGTGAGCACCGAACCGATTTTTTTTCGCGAAGCACGTGAGCAACAGCCTGCCCCAAGGCACCTGCACCAACAATTGCAATATGCGTCGAGCGACTCATGTAGTTTATTCGTAAAGCCGGATAAGTTCGTTGAACTTGCTCATTCGTTCGCGTACGGGTGCGCCGATCTTCACGCCGAAAACATTCCCGGCTTTTGCAAGATGAATGATAAAAGGATCATCCGTTTCGCCGGATCGGTGCGAAACAATCGCGCGCAGACCCGAGGAGTGGGCCGCAAGAATGGATGCACACGCCTCGCTCACCGTACCAACCTGGTTTGGCTTGATAATAACTCCCGAGATCGCGTTCTGTTTCGCAACCTCACGAATAGTATCGCAGTGCGTCGTGGTAAGATCATCGCCTATAATAAGTTTCTCGGGGAATGTGTTTTGAAGGGTACGGAAATGCTCCGCGTCGTCTTCATGGAAGGGATCCTCTATGGAGAAAAGTAATTTCGATTTCCCGAAGGCATTTGCATACCAATCAGCAAGCCATTGGGCATTCCTCTTCTTTCCTTCCCATGCGTATGTTTTATGGTCCGAGTCCCAGAAAGCGGAAGCAGCGACATCCAAACCGATAAGAAGTTCGTCCTCGAGACCAAGAGCGTTGATGGCAAATTCAAGATGAGTAACCGGATCAAAGTTATGTCTGAAATCAAGCGCGTAACCGCCCTCATCACCGATAGGAAGGATGCTTTTTTTTGTCTTTTTAAAAAGCGCCGCACCCAAATCGCGATACAACGCGAGCAGTGTTTTTATTTCCTTCGCAACCGCTCTACCGCCCGTTATAACAAGATACTCCTGGATATTAAGATTCGTCCTGGCGTGCTTCCCTCCGTTAATCAGGTTTGAAAAAATGCGCGGCGGGGACGTTTCCTCCTTCTTCATCTCCGAAAAAAACTCCTCCCGAAGCAGCTCCCAAACCGCGACGCCGCGTTCTGCGGAAAGCGCACGGGTAAACGCAACGGAAAGTCCGAGCGCTACGTTGCCCCCGATGCGCTCCTTGCGCGACGTATCGTCGTGCGCAAAAAGCTCGTGATCAAAAGCGGAAACGGAGGAGAACTCTTTCTTGCAGATATCAGAACGTAACGAATCAAGTGCCGTTTTTGCTTCCCCGAAAAGGAAGCTTGTTGCTTCGCGGGATCCCCTACTCGCTCCCGCGGGGAGTGAAGCGCGATACTCTTTCTCTCTCACATCAAAAAGAGAAACCTCAATCGTTGGATTGCCGCGCGAGTCGAAGATTTCCCGAAGCGCAACATCTCGGATACGCATACGTTTACTCGTCCGGAATGACGTTTAAAGGCGATCCTTTGAGAAAACCGCGGATATTCTCAAGCGTGGTGTCTAAAATCCGCTCAAGCGCCTCCTTGGTATTGAAAGCATTATGGGGCGTAATCAAAACATTCGGCATATGCATCAACTCGTGATTCTGTAGTACCGTCCTCATGGATTCCGCATCGAGGTCGGGGGGTAAAAAATCATGTTCGGTTTTTGTAGCACGCTCTTCCTCGAGTACATCAAGACCTGCGCCCGCAAGAATTCCCTCCTTGAGGGCCTGCACCAACGCCTGCGTTTCAACAACTCCGCCCCGCGAGGTATTCACCAAAAAAGCACCCCGCTTGATCTGACGAATTGTTTCCCGGTTGATAAGATGATGCGTACTTTTATTGTATGGAACATGGAGCGTGATAACGTCCGCCGCTCCTAAAACCTCCTCCAAGGGCGCATAGGAAAAACCAACCTCCTGCGCCGCTTTTTCATTCGGGTAAAGATCGAAGGCAACTACAGTCATGCCGAAACCCTTTGCAATACGCGCAACCCAAAGCCCGATCCTTCCGGTGCCGACAAGTCCGAGCGTCTTATTGTTCAAATCAATACCGCGCAGATGCTTCAGATCAAACGACTCCGCCTCTTTAATCTGGTCAACGGCAAGATATACCCTTCGTGTGAGATTTAAAATCAAACCGAAGGTAAACTCGGCAACGGTATTCATCCCGTAATTCGGGACATAGGAAACGGTAATACCGCGCTCCTTACAAAGCGGGGCATTGATGTGATCGAAACCTGTTGAGCGCGTAGTAATGAAGCGGAGCTTCGGCAAAGCATCGAGAACAGCTGTATCAATCTTCGATTCAACGAATACCGAGAGAACCTCGATTTCGCGCGATTCAGGAAGGTGATCCGCATTCAGTTTTTCCCGTGAAAGCGTAAGTTCTGCATCAGGAAAAGCATCTCGAATAAGTTTTTCCTCCCACCCTTCCAGCTCAAAGAATGCTACGTTCATTATGTTTTCATGTTTCTTCTGCGGCCCGACTTCGACCGCTCACTTTTCGCAATGCGCATAATGGTCTTCACTACAACATCGGGATTCAAAGAAATGCTCTCGATCCCCTCCTTTACCAAAAATTCCGAAAAGCCGGGGATGTCCGAGGGCGCCTGTCCGCAAATACCGATGTACTTTCCGCGTCTCCTCGCCGCGCGAATTGCCTGGGCAATAAGTTCCCGAACCGCCGGATCGTCCTCATTCGCAATGCCGCGCACAAGCTCGCTCGCATCGCGGTCAATACCAACCGTAAGTTGTGTAAGATCATTCGACCCGATACTCATCCCGTCAAAAATATCCAGGAAAGCATCAGCCAGTACTACATTCGACGGTATCTCGCACATAACATACACCTTGAGCGTCTTATCCCGCTTCCTGCTTAAACCGTGTTTCTCCATCGTCTTCAATACCCGCCTGCCCTCCTCGGGCGTGCGACAGAACGGAATCATGGGAATTACATTGGTAAGCCCCATCTCCTCGCGTACCTTCTTCAACGCCTGTACCTCAAGCGCGAATGCCGGCGCGAAAGCGGGATGATAATAACGCGAAGCGCCGCGCCACCCGATCATGGGATTTTCCTCCGACGGTTCATATAAATCCCCGCCGATTAGCGTCCGATACTCATTGGTCTTAAAATCGGAAAAGCGCACGATAACGGGCTTCGGATAGAAAGCCGCGGCGATCATCGCAATGCCGAAGGAAAGCTTGTCTACATAGTACTCCTTTCCATTTTTCCATCCCCGGATTCGCTCCCGGATACGTTTCTGCAGCCGGGCGTCGTCTGCCCCCTTCTTACCATCCCCGAGAAGCGCCATTGGATGAATACCGATACTTGAAGCGATAATGAACTCCTCCCGGGCAAGTCCGACTCCCGCATTCGGGAGAAACGATTTTTCGAAAGCGGTTTCTGGTGTCGCGATATTCATCATCACCTTCGTTTTAGTTTTCGGAATACGCTTTACATTATGTTCTTCAACACGAAATTGAAGTGCCCCGCGAAAGACCAGCCCATCACTCCCTGAGGTATCCACCGTAAGCGTCTCCCCGGTCTTAATAGCCCGGGTTGCCCGTTCCGTACCCACGACACAAGGAATACCGAGTTCACGCGAAACAATCGCAGCATGCGAAGTTCTCCCCCCCTTATCAGTAACAATAGCCGAAGCGATTTTCATAATCGGCTCCCAGTCGGGATCCGTCATGTCGGTAACGAGCACCTCCCCCTTCTTGAACTGTTTAATATCCTTCGCATCCATAATAACGCGGGCCTTGCCGACGGCAATCGTGCTTCCCACAGCGGCTCCGCGAAGCAATGCCTGTTTTTTCTCCGTAAGTTCATATTCGCGCACTTTTGAAAAATCACGGAGCGAGTGAACGGTTTCCGGACGGGCTTGCACAATGAAAAGCTCTCCCGTCTTGCCATCCTTCGCCCATTCGATATCCATCGGAGTCCAGCGCTTATGCAGCTTTGTGTAATGCTCCTCGATAGCAACGCCCCAACGCGCAAGCTGAAGCACTTCGTCGTCAGAAAGCACGAACGACGACCGCTCCCGTTCTGAAGTACTTACAATCTTCGTACGCTTGATCCCCTTCCCTTTGCTGTAGATCATCTTCCGGCTCTTCGTGCCAAGTTGCTTTCCAATAAGAGGACGGTGATTCTTGAGCGTCCCCTTGAACACTTTGAACTCGTCTGGCGTCACCTCCCCCTGAACCACAAGCTCGCCCAAACCCCAGGCACCGTCCATAAAAACAACGTCTTTAAACCCGGACTCGGTATCAAGAGTAAAAAGTACGCCGGAAACACCGAGATCGGAACGCACCATCTTCTGCACGCCAACCGAAAGGGCTACCTTAAAATGATCAAAACCCTTGTCCACGCGGTATGAAATGGCGCGATTCGTGAAAAGCGATGCCATTGCAGCGCGTATCGCCTCCGAAACGCCGGCAACGCCCTGAATATTCAAAAACGTCTCATGCTGTCCGGCGAAACTTGCTCCGGGCAGATCCTCTGCGGTAGCGCTCGAACGCACGGCAACGTCAACGCCCCTGCCGTAACGTTTCTCAAGTGCCGAATACCCCCGCGCAATCTCTTCACGAAGAACGTTCGGGAATTCCGCCTTCTTGATCGCCGTGCGCACGGCCGATCCCCGCCGCGCAAGATCCGAAAGATTGCGCGTATCAAGTCCCCGAAGGGTTTTTTTGATGAACGCGGTGAGTCCCGCCTCTTTGAGAAAGAAACGATACGCTGCCGCAGTCACCACAAACCCGTCGGGAATATTGATGCCCTTCGGCTCCAGAAACTGGATCATCTCGCCCAATGAGGCGTTTTTGCCGCCAACATGGGCAACATCGCCCATGGCAACTTTGCGGAAAGGAAGGATGAATGATTCGTTACGATGTGTCATGAAAAGCAATGATTAAGTCGGAAATGTTCGAGCCGGTCTCTCCCGTCACGATAAAATCGCCGACTCGTGAAAAGAATGAATACGCATCGTTGTGCTCAAGAAAATGAGCCGGGTCGAGATGCAGCGCGCTCGCTTTTTGCGCTGTTATTATATCACAGATCGCACCGGCAAAGTCGGTATTATCTCTCCCATCCGAAGCAAGAGAAAGAAAAACCTCGCCCGCGTGGATCTCTCGGAGCGCCGACAAAGCACATTCCTGATTTCTTCCCCCCTTCCCGGGAAGACGCACGGTAACCGTGGTTTCACCCCCATAAAGCAGGACGGATTTCTCCGGAGTACTGCGCAACTCTTCCAAAATAGTAAGCGCAACGTCACGCGCCTCGCCGTGAAGCTCGTGCGTCTTAATAACCGACGCAAAACCAAGTTCTTTCGCTCGGTCGCGCATAGCGTGAAGTGCGGTTATATTCGAAACAATAAGAATATTATGAACATCGGTGAAAAAACGTTCTTCTTTCGGGGTTTCAAGAAGTGATTCCTTGGGAAGTGCGCAACTCGTGCGCACCTCGTAGCGATCAAGGATGGCTTCCGCATCGGCAACCGTAGTCGTATCGCGCACCGTAGGACCCGAGGCGATGAATGAGAGATCGTCCCCGGGAACATCGGAAAAAATAAGGGAGATAATCCGGGCCGGAAAAGCGTGCTTCGCAAGCTGACCGCCGCGGGCAAGGGAAAGATGTTTGCGAATAGTATTGATTTCACGGATATCGGCGCCGGCGCGGAAAAGACACTTCAGGACATCGGCCTCAAGATTGCAGTGCATGCCTTGGGGAGAACAGAGAAGCGTAGATCCTCCGCCGGAGATTACGGCAAGTACGAGATCGCGCTCTGAAAGATGGGATAAAAGATCGATGAGCTCACCGGTTGCGGAGACATTCCGTTCCGTAGGAAAGGGGTGATCCCCGGTGTACGTCTTGATCCGCTTAAGAGAACCGGCATGTACGTCAATCACCATGCCGCCTGAAACGTGATCCCCGAGAATCTCCTCAAGGGCCCCCGCGGCTTCAAGCGAGCATTTTCCCACGCCGACAACGAAAATACGGTCGATATCTTCAAGGGGAAAAGCTTCCCCGCGAACAACGAGTTCCTTCTCGTTAAGCGCAACTTCACGACGGATAACGGAGCGGGTATCAATCGCCTGAAGCCCCGCTTCGGCGATATCCAAGACCGCCTTGCGCGCAGGCGTACTACCCAACTCCGCACTATTCTGAATCTTCCGATTTCCCATTCCTTATTATTGTAGCGGGAAAGAAGAACACAGAACAGAGCAGGTGCAAACGCGAAGAAAACTAATTTGGAAGAGAACAGCCCGTCTCTGCCGCAAGAGCTTCAAAACTTTGAAGACCGATCGCCTTCTTCTCATTGGGGAAAAGCCAGATGGGGGTCACATCAATACCGTCGGCAACGCAGCGGTCCGGTTCCTGCGTACACTCCACATAAGAAATGAAGCGAAACGAATCGCCGAAAAGCTGTTTCTGCTTCCGGCAAAATGAGCAGGAATACGTGCCGTACATTACCGCGCCGCGGTCGGAAAGACACTGCGCAAAAGCATCAAGCGAAATATTATTCCCCTCTGTGTTCACCTCTTGAAACGCAAGAATGACAACAATAAAAAGAATGGCGATAACAACGCCAAGTGTAATATGAGTTTTACTCATCGCAGCAATCAACAAGTTTTTCTACAATGTCCTCGAACGTCCACGGCTTTTGAGAACCGTTATCGTGACGGTTAAGTTGATCATCCCGTATCTTCTTGAGACCGGAGGTATCTAAAAGCTTCAGACGAATAGCCCAGAAAAGCGAATAGATGCGGTAGGCATGGGAAAACATTTCTTTTGCTTCCTTCTTTTTTCCCTCACCCTGAAACTTCGTACCAACCTCGAGAACACGCATTGAAGCGGCGAGAAGGTGTTTCGTAATGCACCACGTTTCTCCCTCATGCTGATCAATAAGGCGCCCGAGAAGATCCTTGCGGATTTCCCTAATCTCCTTTAAAAAATCAAGATACTTTTCCTTTCCGGTTTTCTCAGCGGTAAAGAAAAAATGTTCTTCCAAACTCACAAGATTCATCACGGCAATCGAAAGATCCTCTTCCATGGAAAGATCGATTTTCCCCTCCTTCTTGAGCTCTTCCACTTTTTTGACTATCTTCCTGAATTGGTCCTCATGCATAATATCGTTTCAAGTTTAGTACACAAAAAGGAGAATGGCGAGTCCGAGGAGAACAAGAAGTGCGCCTTCCCATACACGTGACCTGCCAAGGTGCTCACGTCGCCATGTACGCACCCGCTCAACAAGCGCCGGACTACTTACCACAAAAAGGGTTGCCACAAGCGGAGTTACAAAAAGCACATTATAGAACACCAGATACCAGAAACCCTGGACGAAGCTGCGGGAATTATGTAACAGACTCAAGATGACAAGGTAGGGACCCCCTGTGCAGGGAAACTCTGAAACACCGACCAGCATACCAACGACAAAAAGGGCCGGGAGTGATCGTTTCTGCATAAGAAGAGCGATGAAACGGTGCGCCCAATCGGGAATCTTGAATCGGAATGGGAAACGCGGGATAAAAGCACTTCCAAGCTGCAACGCTCCAATTCCAACCAAAATCACAGCCGTGATCTTTGCGATGAAATTGGGAATGTTGAAAAAAGCAAAAGCCTGCAGAATGCCAATGCCGATAAGAATATAGGCCGTGAAGATGCCGGCAATGTAGACCCCTCCAAAAAGGAAAATCCGGGATCGTGATTGATTGAAACCGAACAGAAACGCAATAGTGATAAGAAGAACAGAAAAAGCGCAGGGGTTTATACTGTCAACAAGCGCCGCGACAACGACAAGTATGACGAAGAGCTGGCTCTGTCCCTTAAGTGCGGTGATTCCCTCCTCACCGAGGGGGGTAAAGCGCAACAACAAAAGAACCGCGAAAAACGTGAGGATGACACCGAGAAAAATGATTTCTTTTTTATTCATACTAGAAGATGGCATGCTGAAACCCACAAATGAGGTTCATGATTCCAAAACCTCAAAATCGACAGAAACTTATCTTATATATTCTATTTTCTCATACTACCTTACTCCTATCAACAAAGAAAATACGCCATCTAGATAGCGTATTTTCTTTGTTCTGGGATAAAAACTATTGCTGCGGCATTTGCGGTGCCTGCGGCATTTTGGGAGCTTCGCATGTCCTGCAGTTCTTCGCATAGAACACAATCTCGAAAATCGCGGCAAGACCAACCACAATATAAATAATGCGAGAAACGAGAGCGGTCATCCCTCCGAAAAGCGCGCCGATATCCCACCCGGAAACACCTACAGCGAGCCAGTTCAAACCACCAATCGCAAGAACTATAAAAGCAATATAATGGAGTGTTTTCATGGTAGTAAAAAAATAAAGTTGCCGACCTTTTTCATCTTCCCTTCCATAATACCACATTACAAAGCAAAAACCTTTTTTAAGTTATAGCTTTGGCAATGCGCTCCGCTATCCCTTTTTCAAAAACATCCGGCAAAATAAGATCTGGTTGAGGATCCGGAATTATCGCGGCAAGCGCCTCAGCCGCGCGTATCAACATCACATCAGTGATATCACGAACCCTGTGATCAAGAGCGCCACGGAAAATACCGGGAAACGCGAGTACGTTATTCACCTGGTTGGGAAAATCAGAACGTCCTGTTGCGATAACACCGGCCCCGGCGGCGCTGGCCTCCTCGGGCATAATCTCCGGAACGGGGTTTGCAAGAGCGAAAATGACGGGACTCTGGTTCATGGAAGCAACCATGTCCCGCGTAAGAATACCGCCCTTACTCACGCCGATAAATACATCGGCTCCCGGAAGTGCCTCCGCAAGTCCTCCCCCTTTCCGGGAATGAGTAGCGTGAGCGATTTCTTCCTTGTACGGCCCGAGATCGGAACGCCCTTCATGAATGATTCCCTTGCTGTCGAGAACAACGATATGCTCAAATCCGTATTGCAGGAGAAGTTTCGTAACCGCAATACCCGCAGCACCTGCACCGCTCATCACGATTTTCACCGACTCCTTATCCAGCCCTTGAACCCGAAGAGTATTCAAGAGCCCCGCGAGAACGACAACGGCGGTACCGTGCTGATCATCATGCATCACGGGAATATCAAGTTTCCCCTTAAGCCGCTCCTCAATTTCGAAACAGCGGGGGGCGGAAATGTCCTCCAGATTAATGCCCCCGAAAACAGGAGCGATGTTTTCCACTGTTTTCACGATCTCATCGGTATCCTGAGTTGCGAGACAAATCGGGAATGCATCGATGCCGCCAAATTCCTTGAACAGAACCGCCTTCCCTTCCATCACGGGAAGCGCCGCCTCGGGACCGAGATTGCCCAAACCTAAAATTGCCGAACCGTCAGAAACAATAGCAACGGAATTCGCCTTAATGGTGTATTCACGAACGCGCTCCTTGTCCTTACCGACAACGGAGCTCACGTGCCCGACACCGGGAGTGTACGCCAGAGAAAGATCCTCTCGATTCTCAAGCGGCACCGTGCTTTGAATCGAAATCTTGCCGGGATACTTCCGATGCAACGCAAGGGCTTTTTCATTCAACTCGTCGCGCTTATCCATATCTTTCCCATTATCATACAATAACGTGGCTCACGAAGCATCATTTGATCACGGATTCCCACACCGCACATCCTCAAAATATCCACATATGTGGATATTTTGAGGATGTAAAAAATTAATGGGAAGGAACTCGAACCTAAGAATGGGAACGACTTCTTCCCATAAGAAACGGCAGATACACGGCAAAAAGAGTGACGTAATTGATAAAAATAAACCATGGATGTCCCCAGGAAAAACCATCGAATTTCCAATCCGAGAGAGGCCACAAAAATGGCGTCGGATAAAACTCATAGGAGTGGGTTGGAATATCGATAAGGATATGAAGAAACCAGCCGCCTATTTCCCAAGGAATACGGCGGAAAATCTTCAACCGATAGAGAAGGAAAAGAACTCCGCATACGAGGATAAAAACAAAGAAGCTGTGGCTGATGCTATAAAGTCCCTGGGTAATCTGGAAAAGCATTCCATCGTGAGGAGGCGGCTCGGCCGCATCAGGCCGTGCGATGAGCGAAGAAACCTCGCCCGTGAAAAGAAGCTGGATAATAAGCCAGACAAAAAGCGGAGCAAAAGCAAAAAAATCGGGAAAGACGCCCCAGAGAGCCGCTCGCCACGCCGAAATACGCAAACCCTTGCGCGTTGCAGCTTTCGCCGCGGCCCCAGCCCAAAGTCCGTGGGCAAAAATATCCATAGAAAACTAGGATTGCTGAGCAAACTGCAATCCCCAATAAATAAGCAGGGCGGCCCCGATAAAGAAAACCCAAAACTCCATTCGTCTAAACACTTTGAATAAAAACAGACAAATAAAAAGCGCTCGCAAGCGCTCGCAAAGCAAGCGTAGCATATCGCCAAAAACAAGACAAACCCGCCTGCAGATTATCGCAGGCGGGTCATAGTCATGATTGGCTGTGTGGCAGCTCATCGACGTAGCGATGAAGGAAATACAAACAGCGTCGGTCTCCGGAATTCTCCACAACCGACCGCAGTTGGAAAACAATCCTCTCCTCGCCTTCCCGAAATGGCGTGAGGAAAAGCAAGGTGCGGTATGCCCACCACGCCTGCTCCCCCGCGCACACCACGTCTGAAAGCCGTTCCACGAAATCGGGCACATCACGAACCTCGGGAACGGTAAGTGCCAGACATGCCGCCCGGGAAAAACCGCTGTCACAAATACCGCGAACAAGCATGCCTGGAACGCTGGAAGAGAACTGCCCGTCGCGAAGCACCCTCCATGCCTGCTCGGCCTCCTCTACAGTAAGGGGTTTTCCTTCCGCCATCTTACACCTCCTTGAAAAAGAACGGGAAACTACCTTCGTATTACATCTTTTCAGATAAAAAGTCAAATAATATTAGGAGCGCGATTCAGCAAACGCAACGAGTTCCATTCCCGGAAAAGCCGCCGAAGAATCGGCGCATCCGAGCACAAGAGCGTCCCCTTTCGCGCGAAGCGTCTCTTCAAGCTTTCCAAAAACGTCATAAATACGGGCGATAGGATCCCCATGTTTCACCACGGCTCCAGGCCGCACAAGAAAACGTACGATGCCGCTCGTTGATGCAGTCGGTTGATGCGAATACCGCAAAATTTTTCCGCGGAATAAAGGCGGAATACTGAACGAAACAGGATAATCGGAATCATTCTTTTTCACCATACTAAGCGAAGACATTATTCTGAAAATTGCGTTCACGCCATCATTTACGTGCTGTTCGTCAACAATGTTTGCACCCCCAAGTTCCAATGTAACCGAAGGGATTCCGTTCAGAAGTAAGCTCCCGGAAAGCGTCTTGCGAAGTTCCAAAGTATCTTCCGCATCCTCGCGCTCGTTTACCATGAGAAACCCGGAAAATTCTGCAAAATGCTTTGTGTTTTCATATGCTGACTTTTGCTTCTGGCCAGGATAGGGGTCAAGCAAAGCGTAAGGGATGGACTGGAGCCAATCATTATGGAGATCAAGGACAAGCGTAGGCTTCGTCTTTATGATAGTGCTGAAAATTTTATGGGCAATGCGTTCCGCAAGTGTCCCCTGTTGGCCTCCGGGAAAAGAACGATTCAGGTCTTCTTTACTCAACACGGTCCCGCGGGAGACGGTTTCAAACCCAATCGGGTTCATCACGGGAAAGGCGAAGAGCGATCCTTTCTGCAGCGGAGTTTTCCGGAGCAGCTTCAAAACTTCCTGAATGACAACCACTCCACCAACCTCATCGCCGTGTACGCAGGCCGTAAGCCACAACACAGGACCGGGTATCCCGCTTCTTACCTCAACAAATGGTAATCTTCGCGAAGAAAGATCGGATCCCGTAAGGATCCGTAAGAAGGAATGGCGCGGTTTGCGCGGACGTTTTAAAAACAAAGGAATCATAGGTAGAGGAATAATACCATAAAAAGAGAGAGCTGACAAATGACCGGATTCGGGGATAAAAATCAATTCGAACGCAAACGCGAATGAATTTTTCGTTTCTCAAAAGGGCTGATTCGGGTCTTTTCCACAAATCTGCGCATCGTCTCAATGGACTGGTCGAAGGTTATGCGGTCGACGGGATACGGCGTCTCGTCCTTACCGCCATGTGCAAAGGAATAGCGTGCCGGGTCCTCGTACGATGGTTTTGCCCCATAAATCACCTCTGCCACAAGCGCAAGAGCGCGCATCGTCTTCGGGCCCACGCCCCGCGTGGCAAGCAGTTTTTCATACGTCTCCGGTTTCTCATCGCAAACTTTCCAAAGAATTTTCTGCAGGTACTTACTCTTTGAAAAATCTTCAGCGAGAACAGGATGCGTACGAAACTCCCGCCGCTCCAAATTTAATAACTTCAACTGCTCATTGTTCGGGCAACCGACGGAAACCATCTGCGAAAGCGCGGAAGAGTGCCGCGCAAGCAGACGGAAATCCTTCATAAGCGTCTGGAATCCTTCCTGCGAAACAAGTGAGGTGCTTACCGACCGGGTTGCATCACTCGCGCCCGCAGTGAGATTTAAAACAGTCCGTGCGCGCACCTGACTTGCAATACCCGAATGCGGCTCCCGCACAAGATCCTTCACGCGCAAGGAATGCCAATGATACCGGCGAGCGGTTTGATTTGCGGTATTCATCCCCTGCTGCACCACCGTCCATGCCCCGCCTCGCGTAAAGAAAAAACTATGGTGATAAATCTGAAACTCGTCTTGAATAAGTGAACTGTCAACTTTCGCTGCCATCCTGGAATTGTAAGAAAGCGCTCTCGCCCGGTCTTCGGGCAAAGCAAGACGATTGCTCCATAGAGCAATCTCGTCGGGTGTCTTCAAAGACGTCTTCCCTTTCCCGCCACAGATAAAAATACCAAGATCACGTTCCTCGCCACGGATCGCTTCTTTTAGGGCAGCCGTGAGAATCGTAGTAAGTCCCGAGGCGTTCCAGTCGAAGGCAAGAACAGTGCCAAGTGACTGAAACCACGCCGGATCTCCTATCCTTCGGACAAACGCCTCCGGCCCTTCTTCGGCAACAATCACGCGGATCATCTCGCGCCCCAGTTTCACCATGCGCTCGAAAAGCCACCGCGGGCATTTCCCGTAATCGAGCGTGAATGTGGCAACACCACGCTTGATCATAACGCGATATCAAGAAGTTTTTCGCGGCTCGACGCACCTGAAACGATCGCAACGCGCGAAGGGGAAATATTGAAATAACCGGCAACCGCCGAAAGAACCGCCTTATTCGCCCGTCCTTCAAGTGGACGCTCCCGCACGGAAACCGTAAGGTGCGTCTCATCGATTTTTTCTATTTTCTCCGCCCGGGCTCCCGTTTTTACCTTCACAAAAATTCGCATAAACCGCCTTCATCTTCATTTTACCACGGCAAGGAATATTATCAGTAACACAATCACCGTCCTCAAAAATCTTCCCGATCGGGAAGATTTTTGAGGACACGTCTCGAACTAAATGGAGACAGGTAAAGTAATGGGGAGATTATAGAAGCAGCATCCCGTCGCCGAAGGAGAAAAGATGGAAATCCTCCAGAATTGCCTGCCGGTAAAGAGAAAGGATCTCCTTTCTTCCGGCAAAAGCGGAAACCAGCATCAGCAAGCTGGATCGGGGAACGTGGAAATTAGTCACCATACTATCCACAAAAGAGAAGTGGTGCCCCTCGCGTATAAAAAGCTCGGTTTCTCCGGAAAGCCGGGAAAGTCGCTTCTTGCCGCATACCGCTGATTCAAGCGTTCGCACAACAGTGGTACCAACGGCAACAATCGGCCTGCCTGACCGCTTCGCGCGATTCAAAAAATCCGCCGTCCGCTGATCAATCGTGAAATGCTCGCGATGAAGCTTGCCGAGCCGAAGCTGCTCGTCACGTACCGGAGCGAATGTCCCCAAACCCACATGAAGCGTTATATATTGAAGATCGATTCCGGAACGCTTTAACTTCTTCAACAAACGATCAGTAAAATGAAGCGATGCCGTAGGAGCCGCGACCGAACCATCTGATCGGGCAAAAACGGACTGATAGGCATTGCGAAGCTTCCTACCGGAAAGCGGTGAATGTTTTATGTAGGGAGGAAGCGGGGTTTCCCCAAAGCGGTTTAAAATCTTCCTAAAATCAGAAATGGGAAACGACGGAGAAAGGACGTACGTCTCCCCTTCCTTGCCAAGAACGATGAAGAATCGTCGCGAAGAAAGGAAAAGGCGGGAACCGGGAGAAAGGCGCCGATCCGCAAGCGCGATAATACACTTCGCTTCATTCCGGAGATAGAGTAGACGCACAACACCACCCGTTTCCTTGCGCACGGTAAGACGCGCGGGCAAAACCTTTGTCTGATTCAGCACGAGAACACTCCCTTCGGGAAGATAATTCCCAATATTGCGAAATACGTCGAAAGAAACGCTGCCGGAAACCCGGTTGAAAACAAGAAGACGCGCACCGTCTCGGGGACTGGCCGGGGTTTGTGCTATACGGTCTTTTGGAAACGGAAAATCGTATCGGGAAAACGACGGAACACTCATATACTAACGGTCCCATGACGAATCCAGTACTTCCCTCGGTAAGGGAACAATAACTCTGCTGAGATGCGATCCGTCCTCTTCTCCCTGAACCGGAAAGATAAAAGACGGTACCAACAACTCCTCCATAGTTCCTTCCCTGTCTCGCATGGATTTCACATAACCGCGGAAGGGTGTGTCTAAGTACAGAACGGATGACGCATCAGACCTCTGGGAAGGTAAGCCGGTAGGAAAGGCGCTAAACCACCCGCCCTGCTCCGCAATTGAAATAAGACGATCCGTATCCCGCTCTGCGGGATATAAGGAACCCTCATAGCTTTGCGCGGCAAGACCCCACAAACTCAACACGCGGAGATCGCGAAGACGAATCAAAACCGAAAGCCCTGCCTGTTCCCCACTGCTCTCAAACACGGGATTGTCCGTAATCATCGCCGGATACGACACGCGCAACGCATCGGGCATGAAATCAGGATCATTCTGAAAAACGCGCCAATCATGGGAAACAAGGGGGGTATCGTAGATATCTCGGTCAATTCCGTACACGGCAAGAAAACCATCCGCAACGCCGATCAATACGCCGTCCTCCGGAATAGCATTTGGCATCCCTACCTGTTCCTCTTCTCCCTGCCAGGAAACCCAGGACTGGTTGATGGTAATGTTGCCCTCCGCAAGATTTACATGAATCTCATAACCATAAGGCCGATCCTCGATAAGGGAAAATGACTGCAGAAGCGGATTTCCGAGACGCGAAAGATCAAAAATGCCGAGCTCTGTCTTTCGAAGACGGTCCGCAAATGCTTTGCTTGCGTAGTCACCCTTAATCCGGCGCAACACGCGAACCGACTGAGGAACAGAGATTGGAACGCCGCGATACTCGAAACGATAAGAAGGCGCAACAAAGAGCCCGGAAGGAGCGGAGATCGCGGGAGAACCACCGGCACCGCCGAAACCGAGAACCTCGCCGGCAGGCACTCCCTCCTCGCGTGAAGAAAGATCGCCGAACATCTTCTCGTGAACCGCAACTACCGAAGGTTTACCCGGCAAGAGGGCTTCTCCACCCCAGAGATAAACGGCGCCGACAAGAAGAACAAGTGATGCAAGAGCTCCGGCAAGAAGATAATTGAATCTCGGCAGCGCAAATCTATGGTGCGTCTCGCGTTCCCGTAGAGAAAGCTCGCGGGCTCGGGCGACAAGTGAATCTCGTAACTCCGCGCGGAACCGATCGCTTATCTCCGCCCGAGGTCGCAATAAAAGCAACGCGTCAAGAAGTTCTCGAAGCTCTTCCCTTTGGGAAGCAAGGTCCTTATGCAAAGCACAGATGTCCTCGATAATCTTGTTTTTCTCTTCTTCGCTTATCCGCATAGTAGTTATGAAAATGAATAGAAGGAAAGGATCGCAAGAGCAAGAGGCATCTCTTCCTTGATCCTTGCAATCGTGCGCGAGAACATCACCTTGCAACTCCCCTCGCTTTTCCCAAGAATTTCCGCAATCTCACGATACGAAAGTCCGTCCCAAACCCTCATAAGAACAACGTTTCGCTGCTCATTTGGTAACGCCTGGAGATAATCCCAAACCCTGCGAAGCTTCTCCTTCGCGTCCGCCCGTTCCGATAAACGATCTTCCTCGCCGAGAGAAAAAAGTTCTTCAATATCAACCGTGGAACGTTCCGCCCGGTAATGGTCGACAAAAACATTCCGGGCAATCCGATAGAGCCACGCTCCGAAGGCGCCCTTCCTTGCATCATATGAATGAATATTTTCCAACGCCTTCAAAAACGTCTTACTCGTCAGATCCTCTGCGATCTCACGGGAAAAAGCTCGATAGAAAAGAAAGCGATAGATCCTGTCCGCGTATGCTTCATAAAGCGCTCCGAAGGCCTCCCGGTTACCCGCCTTACACTTATGGAGTGCTTCCTGTTCGTGTTCAAGAGAAAACGTCATAAAAAGAGAAGGCCTCTGTCAGCCTTCTCTTATCATACCGGGCGAAAAAAACGGGAGCAAGCTACCATTGTGATGCAACGGTTCGGCCAACCTGGTTCTCCTGAACAATGATATTCTGCTCCTCCTGGAATTGATCAGCACGATACGACTCCACGGATTGTTGAACCACAAAGACACCGCCTACGACAAGGAGTGCGAAGAGCGCGGAAAGAATGCCGAGCGCCGTACCGATGCGTCGCTCCTCTTTCCCAAGCATGTAATATTCGAAATATCGCTGCATAATCTGGGTGCTTCATAAGATATAACGAAGAAAGACGGGAAAAGTAACACATCGGAGGAATCGGGTTGCGTTCACGTGAAACCTGTTCTATGGTGAAACGGTTCATATGGAAAACGCAAAAACATACCGCATCGTCGCAAAAAATCGGAAGAAAGACGGTACGGCGGAAATTCAGGCGGAGATCAACCCGGAAGAGCTGGACCGTCACCGCGCAGCGGCGATCTGCGAACTCTCCAGCGATCTCAAACTTCCCGGATTCCGCAAAGGACATATTCCGGAATCAGTAGCCCTCCAACACCTTCCTTCGGAAGAAGTTCTTGAACGGACTGCGCGTAAAACGCTCGCCGCCGCTTATTCGCACGTCATCCGGGAACTTGAGTGGAAACCCCTCTCGTCTCCGCGCATCACCATCACGAAACTCGCATTTGGAAACCCGCTTGCCTTCACTATAAATATTGCCGTCGCACCCGACGTCAAACTTCCGAATTACAAAGTGATTGCAAAAAAAATAATGAGCGGGCAGGAAAATGAGGAAGTGAGCGAAAAAGAGGTTGACGATGTCATCAATGAATTCCTGAAAATCATGCAGAAGAGAAAAGTTGAGGAGAGTAAAGAAAAAAGCAAGGAAACAGAAATGCCGCAATTGACGGACGAACTGGCAAAAGAACTCGGTCCCTTTAAGACGGCTGACGAGGTAAGAACGCGGATCCGTGAGGATTTGAAACGGCAAAAAGAAACTGCGATGAAAAAGCAGAAGCGCGAAGAGCTCGCGAAGGCGCTCGCGGAAACCACGCACATGGATGTTCCGGACCTGGCAATCGAGGAAGAAATGGATCGCGCCCGGAATGCGCTACAGGAACACCTTGAAAAACAAAACCTCCCTAGAGAAGAGTTTATGAAGAAAACGGGAAAAACCGAGGAAGAGCTCTGGGGAGAAGAGCGGCAATCAATTGAGCGACAACTGAAGACCAGATTGATTCTTGAAGGAATCGCCGAAGCCGAACACATCGCCGCGACTCCGGAAGAAATCGAACAGGAACTGCAGGTATTCAAGAAGCAGAATCCCGAGGCAAACGAAGAAGAAACACGGGCATATCTCTCGCTCATCATACGGAACGAAAAAACAATCAGGTTTCTGGAAGAAAAAGGCAAAAAGTAAACCTCAAGGCGCATCCCTTCTTGCCCACACGCCTCACTTTACTCGCATATGCGAGTAAAGTGAGGCGCTGGTACGCTGCAGAACACAACGACAAAATCACTCTTGAGCGTAAACAAAGCAAGAAACGTTATCCACAAAATCACTTGCCCGCAAAAACATGTATGTTAACCTAAAAGTGGCACCACGCGTCATCAGTTTTTCACACCTCACACGGTAACAGAGGGAGGCTCATCATGATCGCGGAACGCGCACCGACCACCGGCCACACGGAGAACGCGCACCACCGTCGTGGCGAAGCGAACGTTCCCGGCGCAATCGAGAAGGTCGTGGAGAACACCTCGTAACCGATCCGGTCACGAGGACCATCCGAAAAGGGGGTAACAATCGTTACCCCCTTTGTTTTTTTACGGAGAAACGACCTCCAACTGATCCCCAACCTCTGTCCCGCTCTTCTCAAGCACTCCCGCAGGCAATTCAAAAACCCGTAAGTATTTCGGATTCCAGAAGAAGAAAGAGAAACGCCCCATATTGCGGCGAACCGCCTTCACGCGCAACACATCGTCGCAGACAAGAACATCAATGGGAAATTGCATCCCAAATGTATGAATCCCCCATCGTGTCTGAAGCGCAAGCGCACGAGGATGGGAATTACCAATAAGCCCTCTTGCCTTCTCTTTTAATGTCTTCGTAAAAAAAAGTTCGCGCGCCAAAATAGTGTCTCTTGTTGTATTCCTTAGCATCTTGCCTCCAAATTATAGCGCACTGCACATTCATTGACAAAAATACAGAAAAGTGATAGGTTCGAACCAGTCCATTTTTTTCTCTTTCATCTTCCTAAAAGGAGGTGGGTCATGGAATTTCCATGGATCAACGAAGCAATCGCCGCGGTTCCCGGGGGCTATGCGCCGGAGTTGCCGCCCGTGGGCGAAGACGAGGTCGTGGGCACGGTACCGGAACACCTTCGGCCGCTCTTCCTCGCTTTCGTTCACATCGGCGACACGGTGCGTGAGAAACACGATGCGCATTGCGCCGAGAAGGGAGAGCACAACGAGGAGAAGCGTGCATCGCACGGCCGCGAGATGCTCGATCTCATCCTGCAACGCGACGTTCTGAAGAGCCTCTTCTTCAGAACGCTCGAGACCGAGCTCGATCTCGACCCGGAGGCAAACCACGGTGTCTGCGAGAACTGGCAGGTCGTCTCCATCAAGAAGGTGGAGAAACCGGTGAGCGGGCCGGACATCATCATCATCGGAGCGTTCGGCGGTCCCAACTCCGGGAGCGACGGCGAACCCGGAACTCTCGCCGAACACCTCGACAGGGTATTCGGCGGCTAACCCGCCAAAGCCAGGAATGTACATCATTCCTGGCTCTTTTTTTCATTCCAATTAGGAAGGGTTACTGTATAGAAAAACTCTTGCTAATACCGTTCACGTCAACCGAATAAGCACCCGGTGCAAGCGCTGTGGCGTTTTCAAGAGGAACGACTTCTTCAAAAGGAACGATCATCTGAGAGCAAATCGCGCCCTCGGGTCGGGCGGAGAGAATCGTAATGTAAAACTGCTTCCCGTCGCGATCCTGCATAATGTCGTTTACCTTCGTGCAGGCATCGGAAAGAATACCGTGCGCAACCACAGCCACGCCCCCATTTGAAACACCCACATTGACCTCGTGCACATAAGCATCGCGGTACACTAGAACCTGCGCCCTAGCCTCGTTTGATGTAACTTCCGGGTCATCACCGCCACACCTCCAAAGCACTAATACGCCTACTACAACGACAACACAGGCTGTAAAGATACAGACCAATTTTGTTGCACCTCTTTCACCGCACATACTATCTTTCATTATACACTATTGGAAAAAGTGGAAATCGATAATTTTGACGGCAAAAAAGAGGAAAAAGAGCGAGATAATACCGAGAATAATTGAAGTGGCAATGCTCGGCCGAAGTTCTCGAGGCAACCTCGTATTATTGAGATAGATGAGGAAAGGAGTGTAAATCGCCATGGAAAGCCCGCCAAGCACTGCCGAAATCGTGAGAAGCGTGAGCGGCTGTTTAAAAGGAATAAGGAACGCCCCGATAAGCACAACGAGCACGATCGTGATGTAATACAGGTGACTTACGGAAACTGATCGTAAGGGACGCAGGAAACGTGAAAAGGGACCTACGCGGGAATTCACGTAGAGAATATCGCTCGTAATCCGCGTAAGCGCGTCAAGCACTGTCCACATTACCGAGAAAAGCATGAGAAACGCCATCACGAGAAAAAGTTTGAAACCGAATAATCCCCACTGTTCGCCAAAAATATGGGCCTGCACAACGGCAACCTGGAGCCCTTCCGGAACAAGACCGCGAGGAGTGAGTACCACGTATGCATTCACGCTTAACAAGAACAGGGTAATGAAACCAAGAAGAAGGAAGATGACTCCCTGATCAATGCGCACAAAGCGCATCCATCCCTTCCACCGCTTCATGTTCTCCGGAGTCGGTTCAAAAACATAACCGGTCGTAGCAACCGCCTCGGGCTTTCCGGTAATCGGGTTGGTAATCCTACCACTCCACGCCCCCATCCCCGCCTGTTTATCGCGATACCAGAGCGAAACACAAAGATTCAACATGCCGCCTGCGCCCGCAAACACGATTGCACCCAAGAGCACGTTAATATCGATCCCCGCGGGGATGCCGCCGAAGTTCAAAAGTCCCGCGAAGGCCTCACGAAGATTTTCCGCGCTCAAATTAAAAAAACTGATCGCAAGCAGCATCAGGAAAAAAACGGGAACGATAATTTTAAGCGTTCGCTCAAGAACAACGTACGCAACCCGGCCGCTGAAAGTAAAAAGCAAAACCAATCCGAGTGTTGCAAACGACCAGGCATAATGACCGCCAAAACCGAAAAGTTCTTTGAGTGTTGTGCCAATCGCACTTGCCCACCCCGGCCAAATATAAAGAAGAATGGCGCCGAAAAACCAAAATGGCGCGAACCAGGAAAAAACCCGGGCGGAGCTTGTAAAAAACCCTTCGCCCGTAGCAAGTGCGTGGCGCGCAACTTCCTGATTGATAAAATATTGGAAAAGAATACCGAGAAGCGCGAGCCACAACAAGCCCAAACCGAACTTGGTAATGAGATGCGGCCAAAGAATCAGCTCGCCAGTGCCGATGGCAAGTCCCATCACCACGACACCGACACCCAGTGCTTTCCGCCATGAAGGAGGTTGGGGTAAATCCCGCCGTTCTAAGGGAGGGTAGGAGGACATGCTATATCCAAAGCGCAAGAAGGAAAACAATAAGCATTGCTAAAAGCACAAGAAACTTGACGATAGAACTGGCAAGAATGCCCAATGCGGCCCCTATCGAAGTCCGCAAGGCGTCCCGGGACTCTCGCCCCGCAAAGAGTTCGCCGAGAAAAGCCCCGAGAAGCGGGCCGATAAGAAATCCGACCGGGCCAAGCACGACAACGCCACATACAATTCCCAGAACCACTCCAAGAACTCCATATCGCGTCGCCTTTCGCCGTCTTGCTCCGAGAAGCGGGCCGAAAACGTCCAAAACAAGCGTAAGCGCAGTAAGCCCGAGAAAAATAAGAACTGTAGAGAGAGAAACGGTAAGAAAATCGGTGAAATAGGCGTAGAGAAAAAGACCAAACCATGCAAGAGGAACTCCGGGCAAGAAAGGTAAAATAATCCCGAGGAAACTAATAAGAAAAATAACGATTCCTAAGAAAACAAGAAAAAATTCCAAGCCCATAGTACGCTTATTGTAACATTACAAACGTAAAACCTCCACGATACAAAAGAGAATATCCCTGCAGTCCTTGAACTGCAGGGATAGATGAGAAATCAACCGGGCGGCGGAAAAATCACCGGTGACGCTTCTTCCTCTTCTTCGGCTCCGGTTCGCTGATACCGACCGGCATTGATCCTTGGGGTCTCTGCGCGTTGGCGCGGGCGGCCTGAACGGCAAGCTGGTCGGAAGGACACAGTCCTGGCACACGATTGTGTCCCTTGTTGTTTCCCCTCTGACGATTCATAACTCCCTCCTCCTTAGAAAAAGATGGGGAAATAGAGAACTAAAAGCACTATAAAAAATACTTGCGCGAAATGCAAACCAGGCAGTAGAAATGCGATTTAGTGTCACGGAGCACAAACATCTCGATTATTTATTAACAACTTGTCGAATCTGGTTCTTACTCGACGGTCCCTTTCTCCGAAGGTGAAAGATCACATTTTCACTGCCTGGCAAACAAAAGCCGCTACAAATAATTGCAGCGGCTTTGATGTCGTGTCAGAAGCTGAGACACCATTCGTCGGGAAGAAAACCGATACCGACGAAAAACTTCTTGTCCCACGAATTCTTCGGGTCAACCGTCCCCCACGCCTTCACGTAGAAATAGGACGCGGGGAGAATCTTCACCACGGGACCAACGTCCACCAGGAGCGGTATACCGGACTCCTTATACACCTGCCCGTCGATGCCGAGCGCGAGACGCGGGTTGGGATGCCAAAGCGCATCCACCCAATGGTAGATGAAATCGGCATGACCTTCTCCGATCCCGCGGCTGTACTGGTTCATCACGAACACGGTGTAGACATCGAACCCCGCGAACGCGTTGATCTGGGTGGAGATGCCGTCGTAGTCACCGACCAGAGCGCCGGCGTACGGCATGACCGAAACGCCGCGGACTTCGAAAGCCCGGCCGACGAAAGCACCTGCCGTCTTCTGCTGATCGAAATTGTACCGCGCATCGACGAGCAAGGACGAGCCGTTGTACACGTACCACGGAATCACAGTTACGTCGCTCTGGTCCACCTTCGACCACACAGCGAAATCGTGCTGGGCGAACACGGAAGCGGGAACCACCAGCACCAACGCTACCAGAATGACACGAATTGCGCGTTTCATCGTTCTCTCCTCCTGTGAGTGAAACAAACCACGCACGCTTTCAAATATCTATCTTTAATTATATCACAATAAATAAAGAATGTCAAATTAAAAACAAAAGCCGCCTCGATAGCAAGACGGCTCGTGATACTCACTGTGGCCAATGGTCAATCGCCCCCTGGGTTTCTTCGGAAGGCCCGGTGTGGCGTAACCGCTCTTCGCATCCGCGGCGATTCAAGCGGAACGGATGGCCGGTCCATCTGCTACGGAAAACGGCAACCCATTCCCAAAGAGGGCGCTCAAATCCGGAAAAGACGAT
>CAZHOF010000003.1:0-16537 GCA_964534105.1 uncultured Candidatus Saccharibacteria bacterium
GGGACGGAAGCAGGAACTCTTTCACGTGGACAGACAGGCAAGGTGAATAAAGCCGCGACGTGGGATGGCGACGACAAGGTTACGGTAAATCATAGCACCTCACTTCTTTTTAATGATATTTCCTACGGCTTCTGGTATAAAGGAATTCCTGTTAGTACCATGCATGTTATTACGAAGTGGAAGAATGCCGGGCAGAATGTATTCAATAATTATTTTCAGGGTTCCAATATCAAGTTTAGTTATTCTCACGACGGAACTAATGAAGGTATTACAGTAACGAGCGTTGGGGCTATTTTGAACGATAATACTTGGCATCATGTATTTAATACTCTCGATGATTCAGCGAACACAATGAAAGTTTATATAGATGGCGTACTTGATAACACAATAATTGATGGAGGATGGTCAGGGTTACGTCAAGGTACGGACGATATCAACATCGGCGGAGTATTAGATGGTACAGACCTTACGGGTTCTGTTGATGATATTCGCATCTATAATCGTACCCTTTCCGCTGCCGAAATTCAGATGATTTATAACGCAAATCGTTAATATGCATACAAAAAAAGAAGTTTACCTTCGGAACTTTATCTTCGGCGTTGAGGACAGCATTGTTTCCACGGTCGGGTTGCTTTCCGGCGTGGTTATTGGAGGCGTTTCTCGGGAGGTGGTTATTCTTACAGGGATCGTTCTCATTTTTGTCGAGGCCTTTTCCATGGGTATTGGCAGTTTTCTTTCAGAATATGCCGCCGAGGAGATGGTGACACAGCGTGCAATTCCTCGAAAGGTTTGGGCCGTCGGCGGAGCTATTATGTTTATTTCGTATATTGTCGCAGGACTTATTCCACTTGCACCCTATCTTTTCCTCTCCTTTGTCTTTCCTGCTTTCCTTGTTTCTATTCTTCTTTCTCTTGTGGTACTTTTCGTACTTGGAATGATTGGAGGCGCAATCGGCGGAATAAGCACATTGCGCAGAGGGTTACGTATGTTTACGCTCGGCGGTTTTGCTATTCTCATTGGTGCTCTTGCGGCCCGGTTCGTGGCGCTGTTGTGATTTTTCATTGCCTTCTCTCTTTTTATAAGATACCATTATTTACATATTGGAGAGTGGCTATAGTCGTACGCTGCACGCATGAAATGTAAGCAAACAACGATATGTACAAATGTTCACAGTGCGGTTTTTCTTCTCCGGAAGCAGGAAGCTGCCCGCAGTGTAATGTCCCCTTGAACCAAGAGGAAGGAGGGGAACAGGCACAGCCGCAGGAACCACAGCAGCCGGAGCAGCCCTCTTCTCCAGAGGCGCCACAAACTCCGCAGTCCTAATTGGATAAGAAATCAAAACAACCCCGATTACAGTCGGGGTTGTTTTGATTTTCTTCGGGTGTATGATGATGAGGCACTTTTAAAAAGGAGGCGAGGGATGGATGCCTTGCTACGGGATCTTGAGCGTGAAAATCCAAGCGCCGAAGAGCTACAATTTGTCGCTCTTTTCCTCGGTGACACCAGTTTGGGAGATGCCGCTCTCCAGATGCTTCTTAATCGCTCTCTTGAAGAGCACCCCTTGGAGTTGCCGGCGAATCTTTTCCCGGACGGTGTTGAGGTTTGCAGTCTCGAGTAAATCAAACGGGATGTCGAATGACATCCCGTTTTCCTTATGTTATCACCGGTTATGCATCGTTTTTCGATATGTTCGTTAGTGACGAGAGTACGAAGAAGATAGCGCCTATTCCCGCTGTGACGCATCCCGCGATGATAAGATATGCAGAGATATCAGCAATGCTTATCTTGAAGAGGTTATCGATAAGTGAGAGGCCCGATTCCGGAATTTCATTTCCTCCCCGTTTAATGAGTGCTGTGAGAAGGCGCGGTCCTGCGAACCGTGACATCCCACCACCGCCTATAAGCAGAATACCGGGGATGAGCCAGAGCAGTCCGCTCACCAGATATTTTGCCCGTTTTCCTGGCGTGAAACCGAAGGTAAGGAGCGTGACGAGGATGGCAAGAATTATCAGTGTTGCGGGGAGATATTGGGCAAAACTCAGTATCCGGCGCAGAAGCTCAATATTATCTTGGTTGAAATTCAAACTCTCCGGCGTGATCATCGTTTCTTTGAATAAGGGGATCGTATCAATCTTCTCATCTATTATGCGATATGCCTCCTCTTTTTCTATATTGGGAGGGAAGCAGGTTGCTTTAAATAAATCAAACTGGTCCAAGGAACCGATTTCGGAACATGGAGAGAGTTCAGCGACGCGTTTTTTAAAGAGTTTTGCGAGGACGATTTGTCCGTTCTCCTTTATTGGAGCGAGGTCAACGGCAAAGGTGAATGTTTCGCTTGTTCCGTGTACGAAGTTAAAGAAACTGTCGATAACTTGCTCTGCCTGTTCCTGAATCCACGCGGGCGGAAAAACATTTTGTGCCTCCGCTTTTATTTCTTCTTTTGAAATAAACGTGCCGATGGGGGATTGTGTTTGTGCTTCCGGTGGGGCTTGTTCCGACTGCTCTCCGATTTTCCCGAGGAGCTGATCCACGGCGATTGGGACGATGCGCTCATATACTTCCCCTTCACGGAGCCACGTTTTAAATATTTCTCCATTGGTGAGCTTGGTTACGAGAACCGTTCCCGTACTTCCCAGCGTGATAATGAGAATAAAGGGGACGATAACAGTTCCTACGATGATCCAACGGATAATGACTACGGCTGTTTTCATGATCTCTTTTTCTTAACGACAAGCCATTCCGGAACTTCCGAGAATGTAATCAATGGCCAGCTGTCCACTTCTTCTTCCGTTACATCATAATATTTTTGATACGCCGTTTCCACGCTTCCGTGGAGTACCGCATTCCAGTCGAAACCAAGTTTTTGCGCATGGTCACGGATTTTCTCCTCCGATTCTCCTTCGATTTCCACGAAAGTCGGTATCCATGGCCACGTATCGATAGTGATTTCAGAGGTGTCCCATAACCATTTTTCGCGTTTCGTTTCCTGATATGATCGTTCTTCGAGGCCTATCGCTTTGAGCAATTTGCATATTTCCTCGAAGTCGCTCACTGCAACCGTCATTTCCTTCGTGCCGCAGAGTGAACGGTCGATGAGTTGTTTAAAGCTCAACGTTATTTTGTCGCCCTCGTCGCGAACGCGGATCCATGCTCCGGTTTTTTCGAGGCGCAGATCGGGGAAATCGAATACTTTGCGCCGCATCACGCGTTCTTTGTGGACTTGTCGAGCTCCTCCCGCTTTCAGTTTTTCCCGCAATGTTTCGGGATAGATATCGAGAAATTTCGCCTCGAGTTCCGTGTGCATAGTATCCATCGTCGCGGATTTCCTCCCTTTTAGCAATATTTCCGTATCTATTGACATTTTCACTATAGTGTGATATAATTAAAGTAGCATCATAAGAGTTGCATACTTTCAGGATCGGTTTCCTTTTCAAGGAGGTGCGCGATGCGTAGGGGAAACAGAGTGGTTTCGCGTCCGTCTGTCCGTTTTCGTATCGCGGAAGCGGTTCGGGAGCGATTCGAGCGTGATCTCGAAAGATTCTCGGAGATCCTGGATCCGGAGCGTCGCGTTTCGGAGGTGCAGGGCCTCAAGCAGAACGCTCTTCACCGCAGGGACCAACTCGGTGCGGTGTGGACGAACAGATTCTGCAATCGCGCCACGGGCATCGTGAAGGCGGGACTCGACGAGATTATGGAAGTGCGTTCCGCCACGGCGGTCGCCGCCTGAACATCATCAGCTCCCGAACAGATATGTTCGGGAGCTTTTGTTTTTATTCCTCTAATGCCGCGTAGTGTAGTTCTATAATCTGCTCGTTTTCGAGCTCAAGTTCGGCGAGATCTCCAGCGAACGGTTTTCCGTCAACAAGGGTTTCCAATTCGTAACCGGGGCGGTTTGAATCTTTGCCCCAAACGTCCAGGAAATCGGCGAAAACATACCGACGGTTATCCTGCGCTTCAACGTGAATCACGCCGTCAGTTTCGTGCGTGTGAACCGCGCGCTCGCAGGTTTGGGATAAACCGATATTCGCGGGAACCGCTTCGGGTTCGCCGTCAACAGTAATTATAAGGGTGGCATGGATATGCTGAATGAGTGAAAGATTCGGAAGGAGGCAGGGGACGGAGTGGTTCGTTTGCTGATTTTCCGTATCAGAACCGCCTTTCCAGATGTTGGGATACAAGGCGAGTCCCAGGATGACTACCGCAATGACCAGTACGATAAGCGTTGATTTCTTCTTGAGCATACGGTAATAATAGTAGCATAACGTCTATTGCGGGATCACCTGCCTCCTGCATGCGCAGGCAGGTCTAATTGAGCATATTGAGAGTAAAATTAAAGAATAAGTATTGCGGGATCGTCTAATGGTAGGACACATGCCTCTGGAGCATGGTATCGGGGTTCGAATCCCTGTCCCGCAGCTGATAGAAAAACCTCTTTGCGCAGCAGAATCGGTTTTTCATCACTCAGTAATCTTGTTGCTGAGTACATTAACAGAGACGAGCTTAGGGACTCCATCTTTTTGTAGATTCTATTTATGAAGAATATTAACAACTTTTCTTTATTTTACTTCAGTATAGTTTTCAACTAAATTTATAGTGTTAAATTGTGTGTTATTTTGATAATAAATAGTTATGGGCATATACTTACTTTTTTGGGTAGGTAAAAGTTGAGTTTCTATAAAATTGCTGATGTGTTGATTAATGAAAAAGTTATAAAATATTATTAAATACTTATAATAACCATGTTGTTAGAGGTTAAAAATTTAAACGTTAGTTTAGATAGAGAGGAGGTTTTGAAAAATTTATCCTTTCAAGTAAAGAAAGGAGAAATTTTAACCGTTTTAGGCGCTAATGGAGCCGGGAAAAGCGTACTTTTAAAAACTCTCTTGGGTTTTTTACCATACGAAGGAAATGTTACGTGGTATGAAAAACAAAAAATCGGTTATCTGCCCCAGGGGTTAAATCAATTACGTGTTAAAGATCTTCCATTAACGGTATTTGATTTTTTTAGTTTAAAAAATTTATCACCAACAAGGGAAGAGCTTGAAAGTTTTTTAAAATTAGTGGGATTAGAAGAAAATATACTTTCGAAAAGAGCAGGGAGTTTGTCTGGTGGGCAGTTTCAAAGAATGTTGGTAGCGTGGGTTTTAGTCTCGCACCCTAATGTTATTTTCTTCGATGAACCAACAACAGGTATAGATATTGGTGGCGGTGAGACTATTTATTCTCTTTTGCATTCCATCTGGGAGAAAGAGAAATTGACAATTTTTCTTGTAACACATGATTTTAATATCGTATACAAATATTCAACGAATGTATTATGTCTAAATCGCAAAGAACATTTTTGTTTTGGGCCACCAAAAGAAATTTTGAATCCAGAGATGTTAAAACAAATTTTTGGCAAAGAAATTAAATTGTATGAACATCACTAATTTATAATATTATGCTGAATCAATTTGTCCTTACATTAATAAGTGGAGTATTTATAGGTGGTATTTCGGGTTATTTAGGTACATTGATGCTCTCAAAAAAAATGTCGATAGTTGCGGGTCCTCTTGCTCATTTAGCTTTGCCAGGAGTAGCTTTGGCGCTTATTTTTGGGTTTAGTATTTCATTGGGAGCATTTCCTTTTGTTATCTTGGGAGCGATTTTAATTTGGATTTTGGAAAAAAAGACAAATCTTCCTATGGAAAATTTAGCGGCAATTATTTTTGCGTTTGGAGTTGGAACCGCACTTCTTATTTTACCCATCGGCAAGGCAGAGGAAGCATTAGTTGGAAATATAACAAAAATAACATCGCAAGAAACATTCATGACGGTCATATTGAGCGTCCTTGTCTTTTATATCATAGGGCGGATATATAAAAAAATGGTGCTTATGAATATATATGAAGATCTTGCGACGATAGAGGGGGTCAATACAAGTTTATATAATCTACTCTATCTTTTAAGCATTGCCGTTGTTGTTGCTTTAGGTGTTTATTTAGTAGGAGGATTAATAACTGCCGCGCTTATTGCTGTTCCAGCGGCATCGGCAAAAAATATAAGCAAAGGACTACTTTGTTATAAACTTTCAGCGGTTATGTTTGGTGTTATTTCGGCGGTTGGTGGTATTGTTGTCACTCGATTTATTCAATTGCCTACTGGTCCTGCAGTAATTGTTTTCGGTGTAATTATATTTTTAATTTCAATTATTTTTCACAAAAAATCATATTAGTTTCATAAGTATGAAAAGGGTTTTATTCTTATTTTTCATTTTCCTATTTTTATTTGGACTTTCTTCTACTTATGCTTCCACCTTACTTGATGTCCATTTTTTCTATGGCAATGGTTGTCAGCATTGTGCAAAAGTAGAACCCGTTATCGCTGACTTAAAAATAAAATATCCTCAAGTTGAGCTCAAAAGTCATGAAATATACCACGATCAGGCTAATGCACTGCTTTTGTACCAACTCTACGATCAGTACAATGTTCCCCAATTAGAACGCGGCGTGCCAGTGATATTTGTGAAAGGCGAGTACCTGGTGGGCGATCAACCAATTATTGATAATTTAGAAAATAAGATTATTGCGGTTATAGCACATACGGAAAATGAAAATAAGCCAAATCTTACCGCCAGAGTTATAGAGACATTGCTACCTGTAGGAGAACAGAAGCCAAATAAGTCGTACTCGCTTTGGGCAATAACGGGAGCGGCTGTGGTAGATTCGATCAATCCTTGTGCTATAGCGGTTTTACTCATACTTCTTACCGTGCTCATGACGGGTGCGGGTAATAAGCGGCGAGCTCTATGCGCCGGTTTAGCTTTTATATTCTCCATTTATATCACCTACTTTTTATTTGGGTTGGGCTTGTTGCAGCTTATTGCTATTACAAATCTTTCCGGTGTAATCGCTAAGATTGTTGGAGCGGTGGCTGTTATTATCGGGTTAGCCAATATAAAGGATTTTATATTCTATGGCGGTGGGGGTTTTGTTATGGAGATACCGCGAAGTTGGCGGCCTGCGCTGAAGAAAATTATCAATGGCATTACCTCGCCCGTAGGCGCATTTCTGGCTGGTTTTGTTGTCACATTTTTTGAGCTTCCGTGTACAGGTGGGCCGTATTTCTTTGTGATTGGCTTGCTTTCGCAGGCACGGAATTTGGTGGATGTGATACCGGTGTTACTATATTACAACTTAGTTTTCGTTTTGCCGCTCTTAGTTATAGTTTTTGTTATCCATTTTGGTATTTCATCGATTCGGCGAGCTGAGGTTTGGAAGGAAAGAAACATAAGGCTATTTCATTTGATAGGCGGAGTAATTATGTTGGTTTTAGGTTTCTGGATTTTCTTGATGTAAAATTAATGTGAAGAAAAAGAGTCGAGTGAAAAATCAAAGAAAATATAAAATAATGAAGGAAAAAGTTGCTACCATCTCAATATTGGCGAATGTAATTTTAGCGGGAGGCAAAATAGCTGTTGGTGTATTTTCGGGTTCTGCTGCTATTTTGGCAGAAGGGGTCCATTCTTTTATGGATATTTTTTCCTCGGCTGTTGGCTATATTGGAATCAGAATTTCCAAAAAACCTAGTGACCAAAAACATCCTTACGGTCATTATAAATTTGAGGTTTTAGCTGGCACGATTATTACTATAATCCTTTTAGTGACGGGTGTGGGAATTATTTACGAGGCTTATCAAAGTTTTCTTGATCCTGAAAAAGTTAAAATTAGCTATTTAGTTTTTGGGATAATGATATTTTCAGCAGCTGTTAATGAAATAATGGCTAGATTAAAAATTCATTATGGCAAAAAAGAGAATTCCATCAGTTTACTTTCAGACGGATTTCATTCAAGGGTTGATGTCTATGCTTCGCTTGCTGTTTTTGTTGGTTTATTTTTTACAAGATATTGGATTTATACTGATTCATTGTTAGCTTTTTTAATTGGCGCTTATATCATTAAAGAATCCTTTTCTTTAGGTAAAGAAGCAGTTGATTCTTTACTCGATGTCTCGGCTGGTAAAGAAATTGAAGAAAAGATAAAAACAATTGCTAAAATACAAAATATTGAAATCTCCTCTTTAAAGACTCAGAAAAAAGGTTCAGCTGTTACTGCAAATTTGGAAATAAAACTGCCGAGCGGTTTAAGGGTGGAAGAGGCAACTAAAATTTCCAATAGCTTAAGAGAAAAACTCATAAAAGAGATAGAAAGTCTTCAGTATGTTGTTATCCAAATCACAAGTCACGAAGTGGAAACAGGATTTTACAAGCCTGAATTTGGTAGAGGTTTTGGGTGGCAGAGAAAAAGTAGGTTTAAAGAAGAGACCGAAGAAGCAAAGGGAGTAGGACCGGGTGGTTATTGTGCTTGCAAAAAATGCGGTTATAAAATTCCTCACGAACGTGGCATTCCTTGTTCGACATTTGAATGTCCAAAATGTAAAACTAATTTAGCTAGAGAATAATATGGCAGGACCAATAAAACCAAGAAGAGTGTTATTTTACCCAGATGTGATCTATTTTAAACCAAGAGCCGAATGGTTTTTAAAAATTATGAATTCCAAGACGCGAACCTGTCTGAGATTCGAACCGAAATAATTATAATAAAAAGCGAGATTTTATCAGTACGAAACAAAGAAAGTTCGAATATTAGAGTGGCAGCCAGCTTGAAAGGCCACCCGAGGTGCATTAATACGGATGTTTTTTCGGGGTCGTAGAGAGTGACTATCTAGAATGGTAAAATTAGAGAAACACAAACTACGATATTTTTTATAAATTAAAGAAAAAACAATGAACCAGATAAACCAAAAAATTCAAAGAGTCTCAGTTAAAGGAATTATCTACAAAGATGACAGTGTATTTATGTTGAAAGATAAAAACGGCAGATGGGAATTGCCTGGAGGTAGGATAGATTTTGCAGAGCATCCAAAGGAAACGCTAAAAAGGGAATTTACGGAAGAGCTTGGTATAGGAGAGGTTAAAGTTGGTAACATAGTAAATGTTTGGGATTTTACAGTAAATGCTAGAGGTGACGATTATCATTTTATCCTCGTTGTTTTTGAATGTCAGGCCGATTTAAGCACAATAAACATCAGCGATGAGCATTTAGAGCACAAATGGATTAAATTAGAGGAGATTCATAATTATCCAATGAGAGACGGTTATGTTGAATCAATGGAAAAATTTAAAAAAATAAAAAAGATTTAAAGTGTCTTTATTTGATGTCGAGATATTCAAATCCAAGTGGAAAAATTTTTGACAAGGAAGAAGAACGGATAGATAGAATTACAAAAAATTAATATGCATACAGGTTACATTTTTCTGTCTGGAGGCGGAGATATAGAGAAAAGCTTTGAATTCGATGAAAATTATTTTTCCATACTTCCTGAAAGGGCAAAAATTTTATACATACCGATAGCGCTCGATAGGAGAATGGTGGGTTTTGAGGTTTGTTACGATTGGTTTTCTGGCCTTGTTTCTAAGCACGCTGAAGGAAAAGATATAGATTTTACCATGTTATTGCAACAAGATCGGATTCAGGATCTAAACATATTCGACTCAATGTATGTAGGTGGGGGAAATGCATATAAGTTACTCGATTATTTTATGTCAAATAACCTGACCCGAAAGATCGAGGAATATATCGAAAAAGGCGGAATATACTATGGAGGAAGCGCTGGTGCGATGATTTTAGGGAAAGACTTGCGTATAGTCGAAGAAGAAAATGATAAAAACTATTCTCGTTTTGAAGGTCTTAATTTACTGGGGGATAAATCAGTGATGCCACATTATGAAAGTTCTTTGGATAAAAAAATATTTGAGTTCGCTAAGAAGTTTAACTCGAAGGTAATTGCCATTACGGAAAAATCTGGGGTGATTGTGCATGAAGATGTCTTGGAAACGAGGGGAGATGTTTTTATTTTTGATAGTGACGATAAAAAGCAAATATGAAAATTCTATTTATTACACTCGCGCCTTTTTCGTCAAGGGTGGGACGCCTAGCTTGCCTAGTAGGTGAATTAGAAGGGTTTTTAAAGAGAAATGAAATATTAAGAAGAGTTAGACTCTAATTTTCTTGGGAAATTCCTTTGAGAAGAGCCAATTTCGATGAAAAGATGCGTGAAAGCGCTAACCTGAAGATTAAAAAATACATGGCGGAATGTTTAAGGTGAAAAAATAAGTTTGCAATAAAAATTATTTTACACTTTTATCAATTGCCTAAATGATGATTGATCAAATTATCACTTCACATAAGCTAACAGAGTTTAAGGTCGTCAACGGCACTTCGACTAAAAGTTTTGGTAATATGTCCATTACGCGAGATCTGGATGACAGTGCGCGCGATAACCGTGGAAAGTTTTTTAATAGACTGGGCATAGATCATCGATCTTCTGTTGTTCTTTTTCCCAATTTACGACATAGCGCGAATATAGCGCTGGTATCAAGGTCTCGCAGAAATGGTTGCGTCGATCTAACTCAACGTTCGCCAGAGATAATGCGAATAAAAAAGATGCCAGGGATTAATCCTCCAAAAGATTACATTCTACATCCTGAATCTGGCATTGATGCTTGTATAAGCAAATCCGATAGTCTTTTTATCGCAATGGCATTGGCAGATTGTGCGCCGGTGATGTTTTACGATCTAATAACTGGATGTTATGCGTTGGTGCACGCGGGAGTCTTGGGGGCCTTTTCGGGCATTGTGAAAAATACTATAAAGTGTATGGAAGATTGGTGCGATGCAAAACCGCCGAATTTAATATGTTACATAGGTCCATGTATTACTTCTCGAGCATATAACCTGAAAAAATCTGGATTATGGAATGTTGTATTAAGCAATGTAGTGAAAAAGGATGTTGCAGAAAACTTTGATCTTAAAACTTTTCTAAGCGAAGAGGTAAAAATGGCTGGTCTTAAAAAGAATAACATTGAAATCAGTCCGTTTTGCACGGCTACTAGTGAAGATATGTTTTTTTCGAATTATAGAGTCGCGTCAAAAGCTGCAAAAATTAAACAGGGGAGGCATATTTCCATAATAGGTAGACAGTGAAAAAGTAAGTGGTTAGGATAATCAAAAACCATGTCCGAAGTGAAAATAGAAAAAATCGTGTATTTTGTGCGCCATGGGCAGAGTGCCGACAACGTCGCGCCGGTATTTCAGTCGCCCAACTCTCCGTTAAATGAAGAAGGACGGAAGCAGGCTGAGAACATCGCTGATCGCGTTTCCAGATTGGAGTTCGAAGCGCTCATTGCAAGTCCCTTTCAGCGTGCGAAGGAAACCGCTGAAGCAATTGAAAAAGCGACGGGCAAGAAAGCTGAATTTTCAGAGTTGTTTGTCGAGCGCGTGAAGCCGACCAGCATTTATGGCAAACCTTATACGGACGAGAAAGCGAATGCCGCTTGGATGGAATGGGAGAAAAGTTTGTACACGCCGGGCATGCGGGTGGAAGACGGCGAAAATTTTGACGATTTGATCGCTCGCGCCGATCGGGCACTCGCTTTTTTTGATTCTCGAACGGAGCGCACGTTCGTTGTTGTCACGCACGGTTATATTCTGCGCACTATCGTAGCCCGCGTTCTTTTAGGAGCCGCACTCTCCGCAGATGCATTCAAAAATTTTCAAAGGTCTGTTTCCATGGAGAATACCGGTCTGACGGTATTACGCTATCACGGCAGTTTCAGAGAAGAGCCGCATTGGCGACTTTGGGTTTATAACGATCACGCGCATTTGGGTTAAATCAAACCAAGGATGTTATGGAATTTCAGAAATTAAAGAAGTTGGAGCCGGGCGATAAAGTCGCTATCCTTTCACCCTCGTTTGCCGCACCCGGAAAATGGCCTCACGTGTATGAACTGGGATTGAAACGGCTGCGTGATATTTTTCACCTTGAGCCCGTGGAGTTTCTGACAACAAAGAAAATCAGCGCATCCGGCGAAGAGCGGGCGAAAGATCTCATTGATGCATTTCAAGACAGGGGAATTAAGGCGGTTATTGCTTCACTTGGAGGCGACGATCAGGTGACATACGTGAAGAAATTGCCCACCCGGCCATTCATTGATAATCCCAAGCTCTTTTTCGGTTTCAGCGATAATACGCATTTCGAAAATTTTCTTTGGCTTAACGGGATACCTTCGTACTATGGCGCATCGCTTTTCACACAATTCGGGTTGGAAGGGAAGATGGAAGATTTTACCATTGCGTTCCTTAAGCACGCATTCTTTGATGAGGGCGATTTTGAGCTCGTTCCAAGCGGTGAGTGTAACGATATTGATCTCGATTGGAGTGATCCTTCAAACCTTTCAAAAATGCGCGCATATGAAAAGAACGAAGGGTGGTATTGGGACGGAAACACCTCCGCGGAAGGCATCACGTGGGGCGGGTGTCTGGAATCTATTGATGAATTATTGCGCCATGACGTTCCCATTCCTTCTCTCGAAGATTTTGAAAACGTAGTTCTTTTCACGGAAACATCGGAAGAAATTCCGTCCGCTGATTATGTTTTCCGCGCCTATCGCGCACTCGGCGAGCGCGGGATCTTGGAAAGGATAAGGGCGGTTATCGTCGGCCGACCCAAGGCGTGGGAGTTCGATAATCGAAAAACCGTCGAGGAGAAAAGGGCACATCGCGAAGCTCAGCGGGAAGCCATATTGCGTTGCGTACGTGTTTATAACAAAGCCGTCCCTGTCGTCCAGAATTTCGATATTGGACACACTAATCCCCAAATTGCGCTGCCGCATGGAAGGAAAGTGGAAATTAATATCGAAACTAAGAAAATTTTCGCTGAGTTTTAGTTTATGAGAATCCGGTCTGAGTCTGGTCCCGCAGCACTTCGATAAGTTCAGTGCAAGTGCATCATAAGAGTGGTTTAGCTCACGCGCATCTGGGTTGAATGGGAAAGACGCGTGTTAAGGCGGCTTAGTTTACAATATCCAGAACGTTTTTTATCGAAGAACGCCATTCTTTTGTGATATGCTAAAAACATATCAAATCAGTGAAACCGAAAATAGGTCTGGCATTGGGAAGTGGTGGCGCAAGGGGGCTGGCGCACATCGGCGTTATTAAGGTTTTGGAAAAAAATAACATTCCCATTGATTTTATTGCCGGTTCAAGCATCGGTGCCATGGTTGGCGGATTTTATGCGGCCGGATTGAGCATAAGGGAAATCGAAGAAATCGCATTGAGCACTGATTGGCGTAAAGTGTTTTCCGTTTTGTCCGATCCAAGCCTGAAAAAAGGACTGATTGGCGGGGAAAAAGTAAAGGCATTTATAGAGAGCTACATCGACGGAAAAAGTTTTGCGGATTGTAGAATACCGTTTGTAACCGTGGCAACGGATTTGAAGACGGGAGAAATTGTAATCTTGAGTAAGGATAAAATGGCGCAAGCTATCAGGGCGAGCATTTCTATTCCTTTAGTTTTTAAACCCGTTGAAATAGATGGCCGAGTATTGGCTGACGGCGGATTGTCCGTCCCCGTCCCGGTGGAAATTGCCAGGAACATGGGGGCTGATATAGTTATTGCTGTTAATTTAGACAGGCATTATTGCGATGAAAAATGGAGTCCTGGCTGGTATGATATCGCGAACGATTCTTTAAATATTTTACGGCATCATTTAGCGCTTCTTAATACGGCGAGTGCCGACATGGTTATCGAAATAGATGCCGGGAAAAGCTATTGGTACCAGTTTGTTAACGGCCGGGATAAAATTTTAGCTGGTGAGGAAGCGGTGGAGCGGCAATTACCGCAGTTACGTGAATTAATAAACCAAAAAAGCGAAAGCGATTAAAAGGTATTTGGAATTTTTGAGGAGTTATGGTTCTTATAAAGTTTATTAACCAGCGGAACGAGACAATGAACCTTGGTAACGTTTGAAGGGTTAGGGCTTGGATGCCAACGGGCTTGAGAAAGTAGTAAAATAACTTCGTGCCCCACTTTGTTTACATCCTCAAATGCGCCGACGGGACGTTGTATGCGGGTTGTACGAATAACCTTGAGCGGAGATTGGAACAACATAATGATTCCAAGCGGGGAGCTCATTACACCAAGATTCGTCGGCCTGTCACGTTAGTACATTCGGAAGGATTTAAAAATCTTGCAGACGCGCGGCGGCGTGAGAGCGAAATCAAGAGCTGGCGCAGAGAGAAAAAATTAGGCCTAGTTAGGGAATAGCGGGCTGGTTCGGTTTCTGGGCGAGTGGGGGTGCGTTAGCCGTGTTTTAATCAGCGCGCGAAAACGAAAATAATTGTTTCCGTCGTCGTTGTCCGCCGATTACAAAAATATTACATACAATATAGAAGGGGAGGATATTTGGGTGATGTCTTTCAACACAACCCAGGGCGGTTGGGAAGGATACAAGGAGGTGTTCTATAATACTGCCCGCAGTTTCAGTTTGAAGAGATAACTTTTTAATGGAGTACGGTTTCTTGTTCCGTACGTACTGGAGAGATCAACTTGTATTGTTTTGATAAGACAGAATGATATAATAAAAGGGAGATAGTAAGTAGAAGTTAGAAAGTGGAAGAATCTTATGGATTTTTTAACGAAGTTTAATTTCAAAACGTCCAATATTTTGAAAGCAACCGGGTTAGTGCTTTTGGCCATTATTGTTGTTGCCGTTGGTTTCCGTTTGATCGGCTCATCATTTAATTCGGTGTTCGAAAAATCTGGAGTAAGCAGCGTTTCGCCCCAGGCCGCGCCGGCGTATGAGTATGCCGGCGATTCCGGGAGTGCCGCAAAATACGGCGGAGAAGATTCAGTCGGCTTGTCAACGAGAAATGTCGGCACGACTCCGAGTTCCATGCCTATCTATGGAAACGGCGGAACGACGGGGGATGAGGCCGAGGAGTTTGAAGTAACCGAATATAACGCGACGATTGAAACGCGTCAGCTTGATAAAACCTGCGCGATGATCGCCGGTCTCAAAGCCGAGGAGTATGTTATTTTTGAAAACGCCAGTGAGTATGATCATAGATGCAGCTATGTCTTTAAGGTTAAGCGGGATAACGTCGACGAAATTCTGGCTGTTATTAAGGAGATCGGCCCGAAAGAGCTTTCCGAGAATGTCTACACGATTAAGAGATTAGTTGATGATTTTACGAGCGAAGCGGAAATATTGGAAAAGAAATTGCTCTCAATCGATGAAACTTTAAGAAAAGCCGTGAGCGCGTATGACGACGTTACCGTGCTGGCTATCAGGGTTCAGGACGTTGAAAGCCTGGCAAAAATTATCGACAGCAAGATAAATATCATCGAGCGGCTGACGCAGGAGCGGATTAACATCAATTCCCAACTCGAGCGAATTGAGCGGTCAAAAGCGGAACAGCTCGACCGGCTGGAATATACCTATTTCCGCGTCAATATCTTCGAGAACAAGCTCATTGACGGAGAAAACCTGAAAGATTCATGGAAAGCAGCTCTGAAAGAATTCGTGCGCGATATCAATCTGGTTGTTCAGGACATTACCGTCAATCTTGTTGCGCTTCTTTTCCTCGCGTTGCAGTACGCCGTTTACCTCTTAATCCTACTGATTATCGCTAAGTACGGCTGGCAGCTTGTTAGATATATTTGGAAGAAATAAAAGCATATAGCATGGCGTCTTGGATTCTTTACGGTTTACTTTCCGCAATCTTTGCCGCCTTGGTCGCGATTTTCGGGAAAATCGGCATCCAGCATGTTGATACCACGCTTGCGACCTCCGTGCGGGCGGTGATCATGGCGTGCGCGCTGGTACTCACTTCTCTTTTTCTCGGCAAAGCGAAGCTTCTCGGAACAATCGACGGAAAGTCGCTTCTTTTTATCCTTTTTTCCGGACTTGCGGGAGCGGCTTCATGGTTTTTCTACTTTTTTGCTTTAAAACACGGCCCGCCGCAGGGCGTTGCTGCGCTGGATCGGTTGAGCGTTGTTTTTGTTCTTATCCTTGCCGTTCTTTTTCTCGGCGAATATTTAACCTGGAAATCGGGAATCGGGGCGGCACTTATTACCGCTGGAGCAATTCTCTTCGTGCTTTAGAAATATAAAGCCCCATCAACATTGATGGGGCCTTGAACTTACTGCACGAGCGGTGGCTCGTCCCACTGCATTGGCGGGTCGTGTTCTGCTGTGTTGTTCCGGTTCCGGTTCATCACGATACAGAGCAGCCAAAGACCGATTCCCCCGAGAACTGCGACCACACCAGGTCCCGTGATCCAGGCGTACCATGGGGTGGTTTCTCCGCGTATCATCATCGGAACCCACACTGTTCCGCCGGCGAACGCCAGGAAGAGCAGTCCGACACTGATGATAGTCACGTAGAAAACGCCTAGCCGGTTTTTGACTCTTTCGCCGATATTCACCTGACACCTCCTTGGTAGGACGCGAAACGAACTTTTCCTATGTTAACTTAAAACTTTATTTTTGTCAAGTCCTCCGGGTTTCTTACCCTCCGCCTGTATTACTGTGATTTTCAATCTTCCGTCTGATTCGAGATGGGCCGCTCTTATTCTCATTCGTTTTTCTTTTGTAATTGTCCAAACGCCCGGTTCCGCTCCCAATGCGCGGATTTTGTTGAATATTTCTCTTGCAAT
>CAZHOF010000003.1:16637-29687 GCA_964534105.1 uncultured Candidatus Saccharibacteria bacterium
AAACGCCCGGTTCCGCTCCCAATGCGCGGATTTTGTTGAATATTTCTCTTGCAATTTCACCACCTCCTTCCTGTGCCTGTTTTAGGAGTTCGGGTGCGACAAAGCCATCTTCTGTTTTGAATTTTTTCGTCATTGTTGCTTCGGCGTGATTTTGTTCCTGCGGTTTCAGCTTTTCCTTAAGAAAATCGGGCAGGATCTTCACGAGTAGTTTTCCGCCGAGTGTTGCGAGACGGTCATGCAGTTCCGGATATGCTTCGTCCGCATCTATTTTTATTTTTTCTTGTGTGATAACTGGACCGCGGTCAACTTTCTCATCCATAAGGAAAAGGGTGACCCCTGTTTCCGTTTCGCCGTTCAGGATCACGGTTTGAATAGGGGAGGCGCCGCGATATTTTGGAAGGAGGGAAGGGTGCACGCCAATCGCGCCGAGCGGGAAACTTTCCATGATTTCTTTCGGTAGGATTTTTGAGTAGGAAGCCACGATGGCAAGGTTAGGTTTATAACTGGCGGCTGATAATTGATAATCCGTCAAAGTTTCCGGTTGAAGAATTTGGATACCGTGTTTTTTAGCTAAAATCTTGACCGGCGGGGGAGTGACTGTTTTTTTGCGTCCCACGGGCCGGTCGGGGTTGCAGATAACGGCAATGGGAACGTAGTCCGATGCGATGAGCTCTTCGAGAACAATTGAGGCAAATTTCGGCGTTCCGAAGAAAATGAATTTAAAATTGCGATCCATGAACTAAATTTTCTGCCCACCCCCTTCCTCGGTTTCAGTTTCGTATACCGTGGTCGCGCGGTCGATGAAAAGCTTTCCGTCGAGGTGGTCTATTTCATGCTGGAAAACGCGGGCAAGAAGCCCCCAAGCCTTTATTTTCAACTTCTTCCCGTTCGGGTTGTATCCGGTGAGCGTGACTTGATGATGACGGGGGACGGGGCCGTAACGGCGAGGCACGCTTAGACATCCTTCCTCAATCGTTTCTTTTTCGTCGGACATTTTTTCCAGGTTGGGATTCAATACCGCGTAGGACTTCATTTTTCCCTGGTTGTCGGGAATCTGCGCAACAAAAAGGCGGTGCGGAAGCCCGATTTGGTTTGCGCTTAACCCGACGCCGTCGCAGCGGCGCATGGCTTCACGCATTTTTCTCACAACGTCGCGCAGTTTTTCGCGCTCTTTTCCATCTTTAAGGAGCGCAATATCGTATTCCTCCGTTTTCTTTCGGAGGATTTTTTCGTCATTTTTGTTTGTTACGACGAGCACATGTTCCATCTTTTTGTTGTGATTGTTTTTCTGCCTTTCCCTCCCCGAAGAATGCGCGCATGAAATAAGCTCCTTTGTTTTTTACTGTTTTGTTTTCAGCAACCCGTTTTGCGAGTGGGATCAGATCATCTTCGCGGTATTTTTTTGCAAGACGCATGTACAGGGCTTTGTGTTCGCGATCTTCGAGAATTTCCGCAAGTGCAAGCCCGGTTGACTGATGTTTTTGATACACCCGGCTTTTTTTTGCGCGTTCCCGAATTACGTCCATGTAGTTCTTATCTAAAGCCATAGGCGAGGTAAGCCCCAAGGTCATTCTATGGTATTATTGTGTTCATGAAAAGGCGTCTTTTTATTGCCATCCCTCTTTCCGAAGAGGCGAATGAAGAGATACAAAACACACTCGAACGTATCTCCGTCCAAATTTCCAGAAAATTCCGTTTCACGCCGATTGAGTACCGGCACGTTACACTTCTCTTTTTGGGAGACCAGGATGAATCGGCGATTCCTTCCATTGTACAAGCTCTTCAGAAGGCGGCTTCCCGGGCATGCGCTTCCGTTTTTGTGAAACTTGAGCGCATCCATTACGGTCCCGACGATCGGAGAGCGCGTATGATTTGGGCTTCCGGGGACAAAGCTTCATCCCAAACACTTTCCGCGTTCAGACGTTACCTTGTGGAAGCGTTGCGTGAGCATAGTATCGCGTGGAATGAAGATGACCGTGCGTTCCATACTCACATTACCCTTGCCCGCTTACCCTCAGGTCCGGCTCGTTTTCTCGGAATATTAGATTCCCCGAAGTCCATTTCCGGAGGCTCGCTTCATGGTGAATGGCGTTGCTCAAATATGGACCTTATGGAATCAGTGCTTACTCCGCAAGGAGCGAAGTATCAGCGCGTTGAGCGCGTTGCCCTTCCTTAGAAAGTCGTGTTTAATGAAGGGACCATGAAAAGAAAGATTATCATAGCTTCTGTTACGCTCGTAGCCGGTCTCGCAGCAATCGGGGTTTTTTACGGAGGAGTTTTGTATGGCGGTTCGCAGCGTGCGGTTGTTATCACGGACAGTAATGAAATCCTTGATGTGGACATTTCGTTATTCTGGGACGCTATTGATCTTGTGAAGCACAAGTACGTTAACATCGAGGAGGTTTCCGACCAGGATATTCTGTATGGCGCAATCCATGGCGCGGTGAATGCTTTGGGCGATCCTTATTCGGCGTTTCTTGAGCTCAGCGATGCGGAAAAATTCGAACAGGATCTTGCGGGAAATTTCGGTGGCATCGGTGCACAGATAGGCATGCGTGAAGGGCAGGTTGTGGTTGTTACTCCTTTGAAGAACAATCCAGCCGATCAGGCCGGGCTCAAAGCAGGAGACAAGATTTTAAGAGTAGATGATACTTTGCTTACCGGGTTAAGCGTTGAAGAGGCCGTGAAACTGATTCGCGGGGAGATCGGTACGAATGTCCGTCTTCTTATCCTTCGCGACGGGTGGGAGGAGGCAAAGGAGTTTACTATCGCTCGACAGAATATTGAGGTACCGACGCTTGATTGGAAAATGCTCGACGGCAAAATTGCCCACATTGCCCTCTATAATTTCAACGCAAACGCTCCTTCGCTGTTTTACCAGGCGTCGCTGGATGCCTTGATTCAGGGAGCGAGGGGAGTTGTATTTGATTTGCGGGGTAATCCTGGAGGATTTTTGGACGTTGCAAATCATATTTCCGGATGGTTTGTTGGCCGGGGTTCGGTTGTTGTAAGGGAGCGATTTTATTCCGGTGATGAACGTCCCTTCCTTGCAAACGGCAATGAGGCGTTTACGCAGATGCCCGTGGTTTTGCTTGTTGACGGCGGTTCGGCTTCGGCTGCGGAGATTGTTGCGGGAGCGCTTCGCGATAATCGGAACATTCCGATTGTTGGAGAAAGAACGTTTGGCAAGGGGACCGTTCAGGAAGTTGATTTCTTGAAGGACGGCTCAACGATTAAGATTTCGATTGCCGAGTGGGTTACACCAAACGGCTCTCGGATTGACCAGGAGGGGTTAGAGCCGGATATCCAGATAAGCTTGCCTGATGATTGGCAGCAGGGCGATCCTGATCTTCAGCTTGAACGTGCGGTAAATGTTCTTCGGGACAATATCGCAAAGCAGGAGAACAAGGAAGGTGCAACAATTCACATTGTGTTATGAAAATTGTGCTCTTGAAAGATGTAAAAGGCATTGGAAGGCGGGATGAGATGCGCGAAGTTTCCGATGGATACGCCCGCAATCTTCTTATTCCTCGAAAACTTGCTCTTCCTGCAACCCCGCAAGTGCAAGCTGCGTGGGAAAGACGCAGGGCAAAACGGGAACAGGAACAAGAAGAGCGCATAGCGGCGTTCCATGAATCAGCCAAGAAGCTTGGCGGAGCGAAACTCCAGTTTTCGCTAAAGGTAGGTGAGAAGGGAGAGGTCTTTGGATCTGTGTCAGATAAAGATATTGAAGGCGCTCTTGAGCGCGAGGGCTTTTCCAATGTTCATGTGCTTCTCCGACACCCCTTAAAAACGGTTGGAGACCACACTATAGAAGTTGACTTCGGAGACGGCGTGAAAAGTTCCGTTGCCGCAACGATTACTCCCGAATCCTAGGATTCGGGAGTAATAACTGAAACTGTTTTGATGATTCTTTGTGATCCGTCAAAGCGGGCTTTGCGCCGCCTGCCGAATTTTATTGATCCTCCGAGCACGGCGTAGAGCGTGTCGTCCTCGCCTCTCTTCACATTTTTTCCGGGGTAGAATTTTGTGCCGCGCTGGCGCACGATAATTTCGCCCGGTTTTACAACCTGCCCGTCGAAGCGCTTCACGCCAAGGCGCTTTGCTTCAGAATCTCTTCCTAATTTTGTTGAACCTTTGGCTTTTGTATGTGCCATACCTTAAAAACGCATCTAGTATAATAAAAGGTAGGGACTATGTCAATTCGTTTCCGGATTAAGGAAAAGCAGGCCTCTATTCTTTTTTGGCTGATTATTCTTCTTGTTGCTACGACGAGTTTCGCTCTCGGATATCTTATGGCTTGGGAGGGAGAGCGAGCGCCGATTGTGGTTGAGCAATGTCGCTGCGAGACAGGGGAGTAGAAGAACATTATTCATGATGTTCGGTTGGTTCAGATATTGAGGACGTGTTTATTTCTGCGATTTTTAATAAATATATAGTATTGAAAAAGCAGTACCTCGGTTGTACAATGTCTTCGAATGCGCGGGTGCTGAAATTGGTAGACAGGCCAGCTTGAGGGGCTGGTGTCCGCAAGGACGTGGAGGTTCAAGTCCTCTCCCGCGCACCAATGAAATTATTACCGTCGCGATAGTGGCGGTAATAATTTTATCTGCGGGAGAGGACTTGAACAGAAAAAGGGGGTCGGGGAAAGACGAAAGTATTTCCCCGTTTTGGAAGTCCGCCAGCTGACGGAGTCAGAAACCGGGGGTTTCTGAAGCGTAGTCCCGATGTCGGGACGAGCAGTGAAAGTCCTCCCTCTCTCCCGCGCACTATTGACTATTTTTATCTTTTCTTCTATTTTAGAAGCAGATTCTTTTTATTTTTTTCTCTCCACGCGAGGAGGTTTCCTATGTGGTGGAAGATTACGCTACTCGTCCTAGCGGACGTCGCTGCGTCGCTGGGGTACACATGGCTCGCGAGCGGGGGACCGTGGCATTTCGGGGTCACCTTTTTCCTTCTCCCCGTGGCCGCGGTTTTTCTTCTCATTATGTGCTCCCTAGGCGGTGAGCTTGCATGTAGTGGTGATTACCCTCCCTATCTGGAACCGCCGCTGCTGCAAGGGGAAAAGGAAAGTCGCTTTGGCCCGGCTTTCTGGGGTTTCGCGATTTACTTCCTACTTCCCGTCATCCTTCGGGGTGCTGCCGTTGGATTGGACAAGTGGGGATATCCGGCGGCTGCCGATCTCTTCTTCGCGCTGCGGTACTGGAGCTTGCTCATCGTGTTCGGCGTCATGGTCGTCTGGGTTTTTCTCCGGGCCGCCTTCCCGCCGAGTAGGCAGAGAGAGCATGGCTTTGCGCAGGCGACGTAGCCCTATTAAACCCGCTTTCTTATGAGAGCGGGTTTTTTTCGAGAGAGATATTGACATTATTATTTTTATATGCTATAATTATAAAGTAGTACATTGAAAACTCATTCACTGCAGGGAGGTCAGGACTATGTGGGTTTTGCTCTATCTTCTCGTGGGGATAATCGTCTCCATCGTCTACACGCCTCTTGCGGGAGGAAGTTCCGATCATTTCGTGCTCACGGTGTGGGTCGGTCCCATCGCCTCTCTTGCTGCTCTTATCACGTTGGCTTTCTACCGCAGTGAGCGGCGAGAGCGCGCCAGAAACGAGCGATACAGCGTGCAAGATTACAGGAACTGGTTCAGTCGGCACGGCTGGGGGATTTTCTTCTGGTCGCTCGTCACCTGGGTTTCTCTCCCTATCCTTTTCAACCAGGGTTCACACCTCGCGCGGTGGATGGGATATCCGGGACTCGGAGATTTGCTCTTCTTCTTCCGCTACAACTCGATCTTCATGGTTGGGGCGTGTCTGATCACTATGATGATCGTGTGGCGACTCATCGATGAGTTCATCGTGTTTTGTCGGAAAGAGCGGGAATGGCGGCGCAAGCCCCCCGTCGTTTCTTCCTAGTATCATCAGCCCCTATGGAAATTCCATGGGGGCTTTTGTTTTCTCTCCCCTTGTCCTAAGATACTTGTAAGATCCATGCGCGCCTTTTTTCAAGATCGCTCTCGTTTTTTTCTTGTGCTTGCCGGAGCCGCTCTGCTTGTAGGAAGCGGGGTTATGCTCGCCTTTGGGATTTACGGAGAATGGGGGAGTGATACGTTGCTCCTGCTACATTTCGATCGTTTCGGCGGGGCTGACTTTTTCGGTTTTTCCGCTGACGCTTTAGGTATCTGGCTTTTCGGCATCGGGCTTTTCTTTCTTAATCTTCTTTTGAGTTTGGGTTTGGTACGGCGCGTTCCCTTCGCTTCTTTTGTCCTCCTTTCTTTTAACGTCCTTTTCTCTTTTTTCCTCTTTCTCTATATCGGACTCCTTCTCAAGGTTAATTAGCGCTCTGCGGTTCTTGGGTTCTTGAGTGTCCTCAAAATATCCACATATGTGGATATTTTGAGGACACTTTGATTCATTCATCGTACTTGTCGTTTTAGTGCACCTTTTTTGATGTTTTGAGAAATGCTGGCCTTGCGTTTTTTTCGCGCGCTGTGATAGAGTGAGCCCTTATGGCGCCAGAAATTTCCTTAAGTGCTGAAACAGTGTTTCATCTCGGTTTTTTACCCGTTACCAACTCTGTTATCCTCTCGGTTGTCACGGTCTTTTTTTTCGCCATCTTCGCTTTTGTTTTTCATCGGCGCTTGGCGCTCATTCCTGGGAAGTTGCAGAGTTTCGTGGAAATTATCATTGAAAGCATCCTGAATTTGATGGAATCGGTGCTTGGCAGGCGCGATCTGGCTCTTCGCTACCTCCCTCTTATCGCCACCATTTTCCTTTTCGTATGGATCTCGAACTGGTTCGGACTTCTGCCTGGAGTCGGTTCTATCCTTGTTGCAGGGGAGCATGGCGGACACGCGGTTCATTTTCCCTTATTCCGCGCACCTGCGGCCGATCTCAATTTCACTGTTGTCCTTGCCATGATTGCCGTGATTGCCATAAACGCCTTGGGTATCATTGCGGTCGGTTTCAAACGGTATTCGCGGCGCTTCTTTCACCCTAAGAATCCGATCCTTTCTTTTGCCGGGTTCCTTGAATTAGTTTCTGAATTTGTTAAAATAATCTCGTTTTCGTTCCGCTTGTTCGGAAACGTTTTCGCCGGTGAGGTGTTGCTCACAATCATCGGATTCCTTGTTCCGCTCGTGTTGCCGTTGCCGTTTCTCTTTTTGGAATTGTTTGTGGGCTTCATTCAGGCGTTTATTTTTGCGATGTTGACATTGGTTTTTGTGGCGATGGCGGTTTCCGAAGAGCCAGCGCATTAAAAGGTCGGAGAAAAAAATATTTTATTATTCATTATGGATTTCGAATCAGTAAAAATGCTTGCGATTGCGCTTGTTATTGCGGTAGGGACCATCGCTCCGGCTATTTCTATCGGACGCATCGGTTCCACTTCTGCTGAAGCAATGAGCCGTAACCCTGAAGCTTCCTCGAAGATTCAGACGGCTATGATTCTCGCCATTGCTTTTGCCGAAGCGGTCGCGATTTATGCGCTTGTTGTTGCGCTTATCTTAAAGTTCACTTAATTTTTTCGGGTATTTGCACGAACGTTCGTTTATGGAGATTCTGTTCCACAAGCTGGGGATTGACTGGAAACTTCTTCTTTCGCAAGGAGTCAATTTTTTGATTCTTTTGGGACTCCTTACGCTTCTCGTGTATCGCCCTCTTTTGCGGCTCTTGCAGGATCGCGAGCGTAAAATCAAAGAGGGGATTCGGGGCGCGGAAGAAGCGGCGCACCGTCTTGATGAGATAGAGGTTGAACGGACAAAAAAGCTTAGCGAAGCCGACCGGAAAGCGTTTTCTGTTGTTTCCGAAGCAGAGGAACGTGGGAAAGAAAAATTTCACGAGTTTACTGCCCGCGGTGAAGAACGGGCCGAGGAGATCCTCAAGGATGCCCATCTTGTTGCCGAACAGCGGAAGGAGGAAGAACGGAAAAAAATGCATGCCGAAGCGGTAACATTTGTGCGATCCGTTCTCCAGAAAACAGTGAATCTCGATCCGAAACGCGTTGACGAATCACTCGTGCATCAGGCGCTTGAAACGATTCGCAATGAAAAACGATCATGAAATACGCACCCGAATTGTATGCGCAGGCCTTTTTCAGCGTTTGGGACACCACCCCTCCCCGGAAGCGCAGCCAGTGTCTTAAACGGTTCGTGCAAACCGTTGCGAAGTACGGCGACAATGCGCGTTTTCGGAAGATTGTTCTTGCTCTTGAGGAAGAGGCAACGCGCCGGAAAGGGGGAAGGGTTGTTGAGTTTGAATTCGCTCGTCCGATTTCTCCCTCGCTCCTTTCGAGATTGGCAGATGCTTTTTCGCCAAGAGATCTTATCCGCGTTCGCGTAAAGCCGGATTTGATTGCGGGCGTGCGAATGGTTGTAAACGGGGAACGACAGCTGGATACCACATTGCGGCGGAAGATAGACGATATGTTTCATTAATTATTATACTGTATGGCTTACGACGTTATTGAAAAAATAAAACAGGAAATCGCTTCGTTCGAGGAGCATTCCAAGCTTGAAGACGTGGGAACGGTTGTCGAAGCAGGAGACGGCATTTTAAAGATTTCCGGATTACCCCGCGTTTTGAGCCAGGAAATCCTGCTGGTGGAGGCAGGCGATGACCGTGCTGTTGCCCTTGCATTCAATCTTGAGGAAAATTTCATTGGAGCAGTTCTTTTAAGCAAGGCAGAAGCGGTTTCCGTAGGAAGCCGCGTGTGGGGGACGGAACGCGTTCTTTCAATCAAGATAAACGAACAGATGATCGGACGCGTTATTGATCCTTTGGGCGAGCCACTCGACGGAAAGGGAGCACTTTTTACTAAAGAGAAGGAAGCCGTTGAATATTCCCTGGAGCGTTCAGCGCCTTCTGTGATGATGCGGGAATCGGTGGATACGCCGATTCATACCGGTATTAAAGCAATCGACTCCATGATTCCCATTGGACGAGGACAGCGTGAACTCATTATCGGGGATCGGCAAACCGGAAAAACGGCGGTTGCGCTTGATACGATTTTGAACCAGCGCCAGGATGCCGGTCGTCCCCAGGTCATCTGCATTTATGTTGCTATCGGGCAAAAGAATTCGAAAATCGCGCAGCTTGTGAAAGCCCTTGAAGAGGCGGGAGCGTTGGAGTACAGCATTATCGTTGCCACTTCAGCTTCGGCCCCCACCGCGCTCCAATACCTTGCTCCTTTTGCGGGTTGCGCGATCGGGGAGTATTTTATGGATCATGGGCGCGATGCGCTTGTCGTTTACGACGATCTTTCAAAGCACGCTGATGCTTATCGGGAACTTTCGTTGCTCTTGCGTCGCCCGCCCGGTCGCGAGGCCTATCCCGGCGATATTTTCTTTCTTCATTCACGACTTCTCGAGCGTGCTGCAAAGTTGAATAAAGAGAAGGGCGGGGGATCGCTTACCGCGCTTCCCATTATTGAAACGAAACTGAGCGATGTTTCCGCATATATTCCTACGAATGTTATCTCCATTACCGACGGGCAGATTTATCTTGAATCCGATCTTTTCAACCAAGGTATTCGTCCCGCGGTAAATGTCGGGCTTTCCGTATCCCGTGTCGGGTCCGCTGCGCAGACGAAAGCAATGAAGAAAGTAGCAAGCCGTCTGCGGCTTGAGCTTGCCCAGTTCCGCGAACTGCGGGCTTTTGTGCAGTTCGCTTCCGATCTCGACGAAGGCACGAAGAAGAAGATTGAGCGAGGACGGCTCCTTACTGAAGTTTTAAAGCAGGAGGATCGCGCTCCACTCCCGTTCGAAGACGAAACCGTTGTACTGTATGCGGCGTTGAACGGTTATTGTGACGATGTTCCTTTTGCGCGCATAGAGGAATTTGAAAGAGAACTTATTGCTTATCTCAAGAAAATGCACGAACAGGATGTCATGAAAGCGATCTGTTCCGAGGGCGTGCTGAGTGAGTCGGTCGAGGAAAAATTGAAGAAAGCCGTCGAAGATTTCAAGAAAGCGCTTTTCTCCTGATTATGGAATCTTTACAGGATATACAATCCCGACGGCGGGCGGTGGAAAATGTCGGGCAGATTACCAAGGCGATGGAGGTTGTTGCCGCAACGAAAATGCGCAAGGCGCAGGAGGTTGCGCTCGGCTCCCGTCCTTATGCTCTCCGCGCGCTTTCTCTTCTCGAGCGACTGTTGCGCAATACAAATTCTGCTGTTCTCCCGCTGATGCAGACGCGTCCTGTACGAAAAACGGCACTTTTAGTGGTCACCTCCGATAAGGGGCTCATTGGGTCGTTTAATGCCCAGGTTCTGCGCGCCTTAAACCGGTTTCTTGCTTCGGATGCTTTTTCGGACAATGCCGATCATTCCTTTGAGCTTATTGCGGTAGGGAAGAAAGCGCTTGGCCATGCCGCGAAGGTGAAGTTTCCCGTTGTTCATCAGTTCGTGGGTTTCGGTGATTTTGTATCCCCCGAGGAGATAGATCCTCTGGCTCAGCTCGTGGTAGGAGGGTTTTTAGAGAAGCGCTGGGACAGGATTCTCGCTGTTTCCATGCATTTCCGCAGCACCCTTATTCAGGAAGCGCTTGTGCGGCAGATTCTTCCGACCGATGTTCAAAAGATAAAAGAGCTTGTTCGGGAAATTATCCCGGAACGCGGGCGCCACTCGGAGCAGGAAACTGACACGCAGGAGAAGAAAGAACGCGAAATTGATTATATTTTTGAACCGTCCCCGGAAGAGATTCTCCACGACCTTGTTCCCCATCTTGTGGAGACCCAGATTTACCATCTTGTTCTTGAGGCGAATGCGTCGGAACATTCCGCGCGGAGGGTTGCCATGAAGGCCGCTTCGGATAACGCAGAAAACCTTGTTCAGGACTTGTCGGTTCTCTATAATAAGGCGCGTCAGGCGACTATCACGAGGGAGATGATCGAAATTACTTCGACACAAAGCGCTTTAGCATAATGCCTATGGCTACACCGAAAATAAAAAACGAAGAGGGAAAGATAGTTCAGGTTATCGGCCCGGTGGTTGATGTTGATTTTGGCGAGGAGAGGGAACTCCCGCCTCTTATGAACGCTCTTACAGTTAAAGTCGGCGATCGAACGCTCGTTCTTGAAGTTGCAAAGCATCTTGAGCCGGGGCGTGTCCGTGCCGTTTCTCTCGGTTCGACTGATGGTCTGCGCCGCGGCGCTGCGGTAAAAGATACCGGCGCTCCTATTCAGGTTCCCGTGGGCAAGGAAGTTCTCGGGCATGTGTTCAACGTTCTTGGGGAAGTTCTTGACGGAAAAAACGAGACGTTCAAGGAGCGCTGGTCTATTCATCGCACCGCACCGTCGCTTTCCGATCAGTCAACGAAGGTTGAGGTTTTCGAAACGGGAATTAAAGTCATTGATCTTCTTGCCCCTTTTATCAAGGGAGGAAAGATCGGTCTTTTCGGAGGAGCCGGCGTGGGGAAGACCGTGCTTCTTATGGAGCTTATTCGCAATGTTGCCGAAGAATCAGGCGGAGCTTCGGTTTTCGCCGGCGTGGGGGAGCGAACCCGTGAGGGAAACGACCTTATTCAGGAAATGCGCGAATCGGGCGTTATCGAGAAGACGGCGCTTGTATTCGGACAGATGAACGAGGTTCCCGGAGCCCGTCTGCGTGTTGCACTTACGGCGCTTACGATGGCGGAGTATTTCCGCGATAAGGAGCGAAAGGACATACTGCTTTTTATTGACAATATTTTCCGTTTTTCACAGGCGGGATCGGAGGTTTCAACGCTTTTAGGGCGCATGCCTTCCGCCGTAGGGTATCAGCCAACGCTTGCCACGGAGATGGGAGCTCTTCAGGAACGCATCACTTCAACCAAACAGGGTTCTATCACGTCAGTGCAGGCGATTTACGTTCCCGCAGACGACATTACTGATCCTGCACCGGCTGCGACCTTCGCTCATCTTGACTCCACGATTGTGCTCTCCCGCGCCCTTACGGAGATCGGCATTTATCCCGCCGTGGATCCTCTGGCGTCATCGTCGAGCGCTCTTGACCCCAAGATTGTTGGGGAGGAGCATTACGAGGTTGCCCGAGAGGTGAAGCGCGTCTTGCAGCGCTACCGTGAATTGCAGGACATTATTGCGATTCTCGGCCTTGAAGAACTTTCCGAGGAGGACAGGCTTTTAGTAAGCAGGGCGCGGCGCGTGCAGCGTTTCCTTTCCCAGCCATTTTTCGTTGCGGAGACTTTTACCGGGCATCCGGGCAAGTTTGTTTCACGGGAAGAAACGGTGCGTGATTTCAAAAATATTATTGAAGGGAAATATGATCGCGAACCAGAGGACTTCTTCTATATGAAAGGAGGACTTAGTGAACAACAAACATCATAGTATGACTCTTGAGATAGTTTCCTTGGGAAAAATTGAATTTCAGGAGCCGATTTCTTCATTTACCGTGAAGACGAAAAACGGCGAGGTCACCATTTTGGATCATCACCGTCCCATCGTTTCCCAGCTTGTTTCCGGCTCTGCAAAGATTGTCCGGCAAAACGGCGAAGAGCGCCACCTTGAAATTTCCGGAGGTTTTTTAGAGGTAAGTGATGAGAATAAATTAGTCGTTTTGTTGTCGCGTTGAATCTTGACACTCGTCTCTGGAAAGAGTATTTTTTCAGAGGTTCTTTAGGGAAATTTAAACAGGAGGAGAGAATATGCAAACCGTTGTTTCATTTCGTACCGATCCCGAACACGTTTCCGTAGACGCCTGTATTGTTTGGTGTTTCGATCCGCGCTTTTCCGGTCTTCTTCGCGCTCTCGAGGAAGGGGAAGGTTTTTCTCACACGGATGTCATCAAGGTTGCGGGAGGAGCGAAAGACCTTGCGGATTCCAGTTCGGGAAATGGCAGGGACTATCTGCTTGACCAGATTGGGAAGTCCGTGGCGCTCCATCACCCGCGGCAGGTTATGCTGATGATGCACGACAACTGCGGTGCATATGGAGGCAGGGAAGATCCCGAGTTCTATAAGGAGGAACTTAGAAAAGCCGGGAGTGCACTTGAACGTTTTCTTGAAGAAAGAGGGAAACGCGATGGAATTCCAATCAAGCTGATATTCTGCGATTT
>CAZHOF010000004.1:0-6646 GCA_964534105.1 uncultured Candidatus Saccharibacteria bacterium
CTTACTGCTCGCACGGGATCACGTTGGCATCAAACCGCTCTACTACGCATTCCAGAACGGGACGCTCTACTTCGGCTCGGAAATCAAAGCGATACTTGCACATCCCGACTTTAAAAAAGAGTTGGATCACGAGGGTATCTCACACTATCTCACCTTCGGAAGTGCGCCGGCGCCTTTCACGCTCTTCAAAAATATCCAGAAACTTCCCGCTGCAAACTACCTCCTCGCAAAAAACGGTTCGATAGAGCAAAAAGAATACTGGAACCCGGTGATAAGCGGTCGGGAATCCGGGAATAGGTCGGAGCGCGATTATATCGAAGAAACACGGAATCTTCTCACCGCGTCGGTACAATCGCAAATGGTTTCCGACGTGCCCTTCGGCTGCTTTCTCTCCGGAGGTGTTGATTCGTCCACAAACGCAATACTTATGAGCAAAGCTCTGGGCCGCCCAGTCGAAACCTTCTCGGTCGGCACGAAACATCTTGATGCATCGAATGAATTTAAATACTCCAGACGGGTCGCCAGATCCATAGGAATAAAACCACATGAACTTCTCATAGACGAAAACGATCTTCCCGAGTTTCTGCAAACTTTTCCTCTTCATATGGATGATCCGACGAGCGACCCGATCTGCCTGCCACTCTTCTATCTCGCGCGATTCACGCGGAAAAACGGTGTAATTGTGATACAGATCGGCGAAGGAGCGGATGAGATTTTTGCCGGATACGACGCGTATATCAAAGCCCTACGACTTTACAGGAGATACTGGAGCCGGATGGAAAAATTCCCGGGCGTGATAAAACGGCTTCTGGAAAACGCTTCGGAAATAACGGCGAATCGAGTGCCCTACTGGAGCCAGGAATACATCCAGCGCCTTGCCCGAAACCAGGAGCCGTTCTGGGGATTGGCTGTCGCCTTCGGAGGCGTTGAGAAAAATAAATTGCTCACTACAAAGTTCAAAAACACTTTATCAGAACCGAGTTACGAAATCATCGAACATTACTACAAAGAACTTGAGAAAATCGACAACAAGGCCGATTTCTTGAAGCGCATGACCTACATTGAAATAAAACATCGCCTCCCGGAATTCCTGCTCGCCAGGGCCGACAAGATGACTATGGCGCACGGCGTAGAAGGGCGCGTCCCTTTCCTAGACCAAAGAATCGTCGAATTGGCGCTCAATATGCCTCAATCGCTCAAACTAAAGGGAGGGCAAACGAAGTACATCCTTAAGAGGGCAGTGGAAGGTCTTTTCCCGAAAGAGCTTCAGGAAAGCGTAATCTGGAGAAAAAAACAGGGATTCGGGACTCCGATCAATGAATGGCTGAGAAGTAGCTCGCCGGTATCCAATCAGCTGACACAAATCATTTTTGACTCAAAGATACGAGAAAGAGGGTGGCTTGAAGAAGACCGCGTGAAAAAACTGATCGCCGAACATCAGGCCGGAAAAACAGATCATAGTTTCCGGATTTGGAACCTGATTACGCTCTCTCTTTGGTACGATTACTGGTCTTAAACCATAAAAGAAGGTATAATTTCCGCGATTTAACAGCATATGAGAATACTCACGGGTAAGAAATGGACGGAAGGATTTCTCGACTATCATCGGGGTGAAAACGAGTGCAGAATCCAAGTGCTCGCATGGAAAAATCTTGAGAAGCTCGAAGGCGTCTATCACACCAGAGCAAAAAGCTTGAAACTTTTAATGAACTATCTCCCCGTCGTGGGACCCGTCGGGCTCTTCACGAAGACGTGGTCCCGGATCAGGGAGGATCGGCGCAACGAAAAATACGTCTCCTGCGGCGTGGGACGGATCATCGAAAACCCGGACAGCGGCAGCTTCTCTAAAGGAGATCTTGTCGGGTTCGTGGCCCCCTTTCATCCGGCACTCGTAGAACGCGTCGTTCTACCCGAAACACTACTCTTCAAGATCGATGAATCCGAGATACCGGAAATATCGGAAAACTCGATTCTCCATCTTCCCCTCAAGAGGACCACAACGCAAGATACGTGGTGGAAAGACATAAAGGGATGGAGCGTCTTCTCCGGAGTGAAAATCTCCGAACAGATGCGGGAAAAACTTTCCTCTGGTTTCAAAGAGGAGATGAAAAGCAATGACTGGGTTGAATCAGAGCGTTTCGAGACAACAAACCCGGGTCCCATCTCGGAAACGAAAGGCGAGGTCCAGAAAGGAAACTCGGACAAAAAGAACGCGATTCTGTTCGGATTCGGCAACTACGCAAAAATCAACATTATCCCCTACACAAAACCGTTCGTGAACATACGGACGGTACACGAGGTGGATCCGACGCAAATATCGCTAGAACGGCGCGTGAAACGCTGGGATTCGTCGCCGCTTCCCAGACAAGACGAGAAATACGACGTGTATTTCGTCGCGAGCTACAACAACACGCACGTTCCGATAACCCTCCACGCGCTCCAACAAGGTGCCTACGTAGTGGTGGAAAAACCCGTTGTCATGGATTACCAGGAACTTGAAAGTTTGGAACAAACCTTGCAAAAGGTTGGCCGGCGCCTTTTCATCGGCTTTCACAAACGCTATGGAAAATTCAATGAGATGGCTCTCGAAGATCTTGGAGTAAAACGCGGGGAACCGATTTCATATCATTCGATAGTTTATGAACTGGTCCAACCCGAACTCTTCTGGTACAACTGGCCGGTATCTCGAAGCACCTTCTTCGCAAACGGCTGCCATCAGATCGATCATTTCCTCCATCTGAACAATTTCAGCAAGCCGAAAAATTCTGATATCAAGCTTCTGCAGGACGGGGCCGTTGAGGTGTGGATAGAGCTCGAAAACGGTGCTGTCTTCACCACAACATTCAGCGAAAAAGGCACCTCAAGGGTAGGGCCGAGAGATCATGTGGAACTCAAGGTTCCCGGGAAAAACGTGAGAATTACGGATGCTATCAGATACCAGTCGGAAGATGATCATAAGATCATAAGGAGAAAGAGGATATTCAAAACAAACAGCTACCGGGACATGTACCGCAATATCGGAAAAAGAATAGCCGAAAATGGAGAGGGAGACACGATAGAATCGGTTCTTATTTCGGCGAAGATCATGCTGGATCTTGAGGAGAAACTACAAAGAATGAAAGGGTGGGGAGATCGGTACCAAAAAGCGAAAGAGGAATTCTCGCGCTACCTCAGATAATCCTCGATCGCCTTGGCAATCTTCGCTGAAGCAGTCCCGTCACCGTAGGGATTTTTCTTGTTCGTCATAGCTGCGTACGCCTCGCTGTTATCCAGCAACTCAAGGGTTGCGGCTACGATTTTTTCCTTGTCGGTTCCCACAAGCTTGCTCACACCAAGTTCCACTCCTTCATTCCGCTCCGTTTTCTCGCGCATCACCAAAACCGGCTTATTGAGGGAAGGTGCTTCCTCCTGAATTCCCCCGGAGTCGGTCAAAATAAGATGCACCTTGCTCATTAAGAAGGTAAACGGTACATAAGCAACGGGCGATACAAGAGAAACGTTCTTCACGTTTCCCAAAATAGCGCGAACAGTGCGCTGAACATTCGGGTTCGGATGCACGGGATAAACAATTTCCACGTCATCCCTTTTTTCCGCTATCTCCCGCAGCGCCTTGCAGATATTCTCGAGCCCGCTTCCGAAACTTTCCCGACGATGAGCAGTAACCAAAAGTATTTTCTTATCGCTATAAAGTCGCAAACCGTAATTTCTCTCCAGATCCTCCGCAAGGGTTTTTTGAACGCGCTGATCTTTAGAGCGATCAAGAACCCGCAATAGCGCATCGATTTCAGTGTTACCAACAACATAAATATGCTCAGGTGGAATATGTTCACTTAAAAGATTCCTCTTTGCGTTTTCCGTCGGTGCAAAATGAAGATCGGCAAGCCGCCCCAAAAGCTGCCGGTTCATCTCCTCGGGAAAGGGGGCGTATTTATCGTAGGTTCTCAAGCCCGCTTCCACATGAGCAATCGAAATCTTAAAATAAAAGGCGAAAAAAGCGGCTAAGAAAACAGTTGAGGTATCGCCCTGTACGACAAGGAGGTCGGGGCGTTCGCGACGCAAAAGTCGGAAGAAACGCAAAAGACCTAAGCCGGAAAGGAATAAACCCTTGAGTCGCCTAAAAATGCCCAGTCCCCGCCCGAGCAGATCCTTATCGCTTATTGAAATAGGCAGATCAAATTCCGGTTTCACGCCGAACGCATCCAAAACCTGGTCAAGTATTTCCCGATGCTGTCTCCAAACACAGACAGATACATTCAAATGAGGATTGTTCTTAAGCTCCTGAATGACGGGAGCAAGTTTGATCGCTTCAGGCCGGGTACCGAACACCACGAAAACTTTCTTCTTCATATATGTGCCATACTAAATACTTCCTCTAGCTTATTCAAGCAAGTATCTCTGGTAAAGTGATCGAGAACATATCGAAAACTATTCTTTCCGTAAACGCCTAATTTTTCTCTTTCCTTATACATCCGATCAGTAAATTCGAACATCTTAGCCGTATCATCGGAAACAGTTGCTAAACCGCACCGCGCTTCCCTCACAATTGCTATGCCGTCGCTTCTCTCATGGAGAAAAGCCAAGACGGGAAGGCCCGCCGCCATATATCCGATGAGTTTTGCCGGAACCGCCGGAGTGGTATTCGCGTTCGTGAGCGACAAGATACCGACATCAGCGTCTTTCAAAAGCCACGGATACTCTTCCTTTGAAACGAACGGCTTAAAAACCACGTTCTTAAGCCCACGGTCCGCAACAAGACCCATAAGCTTCTTTTTCTCCGAACCTTCGCCGACGAAAAGAAAAACAGCGTCCCTTCGTTCTTTAAATCTCTCCGCGATACGGATAAATACTTCCAGTCCCTGCGAGGGACCAAGAACGCCTCCGAAAATGAAAATGAATTTATCTTGGAGCCCATACAATGCTCTGAATCGTCCGATCCGCTTCGCCTTTTCAAAGGGCTTTATATTTATCCAGTGAGGAACAACGTGAATCTTCTGAAGCGGTACGCCGCGTTCTTCATACATAAAACGCTTATGCGCCTCTGACGGAGTAACAATGAAATCGGAATTCGTATAGGCACATTTTTCCATCCTTTGGAAAAATCTGATGAGCGTCCTGTTCCGCAAAATACCCAAATCGACAGCGTTTTGCGGGAAGAAATCGTGGAGATTCAGAAAGTATTTTGCTCCATAAGATTTCTTGACCAGTTGCGCCGTGATAGTAAGCGGCAGAGGCGGACTGTGTACCCAAACGACATCAAGGTTACCCGCGATATGCTTCTTCACGCGACGGAAAAAGAGGTACGGCAGCGTCAATTGTGAAATTCCTTTCAATAAGAAGTTGACATTGTGGTGCGGCAAAACCTTCACCCGAATAACAGTGATCCCCTCTTCAAGTGAAACATCGGCAAGGGAATGCGCGCCCGGCATTGTGCCAGAATCGACAGGATGTGAAGTGACGACGAATACCTCATGTCCGCGTTCCTTGAGCCCCTCGGCCATTTCTTTCATGAGATGAGACGAAGATCTGGTCTCGGGAGGATAAGCGTCGGTAATGACTAAAATGCGCATACAGTTCTAATTATTAAGCGTTCCTCTCAGCTTCGTACAACTTTGCGTCTATGAGGAAACGGTACCAAAAACCCTGCAAAACATGGAAAATGAGGCCTTCTTTTCCGTCCAGAAAACCGAACCGGAAGACATATCGGTAAAGGAAGTATAGAAACGCGCGCCACAACGGAGGAAAAATTGAAAAGACACCCGACCGGAAAGGATGTTCGCCCGATGCTCCCTTCCGGGAAACCGAATTCCGTTCACGGAGGCGGGAAGAAACCTCGCGCGTCGAATAATCATTATGTTTAGCCGTCCAAGACGCGAGTCCCTTTTTATTGTCGTCCACAAAATCATTCTCGAACTTCTCTATGCGCCCACTAAGTACCTCGATATGCTCGTCCATCTCCCGCTCCTCGGATCGGGCCTTGCCCTTCCGGAAAAGACGTAGAATCCAGATGGGATAATATCCACCGTGCTTGATCCACCGCCCCAAAAAATAAACGCGGCGTTTCATTAAAAAGCCGGATACGTCATCGGAAACTTCGGAAAGCTTTTCGGCAATTTCCCCGGAAAGTTCCTCGGTCAGATATTCATCGGCGTCCAACCGAAGAATCCATCCACCGGGAATCGGGAGATTGTCCAACGCCCAATTAAACTGTTGTGCTTGATTCTCGAAAGGATGGCTGAAAACCTCGGCACCGTGTTTTTTAGCTATCTCCACGGTGCGGTCGGTACTCCCGGAATCCACGACAAAAATCCGCGACGCAACTTTCTTCACGCTTGCGATGCACCGCGCAAGATGTACCTCTTCATCGCGCGTAAGGATAATGACCGAAAGAGAAAGGTTATGTGACATGGGCCTTAACGATTTCCTTATATACCGATATGAACTTCTCTGCAACTTTCCCAGGGTCATAGTGGTTGCGTACAAAATCCTTCCCCCGCCGCTCAAGTTCGGAAGCATAGCGCGAATCACGAAGAACGCGGAGTATCCCTTCCGCAAAATCATGCGTATCCTTCTTTGTCACCACGCCAGCCTCCTCAAATTTAATGTCCGGCGCAATCCCCACGCCCTCGCTCACCACAACAGCAGTTCC
>CAZHOF010000004.1:6746-28102 GCA_964534105.1 uncultured Candidatus Saccharibacteria bacterium
ATGATAAGAACAGTTTCCGGCTCATTCTTTATGACCTCGCTGAAAGCAGGAATAAGCGTGTCAAACCCCTTCTTCCAACTGATCCTTCCGAGTGAAAGAATTATCTTCTTCCCAGCGGGAATGCCGTGCTTCGCCCGGATATCGATCTCCTTCCCGAAAGTCGGGTTACCGCTCTCCTCAAAAGAATTGGGAAGAACGACGGGTTTTTTAAGGGGTAGATTCGCTTCAAGATACTCTTTCCGCTCCCCTTCGACAGTAAAATGAACAGCGGCAGCGCCACTAAGATCTTTCTTGCCTACCAGGAAAAGCTGGATCTTTTTTCGCAGAGAACTCTTTCGACCGAGCGGTTCCTTCATCAAAGATCCGCGGGGAGAAATGATATAAGGTTTTTTATAGCGCCGCGCCCAAAAAGCGGCTGCTGAAACCGGAAAATTCCAGACGCCTGTTATGTGAACCAGATCAAATTCCCTGATATGGTTTTTGAGATAAAAAAATAAGCTCGGGGAAAAATTGAAGTGGCGATATCCGAAATATGGAAAGTAAAGAACCCTCACACCGTCCCGATCGACTTCACGCCTTAAAGGAATGTTCCGGTTTTTCTCAAGCCCGGCATTCGTCGTGAACACGGTAACACGTGCCCCTTTTCCGACCAGTGACTTGTTCAAAAGATGGACCGACTGTATCGGCCCGCCGAATTCAAAAGCGGGCCAATATGAAGAAACGACATGTAGAATGCTCATCTGACGGAATAGCTATGCCTTCCTTTGCTTTACATCGATCATGAAACCTTCCCATTCGCCGATAACCCGAGCAAGCTCCTGAATAAAATGAGCATACCAAAAAGGAAAGAAATCCTTCAAACCGCGAGGAGATCGACGACTGATCTTAAAGACGCGCAGGGAAGCGGGAATAATAAAGAGAAATCTCAAAACGAAAATGGCGTCCTTCACGAGAAGCTTGAGGAACAGAAGCGGCAACGGATAATGGTGCATAAAATACTGCGTCAGGGGACCGAAACGACCGCGCGCCTTCCGGACATACCAATATTCCCCCAGATTATCGGGCTGAGGATGCGAAACCACGATAGAAGGATCGTATACCTTCTTGTACCCCCCTTCAGTCAGCTTTTTTCCCAAAAGCCAATCGCGGCAAAATCGGGCAGGGTAGCTCGGACCGAACATCCCTAATTTGATCGCAAGCTCCCGGCGGCACGAAAAGGCTTCGGAATAATACATATCGCTCCGCCCCTCATGCTCGGTTACGTGAAGTGCCGCGACAAAACGGGAAAAAACGCTGTCAGCCGTGTTAGGTGGGCGCGAATCAACCAAAACCCAGTCGGCTCCGGCCTCGTACTTTTCGGCGAGCCGGTCAAGAAAATCCTTGGGAGGCCTCACGTCGGCATCGGCGTTCACGATAATATCCCCGGTCGCCTCTTCGATGCCGAGATTAACCGCCTCGCAACATCCCTTCCTCGGACCGGAAACCAAACGAACTCCTCTCGAGGCATACTCCTTCACGATATCCGGCGTCTTATCGGTCGAATCGTCGACGACGAGGATCTCTTTATTCGGATAAGACATGTTGATGAAACTCTCCAGTGTCCCGCGAATATCCTTCTCCTCGTTATATGAGGGTGTGATAATGCTGAATTTCAAATTATGTTTTTTCATACGTGACTATTGCCTATTCTTTGGTATCGCGAGGATGTTATGAGATGTTCTCAAAACCGGTTCCCCGCTTATGCGTTGCGGACCTTTCTCAGTAATAAGATGAAGCGAGTATCCGTGCTTTTCGAAGAAATTCCATGCGTCTTCCCATCTGGAATCGGAATGCCTCCAATTATCTTGATTATACTCGAAAACGACATACGGATGAAACTTTCCAATACTTTCTCGTGCTCCTTTAATAACGGGAAAATCACTGCCGCGGGTATCCACTTTAACGAAGTCAAGACGGGAGAGACGCTCGTTTTCCGCTACAACATCAAGAGTCGAGACATCAACTGAATACTTTTCTTCCAAATTCGTAATACCGTACAAGCTCGACGTACCCTTATCAAGCATCCCATCGCTGTAGGAAAACAAGCTTGCCTTCCCCGGCTTCTCGGAAAGCGCAAAACGGGAAACGGAAACATTGGTAAAACGATTGAGCTTGATGTTATCCGTCAATCTCCGGGCAATATCCGGATGCGGTTCGAATGCAATAACTTTTCCTGATTCACCGACCAATTTCGCCATGATTAAAGTATGGCTTCCGATATTCGCTCCGACATCGATCACGACATCACCTTTGCGGATAAATTTCTGGAACAGATCGGTGACTTTCTTCTCATATTGACCACGGAAAAAAATCTCCCACTCCACGAATGAAGAGGTGTCGACGAGAATGCGCAAACCGTCGCCGTACGTTACGGTACCCTTTACGCTGACGCGGCTGGGATTAAAAAGCAAACGCAACACCCGCTGGGTTCCCCGCGGATGGAACCTGCGCGTGATTACTGCAATAGTTTTCGCAAGAAATTGCATCATGACCATTCTACCTCACGCTATCAAGGACTTCTTTGAGGGAAGTGGCGATGTAAACGAGTTCCCGCTCCGAAAGCACGGGACCGCTCGGAAGATAAAAACCGTTCTGCCCGATGTCATTCGCAACAGGACAAAGATCCTGTTCGGTAAGCCCTTTCTTCAGGAAAATTTCCTGCATATTGTAAGGAATGAATGATTCGCGCGTTTCCACCCCCTTCTCCTTCAGCTCGCGCATCACTTCTACCCGCTTTCCTTTAAAACCGCCGCGAAGTACAAGGTGAAACATCCAATAAACATTTTTAGCGTACGGCTTTTCAACCGGCAACTGAAGATCCGCTATGTCTCGTAAGGCATTGTTGTAGAAGTTGGCGATACCCCTCTTTGATTCGATTGAAAAATCTATTCTTTTCAATTGGGAACAACCGAGCGCTGCCTGCATGTTCGTCATGCGGTAATTGAAACCGATGTCGCTGTGCATGAACCTGTTCTCGTTTCCGTACGCAAGCGATTTGAGATTACGGGCGCGATCCGCATATTTTTTATCTCGCGTAACAAGCATTCCTCCCTCGCCGGTCGTTATAATCTTGTTCGCATAGAAGCTGAAACAGCCGATATCGCCAAGCGAACCGGTTCTCTTCCCTTTGTACTCGGCGCCATGGGCCTCCGCCGCATCCTCAATCACGAAAAGGTTATGTTTACGCGCAACCGAAAGAACCGGGTCCATATCCACGGGATGACCGAAAAGATGGACGACGAGAATCGCTTTCGTGCGAGGCGTGACAAGAGACTCAAGCAAAGCAGGGTTCATGTTCCACGTATCCGGCTCGACATCCACAGGCACGGGTTTTGCTCCCTGGTAAAGAACGGCGAAAAACGTCGCCATATTGGTAAGCGTTGAGACGAGAATCTCGTCCTCGGGACCTATGGAAAGCGTTGCGAGTGCGAGATGCAGCGCCGCTGTTCCGTTCGTAGTCGCAACGCCGTGCGGTACACCGCAGTATTCCGCAAAAGCCGATTCGAACTCTGGGATAAACGTTCCCGCAGTACCGGAAATCTCCGAGGCAGCAAGGGTCTCGGCAACGCACTTTCGATCATTGTCATCCAGGTGGGGCCTGGAAACCGGAATAGTCATAGGAAATAACGGAAAACTACTTGTTCGCCACCACAATGATGCTTTGCGTGAAAACGCCGTGGGGGCTGCCTGTCTCAATGAGGCGATAGAACTTCAGGATGCCCTCAACGAAACGCCAAAGACAGTAGCGGACAAACGATTTGACGCCGTGGACGACGGGACGCAAAGGATAAGCGCCTACCTTCTTGAATCCGACATTACGGAGAACGTTCTTCAAACTGCTCTCGGTGAAATTAACCTCTCTCTTGAAATCGGCGTGCTGCAACCGCCCGGCCATCGGACTTTCCGCATTAGCGTTCTTCACGATAAGGGTACCGCCCGGTTTCAAAACCCCCGAAACGGTATCAAGTAAATCCCGTATCTCCTCCTTGCTCAAATAGGAAAGGATGTCGACAAGGAAAACAACATCATAACGCTCCCGTTTGTCCCGGAGAAAACTCATCGCATCGCCGTGATGCAAATTCTTCACGCCTGCCTGGATGCCGAAATCGACGCGGTCTCTGTTGATGTCGATCCCTTCCGCTTGATGGTAACCGGCGGAATGGAGCCAGTGAACAAGTGAACCCTGTCCGCAACCAACATCAATGACCATCGCGGAACGATCGGAGGGTAGAAACTTACCATACAGCTTCCGAAAAACAACGGAATTCATATATCTATTATATCCCCAGCGCCGTGATAATCAATAAAAACAAGAATATTGACAATTTAAATGAAATAATATATAATAAAAGAAGATCATAAGCAGGTGCTTACACAAGTAAAAAGGAGGTTGAAGTGGAAACCACGCTTTGGACGCGCTACCCGAATCTCGTCGAGGCGGTTCGTCAGGATCACATCAATCAGGGAGCCACGGGCGGAGCGCACGACTTCGTCCACGCCATGATGGTCGCGCAGTACGCGGCGATGATCGCGGAGGACGAACGGACTGGCGAGCTTGCCTGGATCGCAGCAATCTGCCACAACACCGACCGGCTCTTCCCCGACGAAGACGACGAGGGTGTCTCGAGACGGGTCGTGAGGTATCTCGTAAACGGAGTGCCCGACATCACCGTAAGCAATGGTGAGACGATGATGGAAGCGGTCCTCACGCACCACAAGCTGAACGACGACGCGGACAACCCGGTCACCGTGACGCTGAAGGACGCAGATCGGCTTGCGAACATCGGCCCGAACCTCATCATCCGCGCCGGTCAGCACTACCACGAGCTCCCTGCCTTCGATCCGCAGTATCTCGTGGAACCCGACCCGGAAGCGACGTACCGAAACCCCAAGACGGTGCTGCACGACATCCTGTGCGCACTCGAATGGGAACCGTGGCTCCGTCTTCCGAAAGCGCAGGGGCTCGCGAAGCCGTACTTCGACTTCCTCCGCGAGTTCCACCGGCTCTTCTCCGTCCAGATGGAGGAATTAGAGCTCGTTCCCTACCCCTTCCCCGAAGACTTGGATCACGCCTACGGGAAGTAGACGGGGTCATCAAAGAGGCAAGCATCATCGCTTGCCTCTTTCTCTTTTTTGAAAACGCATGAACTGCGCTTTGCAGATACGCAAAACAGAATATATAATAAGTTCAATTCAGCGTTTGCTATGGAAGATATCCGCAACAAAAAAGTGTGTGTGATCGGGGGGGCGGGTTTTCTGGGCAGCCACCTGGTGGATCACCTGATCGAGGACAGGGACTGTTCGGTTCTTGTCCTCGACAATCTTATCTCCGGTCTTAAGAAACATATTCACAAAAAAGCCGAGTTCGGCTGGTTTGACATCCGTGAAGACGAGCACGAACTCATCGGTATCCTCAAGAGCCACGAAGTGGAATATGTATTCAACTATGCAGCGGAGCCGTATATCCCCGAGGCCTTCGAACGCCCGAAACACTTTTTCATCATAAACGCGCTGGCGGTTCTGAACGTCTTGAACGCATGCCAAAAAGCGGGAGTCAAAAAAATACTCCAGGTAAGTTCGGCCGAGATATACGGCGACATGAAAGGAAAAATAAAAGAATCGGACATGGTCACGCCACACTCCACCTACGGCGTTTCGAAGCTCGCTGCGGACGGCCTGGTCCAGGTGAGATGGCGCGAAGCGCAGGTTCCCGCCGTCGCCATGCGCCAGTTTAACTGCGTGGGAGAGCGAGAAACGCATGAGTACGTCATTCCTGAGATCATCAGTCAGCTTGCCGAAGGGCCGACAGTAAAACTCGGGAACAACAGCTTCAGGGATTTTCAGTACGCCGGGGACGCCGTCCGGATGGCCGTAGAGCTCCTCGAACACGGCCAGCCCGGGGAGGTATACAATATGGGCTCGGAAACGGGCATAAAAATCTACGATCTCGCCCATCTTATCGGGAAACTGATGGGACATCCGAAAATCGAGATAATCACTGAACAGAAAAGGGTGCGCCCCTGGGAGATTTGGTCCCTCCTGTCGGATAATACGAAACTATACGGAATAATCCCCTACCGACCGAAGGCCGATCTCGAGGATGGACTCCGGAGAACCATCAAATACTTCCACGAAAACGGAAAGCGATGGGATTTCTAATTCTTCCGTTTTCCAAGTTCCTCAAACCATTCAACTGTTTTCTGCAGCCCTTTTTCGAAATTCCAGCGCGGCTCATAGCCGAGTAACGTACCCGCTTTACCGATATCGGCGCGGGTATGTTTTACATCACCCGGCCGTGACGGTAAACGCCTAAGTTTCAATTTTTTCCGCGTATAACGCTCAATAAGGGCCTTTACCGTAAGAACGCTTACGGGGTTTCCGCTGCCAACATTGAAAACCTCTCCACGGAATTTCCTGGGAGATCGCATCGCCTTCATAACCGCCTGAATCACGTCGTCAATGAAGGTAAAATCGCGCGACTGTGTCCCGTCCCCTTCCAAAAACCCTTCCTTCTTTCCGGGAAAATAAACGGACTCAAGCCAAGCGGAAACAATGGTGGCATAAGAAGCATTGCCGCGCTGCCCGGGACCAAAAACCGTGAAGAATCTCAAGCAGACGGTATCAATGCCAAACCGATCACTGTACATCTTACAAAACTGTTCCCCGACCAGCTTCTGGAGCGCATAAGGAGATCGCGGAGAAACGGAAGCCCCCTCCTTTAGCGATATTAGTTTCCCTGATCCGCGATGCATGGGAGATCCGCCGTAGATGGATGAAGAAGAAGCGAAAATAAAACGCCTTACATGGTAATCAACCGCCTTCTTGAGAAGGGCCACCGTCCCGACAACATTGACCGAGGTAGTGAGAGTCGGCTCAACCCAGCTGCGTGGGATTCGCGGTATGGCCGCAAAATGAAATACGTAATCGGGTTTGTGGGTTTTAAAGATTTTTTCAAGGAACGCTTCATCGGCAATTGAGCCCTTGGAAAAAACCACGCCTGACCCAACGGATTTGCGGTTCCCGGCGGAAAGATCGTCGATACCCACGATCTTCGTTGTGGGAAATTCAGCGCGGAACGCTCGGACAAACGCACCTCCGATAAAACCGGAGCAACCGGTTACCAGAACGCACTGGGGTGTTTTTTTCGTATCCATGGGAAAAATTATACTGTCATGGCCCGGTACGCCGCAATCATCCTTTCCGTAAATACTTCAGGAGCATATAACACGGATTTTTTAAGAGAAGCGTCGCTCATCTCCGATATCCGATCGGGATGGTCATAGAAAAATTTTATTTTTTCCGCAAGCGCATCGCTTGAACGGATAGGCACCACAAATCCCTCCGTACCGTTTTCTATGCCGTCAGCCGCACCGACATTTTCACTCACAATCACGGGAAGCCCGGCGGCCATCGCCTCGGCGACAACCATTCCGAAACCCTCATCAATAGAGGGGAGGGCAAAAACATGGGCTTTGGTATAGAGTTCCGCCATTTCCCCGTCGGAAAGATGCCGGGTAATCCGGGTGATGGTTTTTCCCGAAAGCAAGTACTCGAACTCCTTGGGGACGTTGCCTTTAAAGATGAGTTCAGCATCTTTGAGGTCGAGTTTACGCCATGCCTCAAGAAGATAAAACAATCCCTTCCGATAAAAATTGCCACCCGTGCATAACACGGTAAAATGATCAAGTTTTTTGGGGATTTGAGGAGGTGCAACGTTCTTTTCCCTGCAAATAGGGACCACGAGAACCTTCTTCGGATCAACGCCCTTCTCAATGAAGCTGCGCTGGGAATAACGGGATGGAACAGCGATATAGTCAGCAGCATCGTATTCCCGCTTCATCCGGTCATAGACGTATTTATAATGCGGGGGGATTTTTACCTTAAGGAGGCGCGATTGCTCCTCGGCTATCAGCTCCCGCTGGACATCAATATGAGGGCACCCCCGCTCAATCACGCCGATTGCTCCCATGCGCTGTGCCTTAAGCATTGGACGTTCGGCATAACCGCTCAAGGCATGGAAAATCCAGCGCCCCCGATCGGGCTTCCGAAGCGCCGCTGCAACGGAAAAACTGAATGCGTCAGCGAGGGCATCATCGAACCGTGTAATCCCAAAACGGTGTGTGATATAACGCAACGCCCCGAACCAGGGAAAACTCTTTATAACATCACCGCGAAGATGATACGAGGAAAGTTTAAACTTAGGATAAATGGTATAAATCGCATCAAGGAGATTATGGTCCTGAAGTCCTTTTGCAAGATGAAAAGCGAGATACCGCGCATGGACGGAGATAGTGACCCGTATGTCGGTCGGAGCATTCATGGAGTTAGTGACTGTTCAACATGGATTGTATGTCGATCACGTGCATTTGTCGAGCTCCGCTATGTACCGAATCAATGCACACCGCGGTCCCGTTGCGATTCCAACGGGGATGTAAATCGGAACGCAAAGCACTCAAATCCCAACCAGGTCCGACGCCGAACTTCCGCTCAGGAAGAGAATAAAACCGACCGATCTCCGCCTTCTTTCCGGATCCTCGATGAAAGAGTTCCAAAACGCGAAAGTGGTCTTTTGTGGGATATGTATCGGTAAGCAACCACTCGCCATCCGGAGAGAAAGAGCAATGCCCATCCTCCTTGATGATTCCCCGCCCGAGCGCAAGCGGCTTTTTTGTTCGCCATGCTCCGTCCTCAAAAATAAAGCTTAAAAAGGCGTCGCCGCTTATCTTCTGCCGTGATCCGGAGGATCGGACAAGCGCGTGATAAACAGGAACGAGTATTTTCCGCAACAAGCCCGGTTTGGTGATTGATGTAGAAAATCCAAGTGGCCTGCCCCAAATGACAAGCTCACGATTGTTCCGCCAGATAAAATGGGATGCCATGCCGCTATCAAGTAATACGGAGGGCGTCTGGGAATCAACCCCCGAAGCAACAGGGTTGAAACGCATTGCACAAAACCTGCTGTGCATCCCGCCGTTCTTCAGCTGCCATCGGTGGAGAAAAGCGAATTGATCGCCGTTCGGGCTGAAAGCAAGGTGATCTACCCAATGCTTGCCCTCATCCATGGAACCGACGAATTGATGCGAGCGGAGCTGGGCAAGGGAAAGAAGGAGAGACACATCCCCCGTCTCAAGATTTATACGATAAATCCCGTCATCTGCAGGAGCCGGATTACCTACCCTTTTATCCCTGATTCCCTTATAGCCGTAACCCTCGCGAACGTTATCAAGCCGAGAAAAATTCAAAGAAAGAGCGTGGCGTCCGCTGGGATGGAGGGAATAAATCGGAAAGGGCAACTCCCGCTTTTCCTTTCCGTCTCGAATATCGAAAATAGAAGAAACGAACTTATCTCCGCGTAAGTCATTAAAAATAACAGAAAACTCTTCCTTCGGAGGAAGCCATTGTAACATAGCGCCTTGCTGCCAATTCCATGCGCGAGTTTCCGCAAACGCGTGAAAAGATCCACCGCGGCTAAGGTTAATAGCGCCAATGCGCGCCGCATCCTGCGGTCCGGGGAGACGATCAAGAAAATCGGCCTCGAGGGCAAGGAGAGTTTCTCCGCTCTTGTTCCAGGGACATTTGTCATAGTATCCGAAAAAATGATGAGAACCGTGCGTCTCGTACGTAATACGGGCCTGCGAATGGAGCGTAAGTGGTCGGTGAGACATGTTAGCTATAGGTTCTTCCGCACAATAAGCGACCCTGATCTCACGAAAAACGCCCTAAGAAGATTCGGATAACCGATGACACTGCAATGATGCGCAAGAAAGTAAAGAATCGCGGCGTGGGGATCGATGTGATTACAGGCATCAGCATCGGCATCCCACATGATTTCATAATTAGGCACAAGCTTCTTGTAATGAAGATAGCAGAACGCACCCGGATGGAAAACGAACCATAGCGTTCTCCAAAAACGCTGGGGAATGATAAAAAGCAACCTGAAAAGGATATTGTCCCTCAAGGGAATGGAAAATTTGACGAGTTTTTCTCTCCAGTGGAGATCTTTGTAGGGACGGATGGCGTAACCGCTGGAGGCCCAGGGCCGCACTTGCCACGCCGGACTGAAAAGAACAACGCCTCCGGGTTTCAAAATACGAAGCATTTCATGCAAGGCCTTATTGATATCGGGAATATGCTCGAAGACAGCACGCGTTATAATGGCGTCGAATGTGGAACCGGGAAAAGGATACTTCTCGTCGGCAATGACAAAGAAAGGTTTGTGATAGAACTTTTTCAAGCTCTCGCCCACGTCGACCCCGACATAATCCTCGACTATATCCTGCAATGTTCCGGTACCGCTCCCTATCTCCAATAATTTCTTATCGGCAAGATCAAACGTCCGAATAAAATCCTCCAGCTCGTCCCAAAACGCATCCCCTCTTGCAGGCCCCTTGCTGTAAACCTCATCCCGATCAACGCGATCGTAGAAAACCCGGTAACGGTTATGCTTCATGTTTCGGAGAAAGATTCACATAAGCAAGTGCGCGCAGGATCCCGGAAATGTCTTCCTGAAAAGACCATTGCTTGACCGTTTCGAGTGCATTGCGGCTGAACTTCTCCCTCTTTCCTCTGTATTTGATAACCTGGTTCAGATGATCTGCAAGTTCATGAACATCACCCAAAGCATACACGAATCCGCTTCCGGTCTTCTCGATAAGATCAGGAGCTGTGCCGACGCCATTCGAAACGACAGGAACAAGCCCGAAGTTCATCGCCTCATTCAAGGCCTTCGGAGAAGGATCGAATTCCGAGGGGAGAACAAAAACATCGGCGAGAGCGTAGTATTGCGGTAGCTCGGACTGGTTCTTGAAACCCGAGAAATATATGTTCTCCAAACTATATTCTTTCACAAAACGCTCGAGGTCGGACCGCTGTGGACCATCGCCGACAAGAACAAGGTTAAAGCGAGTGCCTTTATTCTGTAAGAGAAGAGCCGCCTGAAGAAGCTCGGAAACGCGCTTCCGGGGAATGAACTTCCCGACGAAGAGAATGGTTGGAAAACGAAGTTTTCCGATCCCGGCTTGTTTCTTTAAGGAACCTCGCTTTTTCTTTAAAGATCGCGCTTTTTCCTGAAAAAAATCGTTATCGACGGCGCAAGGATAGAAAAAGAGTTTCTCTTCGGGAATACCGAAAAACCTGAAAAATTGTTTATTGAGAGTATAAGAATACAGCGCGGCACTCACTCTTTTGAAAAGAGCGGTGAGAACAACTCTTTTTATCGCCTTCTTCCATGCAGCAATTGATTTAAAAAGGTCCGCTTCCCCTTTAATAATAATTGGAGTTTTCGTGAGCCAGCAACCCAAGAAAGCAAACCAGTTCGTGAGCGAAACATAACCATGCACGATACATGCATCATATTTCTTTGTTGCAAGCTCCCAGAAAATCCCCGGGTTAACCTGGCCGAAAAAAGTGGGGGCTGGTTTCAAGCTGTAGTTCCTAAGGAAAATGTGCTGATATCCTTCAGTCAAGGGGATGTCCCATTTATACGTCTGCCCGAAACCGCTGTCGAAAAATGTTTCCAAGCCCCACTTGAAACAAAAGTAGACCGTTAAATCAACATTGCGATGAGCACTTAAAAGCCTGAAAAGAGGCGCGTAATACTGAATCGGATGAGAGATTAAAAAAGCTACTTTATACCGCTTCATAGGCACCATGCAACGCGAGGAAAGGCGGAAACGAGAATACGTCTGGCGTAGAATTACTTCGGTCCCTGATAGGAAGGGTCGCCGTGATCACCGGCACCCATACCCAGGTTCTCGTGAACAATGGGAGGATTGCAATCATTCCACTTCTTGGTAAGGAAGGTTACCATGGAAAAATCAGTGATGGCGTAGGTAACGTGGGGAACGCCTTTGGGTATATATACGCAATCGCCTTTCGAAACGTACACGAATTCCTCCTCACCGCCCTCGGACTTAGTAACCACAACTGCGTGCCCATCCGTGAAAAGATAGTATTCATCGAATTCGGGATGGTAATGATTTCCCCGTATTTTCCCTTTATTCACAAACTGGAAATTGAATTCCACAATTGGATCCTTGGGATAAAAAGTGAAAATACCGCCACGACCGTCCCTGATTGTGGAAAGATTGCACTCGGGAATCAATTTCTCAATATTCATGCTGTTTTCGCTTATTGTAATATTGCGCCCGAAAAAAGACAAACGACTTCTGCCTAATCCTTTCTTTTCAGGGAGTACCAGGCATATGTCGCAGAAAGACCCTCCCGGAGGGGAGTTCTCGCCTCCCACCCGATCATGTTCTTGATCTTACGCACATCGGACACGCGTCGCCTCACGCTTCCCTCGGGCGCCTCGCGAACAGCAACGGACTTCGGCTTCCATCCCGAGACATCAAAGAGGAGTTCCGCCAACTCGCGGATAGCAACCTCCTCACTGCTTCCGATATGAAACACATGCGGCAATTCCTCTTCCGGGTAATCAGATTCCATTAGTAACCGCAAGGCCTCAACGGCATCATCGATAAAACAGAAAGATCGGGTTTGGTCCGCTCCGAAGATTTCAAAGGTATCCGGTTGCTGTGCAATACGCAGACAGAACTCGGGAATGACGTGATCAAAGCCGGCACGCGGCCCGTAGAAATTATGAGGACGGACGATGACTGCGCGAAAACCGTAATGCTTGGCATAATAAGCAACAAGGAACTCTCCGATCATCTTTGTGGCTCCATAAGACCATCTTGGATTCTTCAAATCCGCGATCACAAAAGGTACGTCTTCCGGCGTCGGGAGAGGAAGATTACCGAATGCTTCCAGAGCTCCCGCGTACGCCTCATTTGAAGAAGTGAACAAAAGCTTTCCGGAACGATTATGTTTGACCATCCATCTCAAAACCTCCATCAAGGTAAGAATGTTAATGCGTAATACCTCGTGCGGCATGGTATAAAAATTCTTCGTCCCGTTCACTGCGGCCAAATGGTACACGTGATCAAAGCCGCCGCCTATTTCCTCAAGAGAGCCCTCGCGGGTAAGATCGGTATTCAAGAACTGAACCCGCTTATCTTTGATGAGTTCTTTGAATTCGTCATCCATCTTCCCTCTCGACAAGTTATCTATTAAGGCAAGACGAACATCGCTCCGTGAAAGAAGATTACGGGCAAGATGGTAGCCGATAAATCCAGCGGCACCGGTAATTAAAATCTTTTTCATCCTATTCTTATGCCAACTTCCAGAAATTCCAGATATCTACGAACTTTTTCTCTGGATATTTTCTAGGGTCAATCTTCCCATATGCATTGTGGGGAGCCGCCAAGACAAGAATGTCGGAGTTTCGGATCGCCTCATCGAGCGAAACAAAACTGGGATCTTTGATGTATTCGTCAGTGCATAAAACTTTTTTGCATTCAACCTGAGCAAGTTTTCTCAATTTATACGAAAGGGAATCGCGCCAATCATCGTTTTCCGCCTTGTAAGCCATGCCTAAAACACCCAGCGTTTTCTCCTTCAGCGATTTGCCAAAATCGCGCTGAAGAGCCGTCATGAGATAATTCACGAGGCCCTCATTGATAAGCATCGCGCCGTGGCCGAGCCAGAAGTTATTGTTCGTGAAAGCGGCGAGCTGCATCGTGTCCTTAAGAAGGCAGGGACCGGCACTGAATCCTGGAGAGGGTAAATCGCGATTCCGGGGGTAGTCCTTTTTCATCGCCTCAAAGATACGATGATAATTCAGTCCATGATCGTTCGCCACCATGAAAAATTGGTTCCCAACCGCAAACCTGATGTATCTCCAAGCGTTCGTGAAAAGCTTTGCAAGCTCGGCTTCAATCGGTTGCACGGGAACAATCGCAGCAGGGGTTATCTTTTGGAACAGGGCGGAAACCTCATCGAGTGTTTCCTGGTTAAAAGCCGAAACGACCTGTGGCCACAGTTTGAGTTCCTCGATCGCCTTCCCCTGCATAATACGTTCAGGGCAAAAAGCAAGATTCATGCGCTTACCCTTCGACGCGAAATAATTCTGAACCTTCTCGCTGGTCCCGGGATACACCGTACTGCGCAGGATGACAATCTGTCCATCTCGGAAATAATTGAAATACTTATCAATAAGCCGGGTAATATCCCCAAAATTCGGACTCAAATATTTATCAACCGGCGTACCGATAACCACGAGGATATACGTAGAATTACTGATTGCTTCGGGAGAATCGGAAGTAGATAGGGTGTTCTTCTTCAGTGCATCCTGAAGGGCCTCGTCTCCACCCGCTTCTTTAAAAGGAAACTTTCCTTGTTTTATTTTCTCAAGCGCCTCGGTATTGACATCGAAAAGCACGGTCCGCACGCCACTCTGAGCAAATACAACACCGAGAGGGAGACCGACGTGTCCCGCGCCCCCGATAATACAGAGGTCATGTTTTCTTTCTTCATTCATATGATTATTTCTGTAAAACGTTCTTTTTATATATCACCGGGACACGCCCGATGTCAAAAACCCACGCGATTCAATTGTCTTGCGCTTTGACAATGCGGGGATGCGGCAAGGGTACGATAAAATCTCCGCGAAAACCCTTTGCCCGCAACTTCGGAATAAGCTCCTCGGTAATCTGCCAAGAAAAGAGAAGGGCGTACTCCGGCTGATCTTCAAAAAGCTTCGTCTCCTCGATAACGGGGATAATCGTCCCCGGGATGTATTTCCCGATCTTATGCGATCCCTTGATCTCAAGCACGCAGTCAACGATACCTTCATCGATACCAACATAGTTGATGAGCGTACTCCCCCGCGAAGGGGCACCGATGCCGTAAATACGCCCCCCCTTCTTTTTAATGTCATGGAGGAGGGCGGCGAGCTCTAACTTAACAAGAACAGCTCTATTCCTGAAATCAATGAGGTCTTTTTTATCAAGAACTTTCCCTTGCTCATCCTTAAGAAGCGGAGCTACGGTATCTCTGACCGCATGCTTGCCTTTCCGCGAAGCATAAACTCTGATAGAACCGGCATGACTGGGAATCCGCTTCGCGTGAACGATTTCGAGTCCGTGCATCTCGAGAAGATATCGGAGACTGTGCAGCGAGTAATGCCTCAAATGCTCATGATACACGGTATCAAATTGATTCATCTGCACAATTGGTAATAGATAATGCACCTCGATGACAAAAAGGCCGTCGTCCGAGAGAATACCCAACACGGAATCGACGACATTATTGACGTTATCAATGTGCGCAAAGACATTCGTTGCGGTCACAATCTTCGCCTTTCCATATTCCTTTTCAATCCGTGCAGCGATTTCAGGGGTGAAGTAATCAAGGATTGTTGGAATTCCCCGCTCTATAGCGAGCTTTCCGATGTCCTCGGGCGTAACTCCGAGAACGCGATGGTTATCTTTGAAATTAGCGAGGAGGTTGCCGTCATTGGAACCGATATCCACGATTAAATCTTCTGGCTTCAACGCGAAAAGCGCTGAACATTCCTCGTAGAGTTCCGCAAAGTTATCTCTTAAAACTTTCGTCGTACTTGAGGTGTACGGATACGATGGGGGGAAAATAATCTCCGGACTCACGATAAGACCTGACTGCACAAGATGGCATTGCTTACAGTACAAAATCTCCGCCGGATAGCTCGGCTCTTCCATTGGTCTCTGACCAATGGGGTGGAAACCGTTAACAGGCGGCAGATAGCCCAAAAACAAAATCGGCTCTAACGAGGAACTGCCGCAAATCTGGCATCGTTCCACTACCTTGCTTGTTTCTTGTATTTTCATACGAGATGCATTTCTGACTTTAACTTAACCGTATTGGGAGATTTTCGCAAATACGTGGTGGCAAGAGCGTAGAAAAACCACCGCGCATAGTAAGGCAACCATTTTCTTAGGTTAAATCTGCTCTCTCCGCTTGCTCTCCTATACCAGGAAGCTGGAATTTCAGCAACGTTCCACCGGAGACGATGACATTTCACAAGAAGTTCGACGGCATAGGTAAAACCCTGCGTCGATTCGATCAAGACGGAATCAAGTAACTTTTTTGAAAACAATCTAAGTCCGTAGGTTGCATCACTCGCGGGAACGCCGACTAAGCGGTGTAGCACGAAGGAAGCGATGCGCACGATAAGAGATTTCAGAAAAGGACCTCCCTCCATGCGGCCGTTTTTCATAAAACGACTCGCAACGACTACATCATTACCCTCCCGAAAGGCGTGATACATGCGATCGACAATTGGAACGTTATACGGCTCGTCAGCGGGGAAAACGAGTACGGCTGGAGCCGTACTTCGAGCAAAGCCCGTCATAATCGCTTCATGAACGCCGGCGGCGCGGTTTTTCACTAGAACGATCTCGAAACCAACATCTCCCGCACCCCGGAGAACCGGCAAAGTATTGTCGTCATCCCGATCGTAACACACCAAGAAGCGGAGCGGTGTACACACATGCTTCTGAAACGCGTGGAGAACCTCTATAATATTTTCTCCCTCGTTGTAAACCGGGACAACAACGTCAAGTTCGTTACTCATCAAGTTCAAGCTCTTTTTCCCCCTTGGAAAGTTCTTGCCAGAGAAAAGAATTTAAAGAAGCATCGCGGGCAAGTTTATAGGAAAGGTTTCCTACAATGTCTTCATATTTGCACGCCTTCAAAGAGGGTTTAAACTTCCGGTATCGGTCATATTCTGATTCCCTCTTACCGCCAACGTTAATCGTTCCGATAAAATCTTCCCGAAGTAAAAACGCGATTGCCTGCGGAAGATAATCGACGGGGAGTCGTGAAGAATACTTATCAGTAGCGGAAGAATCATGTTTTATGTTACGAGGATTGAAAAAACTGGTTCGAATAATGCAAAAATTCGAGAGAAGATTCACTGCGCACTCCCCTCCCAATTTACTCCAGCCGTATTTGTTGTAGGGAATGGTAAGATCCCGCTCGAAATAGTTCCCTCGCGTACCGGGATAAACACCGTCCGTTGAAATATAGATGAACCGGATCGTCTTCTTATTTCTCTTCTCCGTTCTGATGGTTTCTTTAACAAGATTGCATGTCCCTATAATATTCGCGTCAATCGCTTTTACAGGGTCATTTTCCGGCTCCACCATTCTCACGACTGCCGCACAATGAATAATTGCCTCGGGAGGGGTTTTCCGGAAAAAATCAGCTACTGCCTTTTCATTGGTGATATCGAGATTCTCGTGCGACGGAGCCATAATCCCGGGAAATCGGCCCGACGCGATGATCGCCTGGCCCAGGTTACCTGACCCTCCCGTCAGCAATATAATTCTTTGTTCAGACATAAATAAAAATCAAATCTCGGAGATTAAAACAATGCGCTCTTCCGCCGCAGACACTTTCGCTGCCTCAAGGACGCGAGATTGAGAGAGTAAATCTCCCTCATAATCTTTTTCACTCCGCTCTCCCTTTAAAATTTCCTGACAAAAATCGTCAACCATCAACCGAAAATGGTCGGCAGGTTCGATGATAATTTCGTTTATTGTATCATCCGTATCAAAAAAAATCTTTGTCTTCATATCCCGCGGAACGGCGTATGCCCGCGCCGCCCTCACAAACGCCTCGCTACCGAGAAGGCTGTACGTGGACTGAAAGTAAGACCCGAATGCGGAAGAAATAAAAGCCGACCTGCCCTCGGGATACTGCAATAGCATGTCAGCCTGGAAATCAACCCCGGTATCGGCATCAACTTTCAGACTACACGTGACGCTGAGCGGCTCACCGCCGAGAAACATGCGGCTTGCATACACGGGGTATGGAGCGCACGCGTACAACGAACCACCGCCAAACTGCTGATTCATCATGGTACTTGACCGATCAGGTACGGGGTAACCGAAACAACCTTCAAACCGCAGTAAATCACCGAGGAAGCCCTCTCTAATCAAGGTTCTTACCCAATCGTGCTGAGGATGATAACGAAACATGAGGCCCTCCAACAAACGGACACTGTGCTTCCGCGCAGCTTCAGCCATTCTCTGTGCCGCAGAATAAGATATCGCTGCGGGCTTCTCACAGAGAACGTGCTTGCCGGAAGCGGCCGCCTTTATCGCCCATTCTTCATGAAGCGCGTTGGGCAAAGAGATATAAACGGCGTTAATACGTTTGTCACCGAGAACATCCTCATATGTTCCAAATGAATCGCAGTCGAACTGACCCGCAACCAACTGCGCTTTTTCTCTTGATCTGCTCCCTACAATACCCAGCTCCGCGAAATTGGAATCGCAAATGGCCGGAAGCATCCCTTTCTGGGCGACACGGGAACACCCGAGAACGCCAAAAACAACTTTTGGAAGAAATCTCATAGATAACAGTATTATTCTGGGCTAGCGAAAGGAAAAGTTCAACTGGCGGGAAAATGCGGCAGCTAAGACATCCCTTCAGGGTCCCGAAGCGCGAGGGGATTCTCTTTGGTCATTCCTTGTTTATTAATGATACGGAAGGTAAAGAAATAAACGAGAAGAATGCAGAAAAGAGAAAAGATACCGGAACTCAAGGTATAATGAGCGATTCTCTGAACAATAAAAGGGAGCCATGCAACGAGAAGATGGAGCACGGAAAGCAAAAGAACAAATCGTTTGGTAATGAGAAAAAACGAGCTTACAAAAAGCGGGGCAAGTAATACAAACGGAGGCCAAGCATACCCCACGATTCTCTCAATACCTGTCCCTGCAGGGATTCCAAGAAAATAAAGAAAAAATCCGAAAGAAAGAGCGGTGACAACCCAAAAAGCGGATTCCCGGAGAAGGAAACGGAAACGCTTAACAAGAACGAAGAAAAGGACGAGCGGGGCAATTCCGAAAACCGAAAGAAGCGTGATGAGTGAGTGAATAGGCAAAGAAAAGTCGAACCCGCAAAAACCGACCTCGTGGATATTCCCGGCTGGAAAAGATGCAGGCAAGGAAAAACGAAACGCGGGAACACACGTATCATACGTGTTAGCCCAGGGAATAATACCGAAAACGTTGGTGAGGAAGTTATAGGAAAGTTTCATTGCAAGGTAAACAGGGCTGCTTAAGTGATGAATATTCGGCTGCCCAAGATCGCGAATGAACCCCGACGTGAAAAGGGCTACGATGACAACAATGAGAGCCGCGACCGCGAGAAGTCTCCGTGACCTGATCCAGCTCACAATAATGAAAATAACGCCGAGAAGCAGGGTAGATTCGCGCGAAAGGAACAAAAGAAACAACACGATAAGCGCAAAACACTCCTTTCGATAAAACAAGGCAAGGAGAAAAAGCGCGGTCAGAAAAATATAAAAAGCATCGGGTTGGAAAACCTCACGCAGAGTATTGAAAAAATAAGGAGTGAGAAAAAGCGGGATAAGAAGCAGAGGCGAACGAAGAGTATCGCGCAGAAAAACAGTGATAATGCCGAAAAAGAACAAGAGAGAAAGAATGGAGATAATCCAGAAAGAATGGAAAATATCCAAGGAAAGAATTTGGCTCACTTGCCCCACAAGAAACGGATGCAAAAAACGCCCCGCATACGGCTCGATAATCTCCGAGAAATGCCCCTCGGCCATGGCGATATACCACGGACTGTCACCACCATAAGTAATGCCAATAGCAACATTCAACAGAAAAAGAAGGACAAGGATTGCGCCGGCGACAAGGAAAAAGAGGGAATACCGCATGGAAAATAAATTTCTCATAAAAATATCTCTGCTACGAAGAATCACACTGGTAGAAAGCGTAACCGTAACCAGGCATAGTGCTGCCCAATGAAACGCCGAGAAACCGTGGCACCTCTCTGGAAAACACGTCTTGTTTAAGATCACAGCCGTTAATAATGGGTGGCTCTAGCATCCCGCTGTACCGCTGTTGAAAAAAAATGAAGGCAGTACCGTCCCTTGGAACACTCGGCCATTCATAGATATACATACGCCCATAGTTCTCGGAAAGCGACCAAAAACTGCCAGTCACGCCAAAAGACGAGTCGTGATCGGATCCGCGAGCAACCTCAGTAAAACGGGCACGCACGTCGTCAAGCGCAACGCCCTGCTTCAAAGAAAACGGGAATAAAAGAGAAGAGCGAATTATCCCGGTCGCAACGAGAAGAAAAAGAAGCACAACGGCAATTTTTCCCGAAGCTCCAATCTCAAGAAAATAACGTATAAACAAAGCGAAAATAATCGAAGCGAAAAGAGAAGCGTAAAAAAGAGCGTGGCCCGCAGAATAAGCAACCGTGCTGAAAAGCGCAATTAAAATCAGGGCGCTAATAAGAGAGATGTACAGAGAGGCAAAACAGGATCGATATCTTCTAAAGAAAAAAATGCCGGACGCGACAAGAAGGAGAAGTACAAATCCATAAAACGGCGCTACGGGGGAAAAAACATAGTAGGTAAGCAAATTCGAAAGCGAAAACCACTGGCTCGTTCCCAACGACGGAGCATAACTCACCACAACCGCATTCGTAAACGTCCCACCGATAGTTTCTTGTACAGAAAACGGACCAAGAGCGATAATACTAACACTTACAAGAAAAGTGATAAGGGTAACAGCTGCGCCACGCAAAACAATGTCCTGAAAACGGTATCGAAAACCAAAAAGAATACCGAGGAGAAGGAGGGAGAAAATCCCCCCAGCGGGATGGGTAGCAAAAAGAAACCCGAAGAGCAAGCCGTAGTACGCCCAGTCATATTTTTTACTCGCATAGAACGCCGCGAGAGCGGCAAGCACAACCCAAATTCGGGCGAGTACTTCAGGACGCCCCGTCTCACCCAAACTCGAGGCAAGAGCAAGAAGAGCAAGAACGATCAGGAATACTTTGGACCAATTGAGCAAAGGCCAGCGATACGTCGCAACTCGATAAAAAAGAAGTGCGGAAAGCCAGATAACAACGCTGTTCATGAGAGCGAGAGAGAAAAACGCTCCTTGAGGAGTTGCCGCCGGCATCAAATAACTCGTGACCAGTGGAAAAAGCGGTGGATAAAAAAGAAATCTGCGCGCACCGGACGAATCAATTACACTATCAATAGCCCATTCCGAGGGGAAAAGCGGGCTCGAAAGGATTCCCTCTTTCGCAAATTCCACTGCCGGGACAATAAAAAACTGGGAGTCCCCCGCGGGCACAGGATAAGAATAAAAAGCGAACACAAAGAAAAGGAGGGTGATAAGAGAACATGTTAAGACAAGAGTAAGCTTCTTGTAATCTACGCGATGGAGAACGCTCATAAATTAAGTTTAAAACAACTGAAACGAAGGAAATCAGTCATGCGGCTGAAATCTCCCTTTATTATGATCGAGATGGCTAAAAACTTCGTCCTTACCGCACACAAAAGTAAGAAGATTGCCGTTATGAAATTTGCCTGAAACATAACGAAAAGCCCGGAGGGCTTCAGGAAATATTCGTCAAGAACAGCGCGCAGCGATCCGAGC
>CAZHOF010000005.1:0-1568 GCA_964534105.1 uncultured Candidatus Saccharibacteria bacterium
TCGCCTGAATGCTCCGGTCAAGCGTGAGACGGACGGGAGACCCTTGCGCAAGCGTTTCATTATATATCTTCTCAACACCGTACAAACCCGTCGGTTCGGAGGTATTTTCATTCACCCCGACAAAACCCAGAACCTGGGAAGCGAGGTGTTCGTACGGATAAAAGCGATACTGATGCTGGCGCACAAAAATCCCCTTGATACCAAGATCAGAAACCGCCTGAACGACGCTTGAAGATGCTTTCCCGACGAGAAGACGGAAAAGGCTGTTCGGGTTATCGAGAATGTCACGGAGCGTGCTCTCCTCCCATCCAATGATGGGAGCAAGCTGCGCGGCAACCCGCTCCGGATCCCCGCCTTCTTTGATGATTTCCCGAGGATTAGCAAACACGATGGGAAAATCCCGATTAAGCGCAATCTGAATATCATTGCCATAACGATCGGTGATAAGGATTTCTCCACGGCGCTCACGAAATTCCTGAAGAATATCACCACGCGCCTGAACCCGGCTGATATAATAATTATTCTTGGTTATCTGAAGGTTATATAACTGGACGCCTAAAGCGCCAAAAAGAAGGAGGAAAAAGGACGAAAGAAGAAAAAACCTAAGCTTCATTGAGACAAGGATATGGTTAAATATTCCGGCTTGCGGTCAAGAATAAGCCCGTACTCGGCAGCTCTGACTTCAAGCAAGACGGGGTCAAGAATACGGTATAAGCTTTTTTTAAGATCGGCGTTTTCAACCTCTGCGGCAATAATACGATCCTCTAAGCCGTTCACCGTATGCCGATGGGCGACAAAAGAGTTATACGTAAGAATATAAATACCGCCCCCAACGAAAAGGACGCAGAACAATACAACGAGGAAGCTTTTTAACGAAACATTAGCGGCTTGTGGAGAAAGAATGGTCATGGAAATAGTTACGCGTTACGACGAATGGAATGCGAAGGCGCGGAGTTTTGCCGACCTGCTGCGGGGATTTTCAAAAACTTCTTCGGGAGATGGAGTGACCGGTTTCTTGGTAAGCACGGTTCCCCTTCCGGCATGGGCCAACGATTGAAATCGTCGCTTGACCATGCGATCCTCCAACGAATGGAAGGAGATAATCACAACTCTTCCCTCTGGCGTAAGAATACGATCAAGGGAATCTAAAGCACGCTCTAAATTCTCAAGCTCGTGATTCACGAAAATACGAAGAGCTTGAAAAACACGCGTTGCAGGATGAATCCTCTGCCGAAAACGAAACATGGCAGGAACGGCATGAACAACGAGAAGGGCAAGGTCTTTACTGTTTATAATAGGATCGCGCTTCCGGCGTTCAACGATAGCTCGGGCAATACGCCGGGAAAAACGTTCCTCGCCGAATTCGTGGAATATATGAGCAAGATCTTCCTCGGAAAAAGTTCGTAACACTTCGGCGACCGAAAGCGTGTTATGTTCGTCCTTGCCATATCGCATATCAAGCGGCTCATCAAGTAAAAAACTGAGACCTTGACCGCCTCCTTCAATCTGCTCGCTCGAGAACCCGAGGTCGAGCAACAATCCGTCCGCGCGAGGCAACTGTTCCTTTT
>CAZHOF010000005.1:1668-18328 GCA_964534105.1 uncultured Candidatus Saccharibacteria bacterium
ACTTCCTGCAAAAGAACGGGGGTATGGCGTTCAGCTGTCATCATATACCAAGCTCTCCCAGTTTCTCGGCGATTTCATCGGAAGCGGATTCAGTTTTCGACCGGTATTCGTTCCACGCCTCCGAGTCCCAGATTTCCATTCGATTGTACAAACCGGCAACAACAACGGATTTTTTTAAATGCGCGTATCCTCGAAGATAATCGGGAATAAGAATTCTTCCCTGTGCATCAAACGAAACATCAACTGCTCCTGCAAGCATAAGTCGGGCGAAGGCCCGGGAATTCGCCTGGGCAAGCGGGAGAGCGATAAGTTTTTGTGCAAGCGTTTCCCACTCTTCCTCGCCGAATACAAATAAACAGCGATCAAGCCCACGGGTAATAATCGCCCCGGTCTGCATTTTTTGTCGGAACTTTGAAGGAATGGCAAGCCGACCCTTTACGTCGAGATTGTGGCTGTATTCACCAAGAAGCATAGAAAAGTTAGCTATTTATCCCCAGAAGTAGGACTTATCCACACTTTTATCCACAATTCCCCACTTCTCTACAACAGTATACCACCAGAAGGGGTAAAATCAAAACAAAGAACAGAACAAGGGAGGTGCCTGAAAAATGCAGGAAAACAAAGAAAAAACCGCTCTAGACGGAAAAAAAGAATAAAGTTATCCACTACCCTCCAAGTTTATTTTTCTATCATATTGCGCAACGCGCAAAACTCACATTCTTCATCGCCGCAGCGTTTGTCCCAAAAAGAAAGTGAAATTATGCTCTGCGCAGTGTCAAGAATAAGATCACGCAGCTTTTCCACCTGATTCTCCGTAACCACAAAGCGTTCTTTGCGAAATTTCCCGCGCGGATCCGGCTCCACAAAATCGATCTCACCGGTCTGTACGGTGTGCGGAAAAGGAGGGTAGGCGTCGAGAATTAATTTATAAAACACGAGCTGTCGTTCATAATCCCCCGTTGCCCGCTTCGTTTTCCCCTCAAGCTCATTTCTGCTTCTCGGCTTCCCCGTCTTGTAATCAACAACATTGATGTCCTCCTTGCTAAATTCTATTTTATCAACCAATCCCGTAAGACGGAGTGGTTCCTTCACGTGAGGAATGGGAAGGAATACTTTTTCCACCCGATATTCATTCCGGGTATTGGTGTGCCAAGAACCTCGATATTGCTCAACATACGCGGCGAGGGTCTTTCTGCCACGTTCAAGCATCTCGGTTAAATCGCGCTCGCTCAATCCTTCTCCACGAAGCGCGTCTGCAAAACGCTGGAGGAGAAATTCGGGAGAACTCTTGCCTGATTGCAGTGCATCGAAGAAATCTTTGAGAGCGGCGTGGATTGCTCGACCATACCGCTGGTGACGGCTCGGCGCACGAGGAATGCGAAGAAGGTTCACGTAGAAATATTTCCACGGACAGGAAAGAAAATTGTTCAGGGCCGTCGCGGAAAAACCGCGCTTCAAAAAAAGGTGTCGAAGATATTCGACTTCAAACACTGACCACGGCGTCCTCACGCGCTCCTCGAAGAGAAGTTGCTTTTCGTCTTCAAAAGAGTTCTCATATGCCTTGCTATCCCCCTCCTCCCGCAGATGAGGCAAAACCTCTCCTAGAAATTGGGATGGGAGTTGAGCTTTTCCTTTCTCATCCGACTTCGCATAGGAAATAAAAACGTCTTTCCGTGCCCGCGTAACGGCAACATAGAAAAGTCGGCGTTCATCATCATTGTGTTCGTATCGGGAAACTCGTTCTCCCACGACTGAGGACGGTAAACGTATAAGTTCCCGCGTCCTCCGATTTCCCCAATGGCCATCATGGGCGTTCACCACAAACACATAATCAAACTCTCTTCCCTTTGCGCCGTGCGCTGTCATCATGCGAACCGCCCGGGGAACGAATGAGGAGGGCTGTTCCTTCAGAGTAGATCCGTATTCAGAGATAACATCGAGATACTGCAAGAAATCGTGAAGAGAAAATCCGGGATGGTTGCGAACCAGGTTTTTCACTTCGCGGAAAACGCGTTCCAACCGACCGAGACGAACGGTAGAGTCGGGCTTCGCAAGAATGGCTGCAAGAAATCCCGACTCTCGTATGATCATCTCGAAAACCTCGTCAAAGCTGCGGTTGTGAAGCTCGCGCTTCCATCGCATAAGTTTTGCGCCCGTCTCCCGAAAAACTTCTCTGTGCTCAACCCCGCAACGATCAAGGGTCCCGTCATCAATAATGCTTTCGAAAAGAGAGCGTCGACGCCTCCCGGCCATCACCTTATAAAGATCGAGTGAGGGAATATTAAGGAAGTCGACATGAAGAAGATTGGCCAGCGTTTCTTCACTGTGTACGTCGGCAAGGAACCGGAGCAAAAGAATCAGTTTCTGTATGTCAGGGTCATCGAGCACGTTCCTCCGTGATTCAACACGGAACGGAATGCCCTGTTTCTCAAACATATCAATAAGAGAAAATGCGTCATAATTGTCGCGGTATAAAACTGCTATTTCTTGGGGCAACGCGCCTTCCTCAATTAACTCGCGGATCTTTCTCCCCACGAAGTAAAGTTCCGTGTCAGGTCGAGAAAAAGAGAAAAGAGTAACCCCGGCGCGCTTTTCCTTCATCTGTGCTTCAAGGCGTTCTTCAATCTCGGGCAACACGGAGCTGACGTGCGCGGCGTTGTTTTGCATGATACCGGAAGCAAAATCAAGAACGGTTTGCGGAGAACGATAATTACGCGTCAATGCAATAAGTTTGGCGCTCGGATACAGTTTTTTAAAATAGAGAAAGTTTTCCAGAGAAGCGCCCTGAAAACGGAAAATTGCCTGCTTCTCGTCGCCGACGACGAAAATGTTCGGATTATCGAAGAAGTTACAGAGCAGCTCCAAAACCTTGTTCTGGGCGTTGTTCGTGTCCTGGTGCTCATCAACGAGAAAATAGTGGAATCGCTCCTGGAGACGCAGGAGAAATTCCTGATCGCGCTCAAGCGCCGAAAGCACCTCGAGAATCATATCGTCGTAATCGTAAAAACCGGCATGCTCAAGCTTCTTTTGATATTCCCCGTAAAGCTCCGCGAGCTCCTTATTCTTCTGCAGCCGCTTGTAAAGATCCGCATACTTGCCCCGCATCTTCCCTTGATATCGTCCCGAGTCATAGTAGACATCTTCAATCTCGGAAAAATGTTTCTCTTCCTCTGAAACCAGGCGGTGAAAAACATCGGGCGCGATTCCTTCCCGTTTTAACTCGCTTAGGGCGCGGCGAACATCGCGGAGATAATAAAACGGGCTCCCGAAAGGGCGCAACAACGACAATGATGAAGTCGTGATTACTTCTTCAAGAATGCGGACTTGTGAGATTTCATCTAGGGGCTTCCGATGCACAAGACCGGGAAAAGCATCGGGGTAGGAAAGAATAAGATCGTTGCAAAAACCATGGAATGTGAAAAGCCCAACGGAATAGGCAGGAACTCCTATAATGCGGTTAAGACGCTCGCGCATCTCCCCCGCACCACTCTCGGTAAACGTAAGCGCAAGAACATTACCCGGGTTGATCTGGGTCTTGCGCAAAATATTGGCGATGCGGAGCGTCAAAACCTGCGTCTTCCCCGTGCCGGGACCAGCAACAACCATCACCGGACCCTCAACAGAATCAACCGCCTCACGCTGCTCCGGATTCAGTTTCTCGTATAGTTCGCGGAAAATATCACGATCTGCCATTCCCTCTATTCTACACGGGAGAAGGAATGGAATAAACCGGAACAAACGAGGTCGTCACCTTTTCGCGGACGATACTGGATTCGAACCAGTGACCTCTTTCCCCCACTCTTTTTCGGTGCGCCTTGGAAGGATCGAACTTCCGACCTTTCCGACCTGCCCCGTTAGATTTTCTGGTGCGCGATGCTGGGATCGAACCAGCGACCTCTTCGATGTGAACGAAGCGCTCTACCACTGAGCTAATCGCGCATAAATCTAACGGGGTGAAAACGGAACGCTCTACCACTGAGCTAAAGGCGCGTAGCAAAGAGTAAGAAATATTTTAATCAACAACCACTAATGTGTAAGTACGATACAAGACGAATTCTTTTTCACTAATACTGAATTCTGCTTTCACGGTAAAAACGAACTCTCCCTTCTCTTGAGGCGATCCTTCAATAAGCGCGTCTCTCGTTGACGCACAGTGAGGTGGAATAGAACGTGTGCAAACTACAAGGCGATCTTGGAGAGCCAACTCCAACCCTTGAGGAAGCGCATCCCCCTCAATAGACCACGCTACTTGAGTAGCTGGAGCACCAAACACGCTCAAACGAACAGAGGAGGAGCCATGCTTCTTCCCAGTACCACTGATTGACATCGGTTTTAGAGCAAGGGGCTGGATAAAATAACGGTCGAGTGAAGTATTATTAAGAGGAGGTGTAACGTCTTTTTCCGGAAGAGTGTTGGACGCTATCCCAACTTCATCCATATAAGGAGGTTCTAGTGTTGCAATAATATCGTCGGCTTCATTCATAATACTTTCTTGAGGGCTTTCTCCCTTCATCTGTAACGAATCAATAATCGAGATTGCTTGTCGCACCCGATGAGCGGCCTTCTCCCGAACCTGTTGGGCCTCACCTTCTTTTCCTTGATCAAGCAATGCTTCCCGTTCTTGTAAGCGCAGATCTGCTAGATGCAACATTTTTTGCGCTTTTTCTGTTTTGCCAAACGTGAAAAAGAGACCGACACTTTCCTTCCATGATTTCAAGAAATACCAAGGACTATCCGGCAACAAACCAATCTGCGCGCCCGAATCTGCTCCGAAAACAACCATAGGGAGTTGGAAAAAACTGATTACTAAGAAAACTGCAAAAATACACTTCATGCTAGCAGTGTATCACACAAAGGCGCTCGATCCAACAATCGGCGCCTTTGTAATTTCTATGTAGACAATAAGTCCTACCCCTACTGTAACTCAACCGTCGCTCCCGCCTCCTCAAGCTTCTTTTTAAGCTCGTCGGCCTCCTCTTTCTTCAACCCTTCCTTAATCACCTTGGGAGCGCCGTCAACCATGTCTTTCGCCTCCTTGAGACCAAGTCCGGTTGCTTCTTTGACGGCTTTGATAACATTGATTTTCTGGCCGCCGACTTCCTTCAACAGAACGTCAAAGGATGTTTTTTCTTCCGCGGCACCGGAAGCGGCACCCGCTCCGGCAACGGCCATCGCCGCAGCAGAAACGCCGAATTTCTCTTCGAGGGCTTTGACGAGCTCGGAAAGCTCAATCACGGTAAGCTCCTCGACCTTCTTTATGATTTCTTCAAGTTTTTTATCCATGGGAATGATAATAGTAATTAGTAATTGGCAATTGAATTTCGACCTTATGTGTTATAAAACTTCCCCTTCTCCCTGCTTTGCCTTCTCATTCAGGACAAAAAGGAACGAACGAATAGGAGACACAAGCATGCCTACCAACTGTCCGAGAAGAACCTCTCTCGAGGGCAACTGACCGAGGCGAATCACGTACTCCGCAGGAACAAGTTTCCCCTCCTCTCCATCAACACCACCCACAATGGCAAGAGTATCGTGGCTTTTCGCAAAACCATAGACGACCCCTGACGTCTCAAGCATATCCTTTGGAGAAAAGACAACACCCGCCTGACCTTCCTCTTTTCCGTATTCGAAATCGAAATTCTGCTTCTTGAGAACACGCTTCAAAAGGCGCTTCTTAATGACGCGGAACGGGGCGTTGATCTGCCGAAGAGATTTACGCAACTCGTTGAGCTCATTAATGGGAAGCTTGGTAAAGCTGGTAAAGATCAACGTCTTACTTGAGGCAACCTCTTTGGCACGTTCCTCAACTTCCTGAATTTTCTCTGCTTTCTTTTTCATAAGCTAAATAAAAACTGCGACCTTTGCCGCAGACGAAGTTTGGTGACCGGTTTCCAGATGAAAACCTAATCAATGCCTCGGCAGGGTTTATGTTCCTTTTCTAGGAATACCTGCTGTCTACGGACCTTGCAAAAAGAATACACGAATGATGCATCAACGTCAACTCTCCCTCCAATTTCTAATTATTAATCTCTGGTTACTATTTACAGTTCCTCATCAAGCTCCTCAAGCAGTTTCTTCGCTCTGCTCGAAAGCTTTTTAGGAAGTTTAAGATTGAAGCTAATATACAAATCACCGCGTTCCGATTTCCCGCCGAAAAGCCCGAGCCGGGGCATTCCCCGAGCCGGCACCTTGAGCAAATCTTTGAGATTGAAGCCGCCGGGAACGGAAACGGAAAACTCCTCGCCGCTCAAATCCCTCATGGGAATTTTCTTACCGAGCAGCGCTTCCCCGATACCAATCTCCTCTTCTAAAAATAAATCGTTTTTCTTCCGCTTGAAGACGGAGTGCTCCTTCACCCGAAGAACGACATAAAGATCGCCAGTCGCGCTTCCCCGTTCTCCCGCCTCCCCCATGTTGGAAATTTTGATAATCTGCCCGTCCTCAACGCCGGGAGCAACCGCAACCGCAACATCACGCGTTCCGGAAGTGCGTCCCAACCCTCCGCATGCTTTACAGGAGCTTTCCGGCAGTTCACCTCTTCCATGACACTCGGGGCATCCCCGGATTTGAGAAAAATTACCGAAAAAGGTCTGACGTTGCTCGCGGATTTCTCCCCGTCCCTGGCACGTCGAACAAGATTTTGTCCCCTTCTCCTTGTGGTACCCTAAACCGGAGCAGCTTTTACAAGGAACGTGCGCTCTTACGGGAACCGTCTTTGAGATTCCGGAAAAGGCCTCTTCAAGTGTTATCTCAAGCGAAATCTCAAGATCGGCACCGCGCGTATAAGTTGGGCGACGGCGAAACCCCGATCCCCCGCCGAACTGATCAAAAATACTCTCGAAGATATCACTGAAATCCCCGAGATCATTGAAATTAACATTCCACTGCGCATTTCCTCCGGGACCGGAACCCCCAAAATGCTCCCATCCCGGAGGCGGCGCTCCGCCACCCCCCTCAAAAATCTGGCCGAACCGATCGTACTGGGAACGTTTCTCCTTGTTGGAAAGCACCTGATACGCCTCGCTTACTTCCTTGAACTTCCTCTCATCTCCCCCTGATTTATCGGGGTGATGTTGATGAGCAAGTTTGCGATATGCTTTCTTTATTTCTTCATCGGATGCGCTCCGCCCCACCCCTAAAATTTTATAATAATCTTTTGCCATGGCTGTCTAGGAAAGTATCACAAATTCACGATTACGCAACTCTTCAGCGGTATGAGCAAAACCAATCACGATAAGCAATTTGAACACGAGAAACGCGAAAAGAGAAACGACCCACGAGAGAAAAAGAGTGATTCCCTTCGCCAAGGAGAATAGGGAGAAAGCGAGGGCGATGCCAAGCGTTGTCCTCTCGGCGGCCGAAAGACGCCCGATACGAGCTGCTGCAAGATCATAAGCAATTTCGGAGATTGAGGAATTCATAAGAAGGGGGATCCCGAACGTCTGCTCAAAGCCCTCCTTCAGATTCTGCACGGTGTGTTCCACAAGTTGAGCGCGGAATGAAGGGGGAAGTTGATTGAAGTCACCCGTAAAGTTCGAAGGAAGGGGTAAATCCGGACGAACCACGGTTCGTTCAAGTTGCGTCCGGGCAAGCATTGAAAGTGTTTCTTCCACGGAGGCCTCTTCGGAAAACCCCGGAAGCCATATCCTCACAATAGGAACGGAAGAACGCACAACGCCGCGAACGAACGCTTTTCCAACATCGGGACTCAAGGCACCCCACTCAAAATATGCCAGGTAAACCAAAACGCTCAAGAAGATGAGGAGGGCTGTAATCGCCCGAGGAACCACGATATGAGAAACCTGGAAAAAGCGGACGCTCGTGAGCTGCTTCAACGCATGAGCGCCCCGCAGCGAAGCGAGTAAAAGGAGAATCCCGAAAAGTAATGCGCCGCCGAGAAGCACGAGTGAAAGGGTCGGATAGATACGATCCCCAAAGAGCACCAGAGGAACAATTCCTTGGGCAAGGGCAATAATCGAAACGACAATCTCATTTTTAATGAGAATAGCGTTCAAAAGTGTTGCCCCTAAGGTAAGAATCGCTGTGCCAAGTGAAAGGAACAAAAAAGGGATGCGTGCCGTGTCTAAGAACTGAAAGAAGAAAAAGATTGTTCCAACAGAAAAAAGGAGCGCAAAAAATAGGAGTACGGCAATCTTTATAATGCTCTGATCCCGCTCATCCTCGCGGGACTGTTTTATAATGTCAGGACTTTGGGGAATCGCCATGGTGAGAATCCTTCGAAGCGTCTTCGTCGTTCGGCTTCTCTTCTCCCGAAGTATCGCCTTCCTGCGGCTGCTGCTGATCGTTCTGATTGTTGCGATACATCGCTTCCCCGATCTTTTGCAGCTCCCGGGAGAGAGATTCCGTGGCCGACTTTATCTCCGATACATTCTCATTATCCTTCACCTTCTTTAATTCCTCAAGGTGCTTGCTCACAGCATCTTTAAGATCCTGGGCAATTTTACCTTCGCCTTCCTTCAAGGTTTTTTCAGCGAGGTAAATTGCGGATTCCGCCTGATTACGCGTCTCGATAAGATCGCGTTTCTTTTGGTCTTCCCCGGCGTGTTCCGTGGCTTCGCGCTTCAAGCGCTCAACCTCATCCTTATCCAAACTCGTTGTTGCCTCAATGCGCACCGACTGCGTTTTACCCGACGCCTTATCCTTCGCGGAAACGTTCAAAATGCCGTTTGCATCAATATCGAAGGTAACCTCAACCTGCGGGATACCGCGGGGCGAAGGCGGGATACCGTCAAGAATGAACCGCGCAAGCGTCTTGTTGTCTGCCATCATCGGACGCTCTCCCTGTCCCACATGCACCTCAACGGAGGTCTGATTGTCGGCGGCTGTCGAAAAGGTCTGCGTCTTTGAAGTGGGAACTGTGGTGTTCTTCTGTATCATAGGGGTTGCAACACCACCCAACGTCTCGATACTCAGCGTAAGAGGAGTAACGTCCAAAAGGAGAATATCTTTCACGTCGCCTGCGGGGCGCCGTCCTTCATCCTTGGCTGCGAGGATTTCTCCCTGAACAGCGGCTCCTACGGCAACAACTTCGTCAGGATTAATCCCCTTGTGGGGCTCCTTGTCGAAAAGTTTCTTGATTGCTTCCTGAATCGCCGGCATACGGGTCTGACCTCCGACAAGAACAATCTCGTCAATATCGGAAAGTTTCAACCCCGCACCTTTCGGGGAAGATTCGGTCACCGCCTCACGGACAAGCTGAACCGAACGATCAACCAAATCCTGGACCAGTGATTCAAGTTTTGCGCGCGTAAATTTCATAACAAAATGCTTTGGACCGGAAGCATCCGAGGTAATATACGGCAAATTAATCTCCGTCTCCGAAGACGCTGAAAGTTCGTGCTTTGCGCGCTCCGCGGCTTCCTTAAGCCGCTGTATGGCAAGGGGATCTTTTGAAATGTCGATCCCTTCCTGTTTCTTATATTCCTGAACGAGATGTTCGATAATGCGTTTATCGAAATCGTCACCGCCTAAATGCGTGTCACCTCCGGTCGCCTTCACTTCAACGGTATCCTCGCCAACCTCAAGAATGGAGATGTCAAAAGTTCCGCCTCCGAAGTCATAAACGACGATTTGCTCGTTCTTCTCGCGGTTCAAGCCATAGGCAAGTGCCGCGGCAGTGGGTTCGTTCAAGATACGCCGAACCTTGAACCCCGCGATCTCCCCGGCATTCTTCGTCGCCTGGCGCTGACTATCATCGAAATACGCGGGAACGGTAATAACCGCCTCATCTATTTTTTCCCCAAGCTTGGCTTCCGCATCGGCTTTAAGTTTCTGAAGCACCATCGCGGAAATCTCCTCCGGATTATAACCGCGATCCCCCATGTGCACCAAAACACCGCCCTGCTTTGATTCTTTAATCTCGAAGGGCAGCCATTCCTTGTCGCGTTTTACCTCTTCATCGCGAAAAGGGCGTCCGATAAAACGCTTGACCGAAAATATGGTGTTCTTGGGATTAACCACGCTCTGACGCTTCGCTGCCTGACCAACAAGGCGTTCGTTCGACTTACTCAAAGCAACCACGGACGGCGTTGTCCGGTTTCCTTCATTGTTCTCAAGCACGCGGGGAGACCCGGCCTCCATCACGGCCATTGCTGAATTTGTTGTTCCTAAATCAATTCCTAAAATCTTAGCCATAATAATGTATTATTTTTTATTTTGTGATTCTTTATGTTGACCTTTTGAAAGACGTACCTGTGCCGGAATAATGACTTTGCCCGAAAGAAGATATCCCGTGCGAAGCTCCTCGGCAACGCTCCCGGGCGGGTGTCCCGCCTCAACCTCGCCGATGGCTTCGTGGAGACCGGGGTTGAAATCGCTCCCCGGCTCTGCGTGAATCTCCTCAAGCCCCTGCTTTACCAGGATTGTAAGAAGTTGATCCCTAATCCGCTCAAGACCTCCCTTCGCTTCGTCGTCATCCTTCAGGGAAGCAATCCCGCGGTCAAAGCTCTCAAGAACCTGGAGAAGATCTTTTACAAATGATTCCTGGTAAAATCGGGTAAATTCCTTGAAACGGTCTTCTTCTCCACGCTTATAGTTCAAGAGATCCGCCTGGGCCCGCTTCCAACCATCAAGGTACTCGTCCCGCTCCCGGCGAAAGCGCTCAAGCTCGCCTTCTCCCTTCTCGCGCTCTTCCGGCGCATCCTTCTTTCTTTGTTTTTTATCCTTCTCCATATGCTAAATATGTTCGAATTCTCTAAGCGACCCAAGAATCCTGAGTGATTTTTCATAATCCATGCGCTTGGGACCAAGGGCAAGAAAGTAAAAATCACCGTCGTCCGTACATAATCGTTCCGCAACAACAGCAACGTGGCGGCTGCGGGCAAAGGGATTGGAACCGATAAAGATCTGGGGCCAGGAACGATCCTCCTCCCACCAAGAACGATTCGCGGAAATGCGATCCGGAAGACCTTCAATATCTTCAACAATCTCAAGTAATAAATCGCGTGTTCCGATATCAAGTTGATCGAAAAGCGTGGAAAGCCCACTTTCAAACACCTGCCCGCGGCCGGGCTCATATCCAAAGCTGAATGCCTGAAGCTGATCTGCGAGAAGAGAAACAAATCCTTTCCATTCCCGATCAGCAATCCCCTCGCGAAGCACTTCGGCTCCGTGAACCGCTTGAGTCGGGTTCTCTTCCTGATCCTTTAAAAGATCCTTGATAAAGGTTCGATATGCCTTATCAGTCGGCAAACGCCCTCCCGAAGGATGTGTCTGATAGAAATACCCCGATTGAGAGAGCGTATTCAGCTCCCAGCGAATCATCGCGGGCTTGATGCCGAAACTATGATCCTTGAATAATTGCTGCGAAGTTACGGGCTTGCCCGTTGCGATAAAACTTCGCATCGCAGCGTTGAAAATGGCGCGCGTCCGTTCCCTCATATCTTCCAGTTTATGATTAGCACTCAAAGTTGTCAAGTGCTAACCCCCTGCCTTTTAAGATTTGTTCTCCGGTCTGGTACCAACCAGTTTCCATCAGTGTAAGGGTTCTTTAGATATCAGTTAAGGGATCTAGTTGACCCGTCTCGGTCTAACATACTATATCCGCGACCGGACACTTCATCAACTTCAAAGAATCATACCGTCTTTTTGCCCTCACGAATAATTCGTTATCACACCTAATGTCATTTATAAACTTTTTGTAAACGTTCTCGAGATCATCCACGAAGGTTTCTCTGTTGATGATAATTTGTCCGCCAATCGTTTTTTTGCCGTGACAATCATTTCTACCACTAATGAACGCATACTTTGCATCGCGCTCAACGTAACTATGGATTAGGCCACACCTTGAACTACTAAAAAAATCTTGTCCTTTACCACACAAATATATGGTTGGTAAATATTTTTTAATGAAACCTACAAAACGGTTGCTAGCGCCTTTATAGCCAGGATAGTCCGTCCTTAACTTCTCAGTATCAGCATCAGCCTTGCTTTCTTCGTTTAGCATTTCTTTGGTGACTCCGTAATAAAAGCTGGCCATGGCATCAATAAAACAACTCCCGAGTATAAAAATAGCTAAGTCCGGGCCACCCTTTAAAGCCTTCCTGATATCCGTAAGAGCACCACCCGAATCATGACCATCAACTTTTCCGGTGTCGTCTATGTGTCCACGTAGCCATCGATCAAGTTCTGCTATTAATTCTTCTTTTGTTATTTCACGATTTGTCATTTTGCTATGTATATCTGCACCACTCTCGACCTTAGGATAAAAACATTGGCTTGCTCTCCGGTCTGCCTCAGAACTGCGCTGAATTTACCAACGTGCTTCGCAAATAAAATTTGCGAAGCGTTGGAGTTCCTAAGTTCGAATACTCACTAAGGCAACTCCTAACGGCTAAAAATCAGGGACAAGAAACGGAAGTGGTCGCGATCGCTCCGCTGTTCGTAACACCGATGCGGAAACATAACCCTCCGGATGACTTCAAGACAACGCCCTTCGCCGCTCCGCGTAATGCAATATCATCCGCGCTCACAATCAATTGGTATCCGGAAGGGATACTCGTAACACCGATGCCTACACCCCCGGAAAAATATGCGTCCTTCCATTTGTAACTCGCATTGCCAAGGTCATATAAATCATTGGAACCCGGGACTACGCTGTAATCAAACGTTGCAGCGGAAATCCTACTCACCGCACTCCGCCACGTCCGTGAGGCCTCAAGTTGAGGGTTGGTAGTGTTATACTCGATAGTCACGTCGAGTTGAACAACAGCAAAACCGCCCGGGTTCTGCAGCTTCTTTATTGAAAAATTGGAGACGGTAACCCTGTCGCTGGTAAGCGCAATGGGCACGGACGCCCCCTCCTCAAGGTAGAGAACGCTTGAAGAAGAGTAGATTCTCGTAGGATCCTGGGTTGATGAAGCCATTCGCAGCACAAGCGTGGAACTCGAGACACCGGCATCATTCTCAACGAGACTGGCATCGCGCACATAACGCTGGACGGTATTCGCCACGAAAGAAAGCTGTTGGTTGACCTCGTTAATCGAGGATTGACTAAGTTGCGTGCGCGTCACGGCTGTTAAAATGCCGACAAGAAAAACCGCACTCACCGCAAAAATCACCGCATAAACGAGAACCTCGATAAGCGTGAACCCCGAAATCCCTCCCGGACGACCCTTTCGCATGTTTGAAAAAAACTTCATAGTCAGCATGACACTTCTTGTATATAATAACATATCAGAAACACCGACATGTCATTTATAAATCAAGAAAAAATCAGCTGGATATTCTTCGGTCTCGTGCTTGCAGCAACCGCAACACTATTGCTCCATGGAGCGTTGTCCGACTCGCTTATTATGGACGAGCTGGCGCATACCCCGGCGGGATACACTTATGTCCGCTTTCTGGACTTCCGCCTTAACCCGGAGCATCCTCCGCTCCTCAAGGCGCTTTCCGCAGTTCCCCTTCTCTTTTTCGACGGTATAACATTTCCGAAAGATGACCCGGGTTGGACGGAAGGTGTAAATGACCAATGGAATCTGGGATCGAAATTCCTGTATGAATCGGGAAACAATGCCCACGCCATAACGATTGCTTCCCGGGCATTTCCTATTCTTCTTTCACTCCTCACGCTTGTTCTGCTCTATTTGTGGTCACGAGAACTTTTGGGACCGCTCTGGGGACTTCTCCCAATGGCCTTCTTTGCATTCTCACCAACGTTTCTTGCCCACGGACACTATGTCACAACGGACGTGGCGGCTACGTTCGGCGTATTCGCGGCACTATATGCCTTTACCCGGTCTTTTCAGAAAAAGACGGCCTCTTCGCTCATTCTGGCGGGAATCGCGTTTGGCATTGCCCAGCTTTTAAAATTCTCAGCCGTGCTGCTCGTTCCCCTCTTCTTGTTCCTTGCAATCGTCTTCGGTGTCGCAAAAGCGGCGCGAGGCAACAAGCGATGGATATCCGAAACCGGAACCGCGGTAGTAAAAACGTTGGGAATAATGATAATCGGCCTCATAGTCATCTATGCCGTATATCTGCTCTTCACCTTTAATTACCCGATTGAGAAAAACGTGAGTGATGCCCTACATATTCTCGAAGGAGCTCCGACGCTCATCTCCGCCCCCGTGATCTGGCTTATTCAAAATCCCATCTTGCGTCCTCTTGGGCATTACGCTCTTGGAGTAGCGATGGTCGTTGCGCGATCCTCGGGAGGGAACACCGGCTACTTTCTGGGAACCGTAACAAATGCGGGATGGTGGTACTATTTTCCTCTTGTATTCCTCCTAAAAGAAACAATTCCCGCTCTCTTGATTATCATCGCGGGAATCGCGCTCGGAATTCGACAACTCGCAAGGACGGTAACCGCGAGAAGCGGGGGTCTTGTGCGGAAATTCGCGGATTACCTTGGCGTGAGCCCAGGCGAGTTCGCTTTGCTCTCCTTCGCGATCCTCTACTGGGCGTACAGCATAAACAGCCCGTTGAACATCGGCGTACGCCATCTTCTGCCAACAATCCCCTTCATCCTGATCTTGAGCGTAAGTGCCATAAAGAGCAGCATCCAACGCCGGGAAGAAAAAACCGGAAAAAACGGACGAACGTACCTGAAACCGGCGATGGGGATAATAGCACTTCTCCTTATATGGCATGTCGTAGAAGCTGCAATTGCCTCTCCCCGCTTTCTCTCGTACTTCAACGAATCCGGCGGTGGTACTCAAGCGGGACATCGCTTTGTCACTGATTCGAACTACGACTGGGGGCAAGATCTTTGGAAACTCGAGAGAGTCATGCAGGAAAACGGCATATCCAAGATAGCAGTGGACTACTTCGGCGGGGATAGCCCGAAGTACGTTCTTGGAGAGAAAGCAGTACCGTGGCATTCGGCAATGGGTAATCCGAAGGAAAAGGGTATTATGTGGCTCGCTGTCTCGGTAAACGCTCTGCACAGCGCGTTCGGTGAAACAACGCACGGGTTCTTAAGAAATCCGGAGGATGAATATCAGTGGCTCGGCAAACTCCGCAACACGCCCCGGGATTCTTGGATAATTCCCCAACCCGATCTAAAAGCGGGTACATCGCTCTTTATCTACAGTCTGTAATAAACCCGATTAGGAACGCGGAAATCAAGAAGCACTGAATCATTCCGAAATCGGGCATGAAGCTCGCGGAGAACTCCCTGGAAATGATCGGGGATAAAAGCAAGGTCAAAACGAAAGGCCTGACCGGAATCGGTTTCGATCTCCCATTCCCTGAGCGTAATATCCAAAATAGAAATGCGGGCAATGCCGAAACCTTCGTTACGCAAGGAGAGCACAACGGACATTATGTTCTGAACCCATGTTTCCCGGGTCAAAAAGGGAGCTCCAAGAACGCCGTACCGCCCGGGATTAGTATCAAGGATAGTAAGAAAAAGAGAGCCGCTTGCCTGGGGAACGGGATTGAAAAGAATTCCCTGTTCATCAAACGCAAAGCATTGTTTTCGATAAGAACACCATATCCCAAAAAACTCGCGCTCCTCGACATGAAGAACGACTTTTCGTTCAAAGAACGAGAGATCCACGCGAAAGCGTGAAAGCGCGGGAAACACATAAGGAGACACCTCCGGATACTCACCGCCGACGGCCCAAAATAAAATATTGCGAGGTCCAATCAGTGACCGAAGAACGGATTCCCCGACAAGTTGAGTGGAAATTTGAGGAACAAACCGTTCCGGGGAAATCAATCGTGCGCCGTCTACGGAAATCTCCCGGACGCGAAAAAGGCTTGACCGGAACAAGAGCCAAAGTAACCCAACGCAAATTACCATAATAAAAACAAGGCCTATCTGAATCCAGAGCAGGAAAATTTTCCGCCTGTTCCGAGAAAAAGCTTTAGCGCTCATACCAGATAGTGAAAATTCGACCAAGAGAAATTACAACACGTACGCTACTAACAAATGTTTTCTTCGTGTTGTATTCCATGAGTAAAAGGGGGAGTGCGGGCGGGAGCCGCCTTTGGCGACCAGTCGAATTTCTACTACCTGGCATAAACCCGTACCGGGAAGAAACTGGTGCTCACGCCCTCGGGACCGTCAAAGGTGATACGAACCTGGAAATCACCTTCTGCTTCCCAAATATGGCTCAAAAGCAATACTTCTCCGTCATGAACCGTCCCGGAACCCCGGTTTCCATCGCCCCAATCAACGGTATAAGCAGCCGCGCGATCAATTGAAAAAACAAGAGGCGTACCGGGATGGGTAGTAATCGTTGCGGGGGGAGGAGGAACAATAAAAACAGGGTCGCTTGGCATCTCTTGGGAAACACTCGTTCCCCCACTCAGAGCAACCCCCGAAAAGATGGACTCCGAACCACCTAAAGAAGATGCTGCGGAAAGAATCTTTTCCCCGATATACGCAAGAGCATCGGCCGTCTTGTCCGCAACATAACGGCGCGTGGCCCCCTCGGCCTCCCCAACTACGGAGTGGGCGTACTCTCCCGCCTGATCGGAAACGGTTTGTTTTGCCTTTTCTCCGGAATCCTGTACGACATCCTGGACTTTTGCCTTCAGATATTGGACCGCACCGGTATCCCACCACGTCATATACGCCCGATAACCGCCGTAAACGAGTGCGATAGAAAAAATAAGCCACAATATACGCCTTGCAAAGTTGCCCACAAGGATATTGTAACACAACCGAAGAAGGAGGGGTTCGCCTATGAAACGG
>CAZHOF010000005.1:18428-19584 GCA_964534105.1 uncultured Candidatus Saccharibacteria bacterium
TCGAGTTTTTGCACTAACATCTCCTGCATCGAGAGAAGAAATCGATGCTCTTCCTCGGACTTCTCGGGGTGAGAGAAGGAAAACATCTCCACCTTGTCAAACTGATGCACACGGAGAATGCCTTTCGTATCTTTCCCGTAGGAACCGGCTTCACGACGGAAACAGGAAGAAAAACCGACGTAGCGGAGCGGGAGATGATCTTCCGGCAACGTCTCATTCATTTGGAAGGGCCCGATAGTATGCTCTGCACTCCCGATAAGATATAAATCGTCTTTCGAAAGATAGTAGCGTTCCTCCTTCTGATCGGACGCAAGTCGCCCCATCCCCGTGTACACATCGGGACGGATCATAACGGGAGGGACTATGGGAATAAATCCGTGTTCACGAAGCGTGGTGAAAGCAAGATGCACCAACCCAAACTCAAGAAGCGCTGCCTCATGCAACAGATATCCAAAGCGGCTGCCCACGACTTCGCCGGCCTTCTTAGTATTAATAAGATTGAGCCGGTCCGCGATCTCCTGATAGTCGCGGGGAGCAAAATCAAACTGGGTTTTTTCGCCAACCTCCCGCAGAACGCGGTTTTCGGATTCATCAGACCCGTCGGGAACATCGGGAAAAGGAAGATTAGGCAAGCCCTCCAACATAAGACCTCTTTTCTTCGAAAGGAGTGCCTCCTCTTTTTCAAGCTCGGCAATTCGCTTCTTCAAAAGCTGGGCTTTGCTCAAGAGATCTTCGGTTTTCTGTTTTCCCAGTTCCTTGGAAATTACATTCTGTTCCGTTTTTAGCTGATTCAACGCGGTTGTTTTCGCACGCCACGTTTCATCAAGACGGAGAAGTTTATCAACCAATTTCCCGTCCACGTTCTTACGCTCAACCGCGGCCCTCACCGCATCAGAGTTTTCCCGGATAAAAGCGATATCAAGCATAGTAATTACTCTCTGGTTTCCTCTTTCATTAACGGGAACACGACCGTTTCCCGAACTGGTTTATCCATAAGAAAAGAGAAAAGACGTTCAGACATGCCGAAGCCCGCCGCGGGAGGCATGCCATGCTCCAACGCCTCAAGAAAATCCTCGTCGAGTCGCTGGGCTTCTTCGTCTCCCCGCTCTCGAAGCTGCATCTGCTCCTCAAAACGGCGTCGTTGATCAAGAGGATC
>CAZHOF010000005.1:19684-21784 GCA_964534105.1 uncultured Candidatus Saccharibacteria bacterium
GCTCCCCAGTCAATCTGATGACCTTGATACGCGTGACTCAGTGTCCCAAGTGTTTTCTGAATAACTGTTCGGAACAGTTTTTCCATAAGCTTCATCATTTTCACATGATCGGCATAAGCCCAATAACACTCCATCTGGGTGTAATCCTGAAGGTGCTCCCTATCGATCCCCTCGTTGCGAAATATCCGGCCTATCTCAAAAACTTTTTCAAACCCGCCAACAAGCATCTTTTTCAAAGGAAGTTCCAATGAAATACGGAGGTAGAAATCACGGTCAAGGGCATTGTGATGCGTGACGAATGGCTCCGCCTCGGCACCTCCGGGAATTGATTCAAGAATGGGCATTTCAAGCTCAAAAAAATCCTTACCTAAAAGAAAATTCCGCACAGAGTTCCAAAACGTGCTTTTCCTCCGAAAAAGTTCGGCCGTCTCCGGACGAAGAAGAAAATCAAGGTATCGTTTCCGTAGCCTGGTCTCTGCATCCTCCAAACCATGCCAGGTACCGGGAAGGGAGCGGAGGGTTTTTGTAATAATCCGCCACTCGTGTATCTGGAGGCTTTTCTCTCCCCTTGCGGTAAGAAAAGCGGAACCGCGGCCTTCGACAAAATCACCGATGTCGAGGGTCTTTTGAACCAGTGCGAAATCTTTTGCCTGTTCCTTATTAAAAACGAACTGTATTTGTCCCGTTCCGTCCCGTACGTCGGCAAAAAGAATGCTCCCCTGATCACGGGTTCCAAGAACGCGCCCGACTAAAACGAGAGGGAGGGTACGCTCCGAAGCTTCGTCGAAATGCGACGTAACCCACGCAATAGTTTTATTGCGACGCACCTTGATGGGATATGGGTTATGAACCGCAGCGTACTGCGCGAGTTTTCTCTTTCGTTCGGCGATAATATCCTCGAGCATGACAATAACAGGTGCTATTCGATGCTTAAAATAGTGTATCGCACAATACCACGGGGCGTCGTCACTTCCACATCATCCCCAACCTTCTTCCCGATCAGGGCCTGCCCGAGCGGGGACTCATTTGAAATCAAACCGTCGGCGGGTTTCGCCTCATCAGAACCGACAATTGAGTACACAAGATCTTCCTTTCCTTCCTTCCGCACGCGCACGTGTGTACCTACACGGACACTAAGAACACCGCCGCCCGCCCGTTTTATAATCACGGACTTGCGCAATAATTCCTCAAGCTCACGGATTCGCTGCTCAAGACGCAATTGCTCCTCTCGGGCTTCTTGATAATCCGAGTTTTCCGAAAGATCTCCGAGTTCTTTCGACTGCTTTAGTCGCTCGGCAATGCGCTGACGGCCCTCACTCTTAAGCATCTCGAGTTCGTGCCCGATTTCTTCATGTCGTTCCCGACTTAAGTAGGTTTCTCCTTCCTGCATAACGGTGAATATAATTACCTTCCTGGAAGTCGACGGGGCAAAGCTTCAAAAGAGTCAGCCCTTATCCAAGATTACTCCAGTATACGGTTTTCATAAAACCAGAGCAACACCTCATACGCTACGGGAATAGTATTGGCGCTCCCCTCCCTGGCGTCCTCAATAAGAATGGCGAGAGTAATACGCGGATCATCCGCAGGGGCATACCCGATAAAAAGGGCGTTCACCTTCGTATTCCGAGAAACCTGAGCCGTCCCGGTCTTTGCGGCAACAGGAAAAGGAAGCGTATGCAAGGAATACGCAGTCCCGTAGGGCTCGCTTGCAACACCTTCCATCCCTTCACGGACAAAGGGTAAGGCATCGCGTATCTGCTCCCGCAGATCAGCAAGAACGAAAGGAGCGCTTTCCTCAATCACTGCCCCGTCATCTCCGTAAATTGACTTCATAACGCGTGGTTTGTAAAACGATCCGCCGTTTGCAAGAGCGCTGACATAGGTTGCCAGTTCAATGGGAGTTACAAGAAGATCGCCCTGGCCGATACTCACATTGTAGGTGTCCCCGATACGCCACTCCTCGCCACGCTCTTCCTTCCACCGGGGATCGGGAAGGACGCCGAACTTCTCTTCCGGCAGATCAATCCCCGTCAGCTGATCGAGTCGGAACTGCTGCCACCAACGCTTGAGCCGTTCTATGCCAAGACCTTCCTGATCACC
>CAZHOF010000005.1:21884-27432 GCA_964534105.1 uncultured Candidatus Saccharibacteria bacterium
AGAAGTGTCGCCTCAAGACGATCATAAAAATAACGCTGCAGCTCGCCATCAAGAAAAGTAGCGATGTCACCTCCTCCCCGTGCCTCCCGAACCCGCTCGAAGCCTTCAGTACTCCCCTGCGCATCCTGAAATGCAATTTGCTTTCCACTCACGCCGCGCAGAGAAGAATCATAGAAGAGCTCGAGACCGGCCTTACCAATCTCGTCGTGAGGAGAAAGATCCGAGTCATTGCCAAGGTCCTCCCCTAAAGGAAGGCCGGTGTAACCAACAACGTGTGAAAGCGCGAGAGGATCTGAAGGAACGCGACGGAATGCGGGCTCAAGCCGTAACCACGTGCCGGTAAGTTCGGAAAGTCTGGCAAGTTGGGAACGCGGCACGTCAGAGGACAGTAAAAGCTCCTCGTAGGAATTCCAATCCTGATGGGCAATACGATCGGAAAAAGCGCGCTCCTCTTCTTCTAATGCAATTCTGAGTGTTTCGAGGGTAGCACGGCGGTCTTCCGGATCCTTGGGCAGAAAACGCGGAATGAGAAAAGCTCGATAAATGGGTTCGTTGCGTACCAGGATATTTCCAAAACGATCAAGAATGAGTCCGCGGGGAGCCAGTTCGGTTTTCACATCACTCATGTTGGCAAATGACCGGGCCATATAAGAATCGCCCTGAAGAACACCGAGGGAGAAAATCTGAATGACAACGATACCGACAAGAATGGAAGAACACCAAAACAACGCGCGAAAAACCCGAGCGCGTACGGGAACCTCAAGAAGATCGTCCTCATGAATCCGATCGATGAGAATCTCCTCGAAACGAATTCTATCTTTCATAAAAAGCTGGCCCGGCGTCTTCCCAAAAGCCCTCTAAAAGATCCTCGCTCCCGAATAAGAATCCACAAAACCGCACCGAGAAAAATGTTATAAAAGATTTCCTGAAAAACCATGAAAGTGTTCCACGAGGCCGCCGCAACAAAAGAAGAAAGACCGTACAAGAAAAGCGTGCCTGAAACGAGAGCGAGAAGAAAATCGAAAAATGCCGTGCCGGTAAAAAGAAAACGAAAAATGCCGAACGCTCCGAGAACCACGGCAAGCGCGACAAATGAAGGAAACCAAAAAGGAAACCAAAGCAACCCCACAATCAGTAAGACAAGCAGCCAGATAAAAAACAGGGTGCGCAGTTGGTATCCAAAGAGCACGAGAAGAAAAAGAATGAGAAGAAGGTTGGGATTTATGGGACCAACGCCAAACACCCTCTCGCTGTATACAAAGACAACAAACAAAAGAAACGCACAGCCGGCGAAAAAGAGGGTTAAGTTCCTAAGAAACATACGTTCATCAAGGGAAATCGACGATAACGAAAACACTGTTCAGTTGATCAATACCGCCGTAAGAAAGCGTAACCTCTCCTGATTGCCATAACGTTTTTGGATCTATATCGAGAGAGGCAATAGTACCGAGAAAAAGACCGAACGGAAACTCGGGAGAAATGCTGGATACCTCATCGCTCTCACGAACCTCAACACCCGCGGGGATAAGCTCAACGCGGGGAGGAATACCGCCGCGAAAAACCGCCTGCACGCGATCCGGACCGAGGGCAACCGAACTTCTCCAAGAAGGATTTTGAATCGTTTCAACCTCGCTTTGCGTCCTTCGGACACTGCGAATCTTTCCTATAAGAACGTGCTCACGCGCAACAACAGGCATCCCCTCGGAAACGCCCTGATCGGTGCCGACATTAAGAGTGAGAAGTTGCCGGTCATTGAACGGATATCGGGAAAAAACATCCGCACGGAGATAAGAAAAAGTATCCCCCGGAAAATCTTCCCCGATTCCCCCACCTCGGGCACGCAACTGAGCGAGAAGCCCTCGATGCTCTGTTTGGAGAGAAAGAAAGGCCTGATACGTAAACGACCGGTCAAAGAAAGCATGTACCAACGTTTTCGCGGAACGGAAACCATTAAGAAGCAATCCGCGGGAAACAATAATGCCGGCGATGACTAGTACCAGCACGAAAATACCGGAAAACATCTTTATTGATTTCATCTTTTCTGCGAAGAGAAATTATTCAATAAATGCTGATAAGCACTGATTTCTTCGCACACCACACCCGTCCCGCGCACAACGCAGGCAAGAGGATCCTCGATGACACGCACCGGAACGCCGATTTCCTTTTCAATAAGCTGGTTAATACCGCGGAACAAGCTCCCGCCACCGCAAAAATACATCCCATTCTTATAAATGTCACCGACGAGTTCCGGCGGGGCGGATTCGATGAGATCTTTGATTGTCTCCACGATAAGTTTAAGGGGACGGGCAAGCCAGAAACGAACCTGTGTATCGCGGATGGAAACTTCGCGAGGAAGACCGCTTGCAATATCGCGGCCGCGAATCGAGATGTCCAGGCGCTCACCGAGAGGAACGGCGGAACCTATGCCAACCTTAATCTCTTCCGCAGTTGGCTCTCCAATATCAAGCTTAAGTTCCTCGCGAACCGCTTTGATAATCTCCTGATTGAAATAATGGCCTGCGATCTTCAAACGGCGGGAAACAACGATACCGCTCATGGAAATAATGGCCATATCCGTCGCTCCGGCACCGATGTCAACAATGAGATATGCCGTCGGCTGATGAATATCCAAATGCCCGCCAAGAGCCGCGGCAAGCGGTTGTTCAAGAAGATGCACGCGACTTGCCCCAACCTCACCAAGGAGATCCTCTACTGACTTGCGCTCCACTTCGGTAAGATTGGTGGGGATGCTCACCACGGTTTCAGTAACCCAGGACCACGGGAGATTATTGTGTTCCAAGAAACGTCCCAACATCTCCCGCACCATATCAAAATCAGCAATAACACCGTGACTCATGGGACGCTCGGCGGTAATATGCGCCGGTGTCCTCGAAAGCATTCTTTTTGCCTCAAAACCGTGCGCAACAACGCGATTCGTTCGATTGTTAAAAGCGACAATAGAGGGCTCGTTCGCGACGACGCCCGACCCCCTTAGGTAAATCTGAGTGGCATCAGTCCCCAAATCAATGCCTAAAATTTTCTTGAACAGCATGGTGAAATAAATTAATGCCCGAACTCTCGTTCCGCTAGATGCACGCACTCCTTGATCTTCATCAGACGTGATTCTCCCCCTTTTCTTTCCCTAACTTCGACTTTATCCTGAACAACTGTCTTGTCACTCACTACAAGCCGCCAAGGCAACCCTATCAAATCGGCATCCGCAAGCTTCTCTCCCGCAGAAACCCCCTGTCGATCATCGAATAAGACAGGAAGTCCGGCCCTAGTGAATGCAGCATAGACACTCTCAGCAAAAGGAACGGCATCCTCTCCAAGTAAAACAATGTGCGCGAGCGCAGGAGCGATTTCCCGGGGCCAAATAATACCCCTATCGTCGTGATGCATCTCAACAACCGTACCAATAAGACGCTCAATGCCAATCCCGTAAGAGCCCATCACCACCGGGTGTTGCACCCCCGAAACATCTCGATACAAAAATCCGAGGGGCTCGGAAAAACGCGTTCCAAGTTTGAAGATATTCCCCACCTCAATACTGCGTACTTTCTCGATCACCCCGTCCCTACACGAAGGACAAGAATCTTTTATTTTCGCCGCCGCGATCTCCGTGTTCTGGGCCCAACCACAGAGACGGCAAAGCATAATCTCATCCTCGCCCGCTCCCGCTTCAACCATAAACTCGTGTGAATATTCCTTCGAAAAATCGCCACCGGAGGCCTCGGTGATAACCGTCTTGAGACCGCAGCGTTCAAAAACACTCCGATACGCCTTTTTTGATTCTTCATAAAAAAGGTTAAGAGAGCTTTCATCGGCATGAAAACTGTACAAATCTTTCATAGTGAATTCGCGGCCGCGCAAAAGACCGGACTTGGCGCGCTGCTCGTTTCTAAATTTTGTCTGAATCTGATAAATAGAGCGCGGCAGGTCGTGATAGGAAACGATGACCTGGCGGGCGACAAGCGCAATAATTTCCTCATGCGTCGGTCCAAGGCCGAATTCGTGTCCGCTCTGATCCTTGAATTGGTACATAATCTGCTCAAGTCCCTTCCAGCGACCGGTAAGTTCCCAAGCTGACTTAGGATGAAGTGCTGGCATAAGCATCTCAGCGGAACCGAGAGCATTCATCTCTTCCCGAATGATGCTGATAACGCGTTCGCGCACGCGCATCCCGAGAGGTAAAAGCGAGTAAACCCCGGCCATCAATTTATGGATAAAGCTCGCGCGGATAAGAAGCCGGGCATTGACGGCAACTTCATCCTTTGGAGATTCTTTCTGAGTTCTCAGAAACGAGGTGGAATAACGCATATAATATTAATATAACCTTTTCTTTCTCTCCTTGAAACACGCGAGAAACGGCGTGGCGAATTCATCGAATCCATTGTACTACACGACCCAAAGGCCGGGCAAAAAAACGATACGCTGTACGTCTTGGATGGTTACTAGAACAATAAGTCCCAGGAGAAAAGCAAAACCGACGGCATTCAATGCCATCTGAACCCTGTGAGAAAGGGGGGTCCCTTTTATTTTTTCAAAGACAAGGAGAAGAAGTCGTCCGCCATCCAGAACGGGAAAGGGCAGGAGGTTAAAAAGAGCGACATTAAAGGAGATGAAAGCGATGAACTGCAACAAGTATGCTACGCCCAGCGTACCGGTTTGGGCCGCAAAAGAAACCGCGCCGACGGGACCGACAACGGACTCCAGAATGGTAAACCCGGAGAAAAGCTCGTGAAAGAAAGCGATAATTCCCTGCGTTATAAGTCCGATCATCCGAGCCGTAGTCCACGTGGCCTCTTTCAAAGCCCCGAAGAAACCGAGAGGTGACCTGCCAATTTCAGCGAGACTTACACCCAAAGATCCCTGATCAGAGGGAGGATTGAATCTGCCTCGAAGTGTAACAGGATAAAAATCACCCTCCCGTAAAACAGAAAGCGCAAGTTCGTCTTCACCTGCCTCTCCCACAAGCGAGATAAAAGGATCAAGGGAGATAGGATCTTCGAGCTTTGTATCCCCAAAAAACGCTTCCATGATGATGTCCCCGCCACGTATGCCGGCGATTTCCGCTGGAGAGTGAGACGCAACATCAATGACCGCGAGATGTTGCGGAGTTCCGGAAAGAAATATACCGACAAATAAGGCCCAGCCGAAAAAAACGTTCATCACGACGCCTGCAACAATGACAAGCGCCCGCTGCCAATGCGGTTTCCGCGCAAAACTCCGGGGAGAAGACGCCTCACCCTCGGAACCAAACTCCTCCTCCATTCGCACAAAACCACCGAAGGGAAGGAGGTTTATGCTATAAAGCGTCTCGCCAAAACGCTTCGAAAAAAGACGCGGGGGGAAACCGAATCCGAATTCTTCAACGCAAATCCCGCAAAGCTTCGCAACAATAAAATGGCCGAACTCATGAATTAAAATGAGCAGGGAGAGTCCAACGATAATGATGAGCGCAAGCATGGTTATTCTTCTATCTCTTTAGTTTTTCGGCCGAGAATGGTCTCGATGGACTGATTGGCTTCGTCAACGCTTTCCTGAA
>CAZHOF010000006.1:0-14585 GCA_964534105.1 uncultured Candidatus Saccharibacteria bacterium
CGACCCGCCCGCATCGCCTCGCACAGCTCGGCGTGCGTGGCGGGCGGGTGAGCCTTCCCGCCATCGCCTACGCCTCAGGCGCAGGCGGGCGGGGGTGAACCACGTTAGAGGCCGCGAGGGCTCGCCCCATACCAGTTCGCTACGGGGCAGGCAGCGTGCCTCTGCCTCTAACGGGGTGAAGGAAACTTTGGAAGGCATGGGCGGAAAATGATTAGGTCTATTCCATTATAGAATATAAGAAACAAAGATGTCATCGTGGAAACAATGCAAAAAAGATACTATATACATAAGAACCGCTTTACTCAATTAACTTCTGGCAAACCCTTGACATCTAAAAAGAAATGCATTAGGGTAAAAACAGTACAGAACATATCACATTGCCCCCCCCCCGCGCCGGGTCGTTTCCCCGCCCGAGCGCCGGCCAGAGGGGAGCTTCGCGTGTCCGCCGAACCGCGAAAGCTCCCCTCTCTTTTTTTATCTTGTTGCCGCACTCTCGCCCCGGCTTTTTGTCTGCTTAAGTGCCCGATTTAATACTTGCATGGCCTCTCTCGCATCTTGGGCACACATTAATGAAATTCGCAGTTCTTTCGCTCCATCGAAACCACCTACGTACGCCTTAAAGTGTTTCCTCATAATATCGAAATTCTTATGTTTGCCGAGAAGACGATTAAAAATGCGAATATGCTCTATGAGAACCAAGAGTTTCTCTTCCCTGCTCGGGAGTAAGCGGCGCCGCTTGTTGAAAAACCATGGATTCCCAAAAATACCGCGGCCGACCATAATACCGTCCGCTCCGGTTTCGCGGGCACGCAAGCGGGCTTCGGCCAGATTCTTCACGTCGCCATTTCCTAAAACCAGCGGACGGGAACGCGGGGAAGATTCTTCGTGTACCACTCGAACGGCATCGGCAACGGTTTCCCAGCGCGCTGGCACAAGGGAGAGTTCCTTACGTGTCCGAGCATGGATAATGATGGCAGCCGGCTGCACATCCAAAAGGTGGAGCATCCATTCCCGAATAATGTTTTCCGTTCCACCGATGCGCGTCTTCACGGAAACAGGAAGTTTTCCCGCCCCACGTTGAGCTGCAAGAATAATTTCTTTTGCAAGTTTCGGGTTATCAATAAGTGCGGCTCCGGCTCCCTGCTTCAAGACAGACCGATCCGGACAACCCATATTGATATCAATCCCGTCAAAGCCAAGTTCCTGGGCAAGTTGAGCCACGCGATAAAAATGTTCCGGCGCCGCACCGAAAAATTGAGCAACAATAGGACGTTCCCTCTCGCTAAAACGAAGATCAATGAGAAGATTTTTCCTTCCTTTCGAACATAAACCGTCCGCAGAAACGAACTCGGTCCACATTACGTCGGGCTTACCGCGCTCGGCGATAATCCTGCGGAACGCCGCATCAGTTACATTCGCCATCGGTGCAAGCGCAAAGATTGGCTTTTTGAGTTTTCCCCAAAAACCGCGATTCATAACGTTCTCCTAAGTAACATTCTAATCAATTACAAGAAACGGGCGAGGAAAAAGAGGACAAGCCCCACGGCGGTAAAGACGGCAGAGATAATCCAAAACCGCATCGTAATCTGGCTCTCCGGCCATCCCAAGGCCTCGAAATGATGGTGTACGGGAGCCGACAGAAAAACTTTTTTGCCGCGGAACTTTTTACTCGAAACCTGAATGATAACAGAAAGTGATTCGAAGATAAGAATGGAGGCGAAAAACGGCAGAAAGAATGCTGTATTCGTAAGCATCGCCATAATACCCAACGTGATGCCCAAAGACATCGAACCGGTGTCACCCATAAAGAATTGTGCGGGATAAATATTAAACCAAAGGAAAGCGAGAAGAGCTCCGAGAATAATTGCATTCATCGCCGCAAGATCAAACCTTCCCAGTACGAATGCAACAACCCCAAAAGCGCTGAAAGCGAAAAGAAGTGCGCCCCCGGCAAGACCGTCCAAGCCGTCGGTTTCATTCGTGGAAAACGCCGAGGCAACGAGAATAAAAATAAAAAAGAAAATGTAGCCGGGACCGATAACGACATTGCCGAAGAATGGAATAAAAAGCGTATCCCATCCAAGACGGAAGTAGAACCACCAGGCGCCAACCACGGAAATGGCGGTATAGAGAAGAAGTTTCTGGGAAACACTGAGTCCCCCGCCATGGGGCCCTTTACCCCAAATTCCGAAGAGGTCATCAACAAGTCCGACGATAGCGGTAAGAAGAAGTGCAGCCAGAGGAAGATAGGTCTCCGCGCGATTTACAAAATTAAAGTATCCCCCGAAACCATCGAAGAAGCTCTCGAAGATCCAGAATAACGCGGCAAGGAGCAGTACTGTCCCCCAGATAATAACCCCGCCCATGGTCGGCGTATCCGATTTTTTCTTATGAAATTGATAAAAAATAGGAGCGCTCTGCTCACCCCGAATGTTACGCTTTTTCAAACCGTGCTTCTTCAGAAAATGCACTACGAACGGCGTCATGATAAGTGCAACTACGAAAGAAAGTGCAAAAAGAATAAGAATCCGAATCGCTTCGAAAAGAGCCATACTCGCTAAAAAATATACGCTTCTTCGACCCAGGAAAGCAGTTGATCAAGTTCGGAAACGCGATTCGAACTGCCAAGCATGATAGCCAATACACGATAATCATGGAAAGAAAACAATACAACGAAATTTTCCTTGGAGGCGGGAGAGGTTCCGGTCTTCCCCCCGAGAAAATTAGGATCCGCAACCAAAGGATTGATGTTATAAAGCACCTTACTTGTCGTATCATTGATCGGCTGCACAAGGAAACTCGAGAGTCGTGTCCAGCCGATAACATCGGGATAGCTCTCAAGGATATAGACAACGAGCCGATACATATCGCTCGCCGTGGTTTCGTTTAAATCAGACAATCCTGATGCATCGTGAAAAATGGTCTTTGTCATTCCCAACTGAACCGCCTTGTCGTTCATTTTGCGCACGAAGGTGCTCCGTCCGCCAAGATATTCCTCAAACGCCGTTGCCGCATCATTGGAAGACGTAAGCAGCATTATCTTAAGAAGGTCTCGCGAGGTGTAAATCTCCCCGCTTACAAGGTTGCCGGCCTCGGCTTCCGTAGCCACAGCCGCCTTGCTGATGGGGATCTTTTTGTTTAAGCCAATCTCTTCAAGAACAACGACGGAGGTCACGAGCTTTGCGAGTGAAGCCGTGGGCCAAACCTTGTGGGTATCGTGCCTTAAAAGCGGGGTGTTCTCGTCAAGAAGCTGGATAAGAACTCCCTTGGCGTTCACGTGAGGGTCAAGCACCTCCCATTTCCTGGAAGGAATATGAGCTAACCGGAGCACGGGATTAAGAAGGGCCGCGCTCTGAAAAGAAAGGTTTCCGGAGATTTCTTGTTGCGAAGAAGTAGCGGACAAGGAGGCCTCAACACGCTCATGCGCTGGGAGAGCATAAGGCGTTATCTCTACCTGGGTTAACACAAGCGTGGCAAGTACAACTCCGGTAAAAAGCAGGGCTTGTGTGCGAATATTCATCTCGTTAAAGACAGGTCGTCTTCTGACGACCGTATATCTGCTGTTGAAAAACTAATCGACTATAAAAACGATACTCCATGAAATGACTTTTGAAAATAATAAGGCAAACGTCTTTAACGAGACTCATGATATATGAGGCGGGATTGGTTCCGCTGATTCTCCCTGGGTAAACCGGCTAAAAATCTCCTGATATTTTTCCCGATCGGGCAACACCTCAACGGAAGGCAATCCTACATGCTCAAGAAACGCATTACTCGCGCGATAACGGTATGCTCCCCCTTTGTCGTTTCGCTCATCCCGCTCAATAAGCCCGCGCATTACTAAATTCCTTACCGTGAAACTCGAATTAACGCCGCGGATAAAATCAATCGTCGAGCGGGGAACGGGACCGAGATAAGCAACAAGAGAAAGTGTTTCGAGGGCCGCGGGAGTGAGCTCTTCACGGAATTCCTCCTGAATGATTTTCTCGCCGACAACGCGCGTCTCCGGCTTGGTCACTAACTGCAGTGAGTCGCCGTTTTCCAAAAGCATGAGACCACGATTCGCATCACCGGCAAGGACGTCACGAAACGCGCGAACGGCGAGGCGGCACTCTTCCTCCGGGACGCCTAAAACGCCCGCCGCACGGGCAATGGAAATCGGTTCCCCGAAATAAAATAAAAGCGCCTCCAACTTGGCCTGTAATCCATCCATAAATGAGCGTCAATCTTTATTCATTGTACTCAACTTAGCTTCGTCTAGCAATCATAAAATCAGAAAAATGACCCTCCTGATCCGCCTGCACGGACTGTTTCTTCACGAGGTGTAATATCGCAAGGAAAAGGACCACGAGCTCTCCCTTGCTCTTTCCCCCGTGGAACGCCTTGAACGAAACAGGCGTTGAGCTCAAGCGCTCCACTACCTCCTCGATCTTCTTACACAAATTGACGATTTCGCGTTTCACGGTTGCTTGAGGATGGAAAAGGCGCTCAATCTCGCCGGCAATGCGCGCGAGTGAAGACGCAAGATGTTGTGGAGTAATGTCGCGGGGAGGATAAAAAAGCGGCCCAGCTCCGGCAAAAAATTCCCGACCCGCCATAAGGGGAACATCGTGCCAGATATCCCGGAGGCACGACTGGGATCCCTTTAGTTCTCGATAAAGTTTGAGTCGCAACTCCAGCGAACGTATATCCTCCTCTTCCTCCTCCGTAACCTCAAGAGAAGGTAAGAGCGCCTTTGATTTGATGAGAAGAAGTTGTGAAGCGACAATGAGAAAATCTGCAAGGATATGCGAGGAAACAGAGGTGTCCTTTCCTTCGGCATGGCTCTCAATCCGCGTGCTCAATTGCTCGACGTACTCGAGAAAATCACCCGTAACCTTTGCGAGTGAAATTTTCGTTATCTCCAAGGTCTCCTTCTCGATGAGCTCAAGGAGTTTATGCAAGGGGCCCTGAAACACTTCAAGGTGTAGTGTGTAGTCGGAGAGCTGTTCCGCGTGCATGGTATACTAATGCTATGCTCAAGATAAAAAAACTGCAATTAAACGCGCCCTTCCTGATCGCGTTCGGCCTCGGTCTTACATTTATCTATGCCGGCGTGGACGCGCTCGCAAACCCGGTAAATTGGATCGGATACGTTCCCCAATGGAGCACGTTCATAATGCCGCGGGAATATCTCCTCGCAACTCACGCCATTATCGAACTCTTTCTGGGCGTCATGTTGATGGCACGGCTCTATCCGCATATCACGTCACTTATTGTGGCATGCGATCTTGCAATAATCCTTCTCGTCTCTGGCGTAGATACGGTAACCTTTAGGGATTTCGGGCTTTTAATGGCCACAATCGCACTCTTTACCCTTACGCAAAAAAACAAAAGAGAAGCGTGTTAAGCCCCGTGCCGGATAACCATCACGTCCCCGTCCTCTACGACGTATTCCTTCCCCTCAACGCGTAAAAAACCTTTCTGTTTCCCCTGATTCCACGATCCCGCCGCAACAAGTTTGTCAAAAGAAACAACTTCTGCGCGGATAAAAGTCCGTTCAAAGTCAGTATGAATAACGCCAGCCGCCTGAGGTGCTTTCGTCCCCTGCTCCACCGTCCATGCCCGCGTTTCGTCCTCCCCCGTCGTAAAAAAACTAATGAGATTCAAAAGAGCGTACGCGCGGCGGGTGAGCTCCCCGATATCCGGAGTGGAAGAAAGATCCATCATCATAATATGCGCCTTGAGATCGTCCGCCTTCTGCCTCACGGCATCAGGTATTTCGCTCTCCCCGCCATTTAACAAGAAAAGCTGCGGTTTCGCGGTAAGAAGCCCAAGCTCATGAAGGAGAATATCGTCTGCTGCTTCAAGTTCAAGGGAACCGAAAAGCAGTTTTCCTTCGTTCAAAACGTTTTGGAGCGCGAGTAACTGATCCCTTGTTTTCACGAACTCCTTCTTACCACTCCGCGCATCCGTCTCAGCTTTCCCTAACCGACGACTTATCGTATCAAGATCCTTGAAGATAAGTTCCATCTCGATGATATCAATATCCCGCATGGGATCAACGCCGCCTTCGACGTGAATAATGTCCCCGCGGCTGAAACAGCGAACCACATGAACAATTGCGTTCACCTCGCGGATATGCGAAAGAAATTGATTACCCAGTCCCTCTCCCTGGTTCGCTCCCCTCACAAGTCCGGCAATATCGTAAAACTCAACGACGGCCGGAACGGTCTTCGCGGACTTATTCATTGATGAAAGAACCGCGAGACGGTCGTCGTGAACGGGAACAACGCCAATGTTCGGATCAATGGTAGCAAAAGGATAATTCGCAACATTCACCTCCTGCCGGGTAAGCAGTTTAAAAAGGGTTGATTTCCCGACATTCGGCAAACCCACGATACCAAGTGATAATTTCATAATATTGACTGATAGCGTCGAGTGTGATTTAATATAAAACAGTTCCTCGCCTGTGCCAGCTCATTATACCCATGAAAGGGAAGGGTTCAATCCGCCAACCGGCGGAAAGGAGGTGTGTCATGACTACCGCCCTCATCTCCGTGGCAACGTACCTGCTCATCGGCTGCTGCATCGCTCCGTGGTACATTCGGAGAATCAGAAAAGCGCACGACCAGGTTGCAGCAGAGGAAGTTATCCCCCAAAGAGCAGTACGCATCACCTTGGAGGTAATGATCCCTCTCTGGCCCTTCGTGGTCCTCTACGATCTCGCAACCCACTTCGAACGTTGGAAAAGGAGTATCTACGAAGCCATGCAAGACGGCTAGACGCCACCTGCGCTCCGACTATATAATCGGAGCGCTTTCATTTTCCAACGCGCCATCCGGATGGCGCGTTGCTATTTCTTCACAAGAAACCGGTATTCCTTCTTTGCCCAAACCGGCCCCGCATAGTCAACACCGATGCGGGCACTTTTTTGTATGCGCGAACAGGGAATACGTTTCCCCCGATCCTCAATCCATAAACCCGAAACCTTAGTGGCGGGTTTTTTGTTTAGCGTGCCGGTAACGTGAAAATACTTCGTAAGTCGTCCCGGGCCGCTCACCGCTTCTGTGCCACGAATCAGAACCGCCGCCGGATAACCCTCTGCTCCGGTTACAATGTTCAACATCCAATGTATCCCGTAGGTAAAATACACATACCAGAAACCCGGCTCGCCGAACATCGTCTTTGTGCGCGGTGTAATCCCGCGCGAGGCATGACTTGCCTTGTCATGTGGTCCGTCATACGCCTCCACCTCGGTAATCATCGAAGAAATCTCCTTCCCGCGCCATCGCCGCACCAGATATTTCCCCAGCAAATCCCGCGCCGCGCGCACTGCGGGTTTCTCAAAGAATATCGGTGTCAAAACTCGATTCGCACCATCCGTTGCTTTATCCATTTTTTTATTTTCTCTCACTCACTCTTCATTTACCAATTCTATAGAATTGGTAAATGGGTATTATTTCTTGAATGTCAAAGCAAGCAACGCTTTTATGTCGGCGTCTAAATCAGCACTCATTGAATAATATACTTTCCCTTTCTTACCTATTGATTCAATCAGACCAAGATTGCATAAGATGCCGAGATTTCGGGAAGTATTTTTGAAGCTGATGCGGAGTAGTTCTGTAAGCTCGGTTACGGAAATCTCTTTCCTCTTTGAGAGTATTTCCAAAATCCGAAGGCGATTACTGTTTCCCAATCCCTTAAAAACAGTGGACCAGACATTAAGACGTTTTGTCATAGGTATCTCGTTATCATTGAACAATGCTTGTTACGCACATGCCAACTCCCTGTTTTCTCCAACCCCTCAATTTACCAATTCTATAGAATTGGTAAATCTAACTCTTATCTATTATAACATCCCTTTGATCTCGCTCATTACCTCGTCGGGAATCGGATCGCGCTCCGGACTCTTCCCGGGATAACGCCACGCAGTAATAATCTTGAACTGCTTCGCACCAAACAAATCCTGCATCTTCACAAGTTCATCGGGAAGCTGCGAAAACATCTTCTTTCCGGCAGTCTTCGGTTTTGCCACCTTGTACATCACCCAAATCTCGGCATACCGTTTCGTACCTGCCAGCTGCATCACGGCAACCGTGTCCGGCGCAATCCCCTCCTCAGTGCGCGTCGGATATCGGATGATCCGCTTGATTCTTCCCTCCGAGATGCCGTAAAACAGCATCTTCTCGGTCACGTGCTGCGTCCAAAAATACTTCTTATCATTCTGCGGCTTTTTAAACATTTTCGAAGAAGCGAATCGCGACAAACTTTACCTCATCAATCAACTATTCCACCATTCGCGCGAATTAGAGAAGGTACAAAAGACAAGTAATGGGGATGGAGAGCTAGTGCCTAGCGTAAAGACCGACAAGCGTTGTCTCTTCAAGAACATGTCCCTGCATCGCCTGCTCAAGCTCCTCTTTCGTCGCAGTATCTTCGGGCAAATCCAAAACCGTATCAAGTGCATAGATCTTGAAAAAGTACCGGTGCGGATCGGAACCGCGAGGCGGACAGGGACCGCCGTACTCCGCCTTGCCGAAACCCGTCTTCCCAAGCACCGCTCCCTCGGGAATGCTGCCTTCAGAAATATACTGTACCTTGGGATGAATATTCCACATGACCCAATGATCCCACGTGGTGCCGCCCGTAGCATCAGGGTCGTCCACCACGAGCGTAAAACTTTTCGTCCCCTCAGGAACGCCGTGAACCTCAAGTAAAGGGCTTATATTCTCACCGTCACAGGTGTATTTCGAAGGAATCACCTCCCCATGCTTGAACGCCGAACTTTTGAGTGTAAGTGCCATATAATTGCTCTTGTCTTTCCCGTATAATACCATAGAAGGGAGTATAAAGCCCAAAAACATGGCACTTGCTATCTATCGTAAATATCGCCCCGCAACCTTTGCTGAGCTGATCGGTCAGGAGCTTGTAGTTACGATTCTCCGCGAAGCAGCGAAGCAGGACAAACTCGCGCATGCCTATCTTTTCGCCGGCCCCCGCGGTACGGGAAAAACAACTACCGCACGCCTTATCGCAAAAATCGCAAACTGTGAAAGACGCGCGAAAGACGAAAAATTCAGAGCAAAGGGAGAACCCTGCAATGCTTGTGAAACATGTGCCGGAATTGATTCGGGAAACAGTTTCGACGTTATCGAAATAGATGCCGCTTCGAACCGCGGTATTGACGAGATCAGGAACCTCAAGGAAAGTGTCAGACGTGCGCCTTCCTCCTCCCGATCCAAAATATTCATTATTGACGAGGCGCATCAGCTTACCAAGGACGCCGCAAACGCGCTCCTCAAAACACTTGAAGAACCGCCTGCTTACGCTATTCTCATTCTTGCAACGACGGAAGCGGAGAAAATCCCGGCAACCATTATCTCGCGCACCCAGCAATTCTATTTCAAGCACGTGCCGCTCCGGAAAATTGCCGAAAAACTCGAGAAAATTGCCGCGGCCGAAAAGATAAAAGTGGGCAAGGAAACAATTGATCTGATTGCCGCATCCGGCGAGGGCAGCTTCCGCGACTCCGAATCGCTCCTCGACCAGCTGATCGCCCTGGGCGAGGACAAGATCACGCTTGAAACCGTAGAATCACTCGTGGGCAAGGTAAGTTTCCGCAAGGTTGCTGAATTCGCCCAACTGCTTTTGGAAAACAAGCTCGAGGAATCGATAAAGACGCTGAGCGAAATTTACGACGGCGGGTACAATGTAGCGCAATTCACGAAGGACCTGATTCAATATCTCCGCCGCACGGCCGTTTTAAAATACAATCCAAAAATGAAAGAGCTCTTTGAAAAAGAACTCACTGAAGACAACGTAAGTAAACTTATTGGGCAAGCAAAGCTTTTCAAGGACGAACACATCGCGCTCCTTAAAAACCTCATCCAGGCCTATAGCCAGATGCGCTACAGCCACTTCCCCATCATCCCGCTTGAAGTGGCGATTATTGAATCCCTAAACAAGAAAGACAGACCTGAAGCGTAGAGAGTTTAAAGAACGCAAAAATCTCCTCGCTCCAAAAAAGCATCACGGCCGCAGCGAAAATCATCGGAAAACCGAGTGTGGTATAGGCCCGTTTCAAAAAGACGCGGCGCGCGAACGAAAGCAAAACCACAAAAACGAATGTGAGCGGAAGAAAAACCACGAAATGCGGCCAGCCGACGATAAAAGAAAGCGCAAGTCCTAATTCCGTCTCCCCTTCCTCGAAAAAGCGGCCGCGGTACTTCTGGAGCACCTTGAGGAAAAGATAGAAAGCGAAGGCGATGACAATGCTCAAAATCACACCGAGCCAGAAACGCTGGAAAGAGTAGAAAAGAAAACGGATCCAGGGCTGGTGCGGCGGCAGAAATTTCTCACTGAACGGATCGAAACGCCACACATAATACTGAATCCAGGTTTCAAGTGCGGCAAAGAACGCGAAAAGGAAAAGTCCGGCGAGCGCAAGATAGCGATAGCAGAGACCGTTTAAAAAACGCACGCGCATCCGGAACTTCGGCTGCAAAACGTAGAAGAGGGTTGCAAGCGCCCAAACCACCCATCGGATCACCTCGGGGACAAGGAGAAGATTGGGGCTGTTCAAAGTACTAACGATGGACTCAATCATAAATTACCAAACCCTGTATTCGCTTGTATTATAGCAAAAACACGCCGAAAAAACGCTTAAAAAAGAGGGTCAGAATAATTCTGACCCTCTTCGCGTTCCCGCTACGCGGCAGGAGCGGAAAGATCGACGTAGTACTCCTCAACTCCTCTTCCGCACTTTGTGAGAGCAACTCCCCCCGGAGGAGGAAAGGCGCCGATGTCGAACACCGGAATCTTCACCCTCCGACGAACGCCGCACAAGCGGTTCCCGTTCCGACCATACGCCTCTACAGAAAGCCATCTTCTGATGACCTTCTTAGGCTTTCTCGGCACGGGAACCTCCGTGTTGTGATCGGAACGCCTTCCTCCGTAGAAGACAACGAACCGTCTTGATCCGCACTTCTTGCACACATCGTCCGGGAAAGCGCCCAAGCCCCCGGCGTAAACCAGGTGTCCGTTCTCGCAGAATCTCGGGCTTCCAGGCATGGGCCAACCCGGCCAGTCGCCCAATCTGCTTGTTCCCCGAGACTCCGTCGCAGCCATAGCTTCAGTTTGCGCAGCCATAGCCTTTCTCCTTTCTTCTTCGACTTGCCCTTCCCCATGCTCACCCGGCAAGGTTCCGAAGCCAGTCGGTACAATTCAACGTTCTGGTTAACATTATACATATAAAACTGGATTTGTCAATGTCTTGCCCGGAAGGTCGGAAACCGGCTTTTCTCTACAAACGGAAATTGCCAAACGCCCTTGCTTGCAGTATAAAGAAATGCAGAAGCTCGCCATTGGGAGGTCGTCTAACGGTAGGACAGCGGCCTTTGAAGCCGTCAATGAAGGTTCGATTCCTTCCCTCCCAGCTGATTAGAAAATCACGCTGAGATTTTGAAGCGTAGATTTTTAATCACTCAGCAATCTTGTTGCTGAGTACATTGATAAGATAGTAAGCAACGGGTTTAGGAACTCCAACGCTTCGCAGTGCGTCATTCACATTACCTGAACGCAAAACAATGGCTTCAACAGTTCAAACACTGGACCGACCTCAAAAACCCGATGCCGTTCCGATACCCGGATTTCAGAAAATAATCATCTCCATAGCATTTCCACTGATTCAATGCTTTACTAAAAGCATATGCTAATTGATGACATTACCATCTCCGTGCAAGCCGGAAACGGCGGTAAGGGTGCGGTGGCATTCAACAAAAACCTGATGAGTTTGGGCCCTGCCGGCGGAAACGGCGGTAAGGGCGGCAACGTGTATCTTGAAGGCGTCTCCAATCTGGGCGCGCTCCTCCAATTTCGATACAAAAAAGAAGTAGCTGCGGATAACGGGCAGGATGGGAGAAACCAATTCAAGGACGGTTCTGATGGGAAGGACCTTATTCTCCAAGTTCCCGTAGGAACGGTTATCCGTAAAATTGAAACAAAGGAAGAAAGCGAAATTACGAAAATCGGCGAGCAAGCACTTGTTGCAAAAGGAGGCCGTGGCGGCAAAGGAAACTTCCAGTTCCGATCCCCCACTAACACCACGCCGAAACAGTTTCAGGGGGGTGATCCGGGTGAGCAGTTCACCATTCAACTCGAGCTGAAACTCATCGCAGACGTAGGCCTCATCGGCCTGCCGAATGCCGGAAAATCAAGTTTATTAAACGAACTCACGAACGCGAAGAGCAAAGTGGCGAATTACCCCTTCACCACACTTGAGCCGAATCTGGGCACATACTACGAACTCATCATCGCGGATATTCCGGGATTGATCGAAGGAGCTTCTGGCGGCAAGGGATTGGGTATCAAGTTCCTGCGCCACATTGAACGCACCAAAATCCTCTTCCACCTGATTGACGCGGAATCGGAACATCCGGTGCGCGATTACCGAACCATCAAAAAAGAACTCAAGAAACACAGCGTGGTGCTCGACAAGAAACCGGAATATCTTTTCTTAAGCAAAAGCGATAATGTGACGCCCGAAAAGATAAAGAAAAAAATCGGCACGCTCAAAAAGATAAATAAAAATATCCTCCCCATATCCATTCTCGATGATGAGAGCATGGAGAATGTGAAAAAGATTTTAAACAAGATAAAAGAGGGAAAGTAGAAGAAAGCCCCCATTTCTACAAACGGGGGCTTTGCCCAAAGCGATCTTCAGACCGCCTGAACTTCGGCAGAAGGGAGAATGCGCAGAGCTACTGGATCGCTCAATCCTTTCCACGGGTTGAGGCCGATCCACTCCTCTTCGCTGATCCTCTTGAAACCATCACGCCACGCGTTATCGAAATACAGGCAACGAACGATGGGGTAACCACGCGAGCCGCTATAAATGGTTCCCCAAAAGAAGATACTAAGGCAGCCAGGACCCCATGCTTTCCACTCATCGGGGATAAGGTCGGGGTACTTGAGAAGGAAATCGAGGACATTTGCATTCAGAACCGGCTTACCAGCCAACTCCTCACGAATCTCGTTTCCCGTGATAACTTTACCTCCACGCCTAGATCGAAAGAAGTGAAGCAAGGTCTGCGCAGGATCCCACTTAAAGGAACCGCCTTTCTGGTGCTCCTCAACTTTCCAGCCATCAGGCACGAAAGGATCGGCATCACAATCAATTATCAACTGGATGTCGATGTTACCAAGAAGCACCTCGCGGACGAGAGCGAGGAAACTCCCCTCCGACAAACGATTCACCTCTGCCGCGCTCCAGCTATTGCGGTTGAATGCATGCTCAAGCTGGTGCGCAAGTCCGACGCTCATTGTGAACTTGTCATTAGCCATGACCCGTTCTCCTTCTCTTTACGACTCGTTCCATCCGGAACATGTCGCATAGTGAAAATGAAAAGAAACTAATTTAATGATACGTTTTTTCGATATTATTGTCAATATTAAGACGGGAGGTAACTTGCTCTTGACATCTCTTTAGTTATGGGTATATACTTATAATACAAAGGGTGGTGAAAGAGGTGCTCTGCTTTAGCACAGCACCTCACGAAAAAGGTCGCGCCGCTCTCATAATACCAACAAAAACTATGCCACGTTTTGACAGAACTGGGCCGCTGGGTATGGGGCCACGCACCGGAAGAGGTATGGGTCCCTGCGGATACGGCTCCGGTATGGGGCGAGGACTCGGACGATTCTCCGGAATGCCGTACACTCCCACGCTCACCCGTGAGGAAGAGGCCGAACTCCTGAAAGAGGAAGCGCAAGAGCTCGAAAACGAACTCAAGGCCGTAAAAGACCGCATTAGCCGTCTTGCAAAGTAGGCCTGGGAAAAACAAGGAGTCCCTTCAGGGACTCCTTGTTTCCTATTTTTTTGTTTATAATAAAGAAAGCATATGTCAAGACCGCGACTACCGAGGAAAATCATATTTTCACCCAACGTAACCTATTTTAAACCGCGAGGGGTACCGCTCCGCACACTGGAAGTGGTGGAACTTTCCATTGAAGAAATGGAGGCGCTCTGGCTCAAGAATGTTGAAGGAATGGAGCAGATAGAAGCGGCGAAGAAGATGAAAACTTCGCAGAGCACCTTCCAAAGAATTCTTGCAAACGCCCATAAAAAAGTTTCGGAGGCGCTTATCAAGGGAAAAGCCATACGGATCATAACGAGCTAAAACAGAGCAATAAGCTTGTGCTACAATGAAAGCAATGGAAGAACAGAAATTCCAGCGCGGTTTTTTCTTCATCCTTCTCGGTGCCGCTTTTCTGCTGGCACTCGCCGTCTTCCTGCCCTTTCTCTCCGAGATCCTGCTCGCGGCGATAGGGGCGGTAGTTCTCCACCCCATATACGCAAGGATACTCCAATGGGTTCGCCATAAGGAAAGTATCGCGGCGCTCTTTGTTCTTATTCTTGTTTTCGTCTGCATTCTTACGCCACTCACCTTTCTGGGGCTCAACATCTTCCACGAAGCCCAGGGTCTTTATAGTCATCTTCAGGGAAACAGCGAGGACTTCCTGACAAGCGTCGTAACTGCGATTGAAGAACCGATTCGCGCCTATCTTCCCGATTTTTCCATAAACCTACAGTCGTTCTTCTCGAA
>CAZHOF010000006.1:14685-26169 GCA_964534105.1 uncultured Candidatus Saccharibacteria bacterium
CGATTCGCGCCTATCTTCCCGATTTTTCCATAAACCTACAGTCGTTCTTCTCGAAAGCGCTGAACTGGCTTACCAGCAATATCCAATCTCTCGTCTTTGGCACCGCAAACACCATCTTGAGTTTCGTCCTCTTTGCCATCGCTCTCTTTTATCTCCTCAAGGACGGAGAACGCTTCATCAACTTCATCCTTGGCTTAAGCCCGCTCGAAAAACAGGATAACGAAGCGATTCGGAAAAGAGTCGGAGTGATGATGAATGCCGTGGTACGGGGCGTGCTTGTTATTGCTATAATCCAGGGATTTCTTGCTGGAATCGGATTTACCCTTTTCGGCATACCAAACCCGACACTCTGGGGAACCGTAGCGGCCTTCGCCGCTCTTCTGCCGGGTATCGGTACGGCGCTTGTCTTTATTCCGGCAATACTCTATCTCGCAATCGCGGGCAGTATCGGCCAAACTATCGGGATCGCCCTCTGGGGACTCGTGATTGTAGGGCTCGTCGACAACTTCCTTGCTCCTTTCTTCTACGGACGCGGCACAAAAATCCACCCTCTCGCAATCCTCTTCTCCGTCCTCGGTGGCATCGCGGTGTTCGGCCCTATCGGATTCCTCATCGGCCCGATCGCCATCGGCCTCTTCTTCGCTATCCTCGATATCTACCGCTCGCTCATTCTGGGTAAGGGCTCTCCAACAATAAGCGAATAACATGGAACAAAACGAAGAAACGATTGTCCTTGGCGGAGGATGTTTTTGGTGCACCGAGGCGGTCTTCAGCTCCCTCAAAGATGTCTCCTCGGTAATGCCGGGATACGCCGGAGGCGCGACCGAAAACCCGACTTACGAAGAGGTCTGCGCGGGAAAGACGGGACACGTCGAGGTGATAAAGATAGAATTTAACCCGGCCGCAATTACATTGAACGACGTTCTGACCGTCTTTTTTGCAACACATGATCCAACAACATTAAACCGTCAGGGCAGCGACGTAGGTACGCAATATCGCTCAGCAATCTTCTACACCACGGAAGCTCAATGTAAAAGAGTGGAAAAGTTCATTAAGAACATTGACACTCCGGAAAAACCGGTCATAACCGAAATCAAACCACTGAAGGCGTTCTACCCCGCCGAGGAATATCATAAAGAATATTATCTCAAAAACAGCAAGAAGCCGTATTGCGAAGTAGTAATCAATCCAAAACTGGAAAAACTCAAAGAGCGCTTCAGTAAACTTCTCAAACAGTCCCAACAGTAAATATGACAGAAGACAAAGAACTTTTGCCGGAGTTAAAACGCGTAGCGCGGGAAAAAGGAACGGAAACTCCTTTCTCTGGGAAGTATTGGAACGAACATAAAAAAGGCGTTTATAAATGCGCTATCTGCAGCACGGAACTTTTCTCATCGGACACGAAATTTGACTCAGGAACCGGCTGGCCAAGTTTCACCGAACCGAAAAATCTGAAACACATCAAACTCCGCGGAGATACGAGCGAAGGCACTGTCCGCACGGAAGTGGTCTGTAAAAAATGCGGAGCGCATCTCGGCCACGTCTTCGACGACGGTCCAAAAGAAAAAGGTGGGAAACGCTACTGTATCAACTCGGTCTGCCTTGAGTTGGAAAAAACTGAACATAAAGAAGAATAAGGTGGGAAAAATAAAACTCCTCTGACGTTATCGTCAGAGGAGTTCTTGATTAGAGCCGCGCCGGTGCAAAACGCTCGCGTCCGAGGGGAATGTCGCGCACTGCATCCCGAACAACACTCGCCACCGCAGCAGCAAGCTCGGGGTCGTCCACAATGCGCTTCAGCTCATCACTCGTGAGCCCTGCGCCATTCAGCGCGCCCTTGAAGGCAAGTGCGATACGCCTTGTCTCATTGGGCCCCTCAACCACCCTCATGGGAATCTCCTCGCGGCTGTGGCGGAACAGTCACCGATTCACGTGGCAAGGCGAGTTCAATGAATTCGAGATTGTCCGCCACGGAAGTGATGAAAATACCGAGGAACCAGTGATCCTGATACTTCCGGTACCAGAGCAAGTTTTCATTGTATGCGAGAACTTGCTCCACGTATTCCCAGCTCAACCGAACCGTCTCGGTTGCGCCGTTGCTGTTCCGCACCGTCACCGCGCCCGGATATTCCGCAACGGCCGTCGCGAAAATCCGATGGTTGCGAGCAAAGAAACTTTCCGTGTCTGCAACGGTATCCAAACTCGCAGGATACGAAATAAGGGCCACGATGGCAAGGATAGCGAACAGAATCTCCATGATAACGCCACCGGCCTTGAAAACCACCGGTAACGTATCACCGAGATATCTGTCACCTACGAAAATCAGCACGAGCCCTACGATGAGCAGTCCAATCATAAGCCACATAACCTGCCTCCTTTTCAATTGGGAAAGAACGATAGATTTCACGAATTATATACCGAAAAAACGATTCGTCAAGGATACGCTTATGTAAACATGTTAGAATAACCATATGGAACGATTCGAGATATATATGGGCGAAGACGCGCTCTACCACTGGCGCCTCAAGGCCGCGAACAATGAAATTGTCTGCTGGAGCGAGGGATACGCAAGTAAGCAGAAAGCAAAGCAGTCAGTGGAATGGGTTAAAAAGAACTCCTTCGACGCCCCCGTCCTAGAGGAATAAAAGGCACCACTAATAACAATATCTTAGAATAAACCGGTCCACGCCGGACGTCCTCAAAATTGGTCCGGTCGGACCAATTTTGAGGACACGAACAAGACACGAAGAATCTCCAATCTCTCAACTCGGCCTGTTACTCCGCCACTCCAAACATACATCGCACGAATCACAGCGATCGCGTGGATACACCTCTCCAAAGTACTTCAGCAACATCTTGCGCCGGCAGTAATTCGCAGTGCAAAACGTGACTATCGTATCAAGCTGTGCCTGGGCAATCCGCGCACGGTCAAGGTTTTCCATCTTGCCGATGAAAAATTCGTGTTTTATCTTATCGCCGTAACTGAAGAAAAGAATACAATCTGCCGGCAAACCGTCGCGCCCCGCGCGCCCTGTTTCCTGATAGTATCCCTCAATGTTGCGCGGAAGATCGTGATGAATCACAAAACGAATATCCGGTTTGTCGATTCCCATACCAAAGGCAATCGTTGCGACAATAACCCGGGCATCGCCACCCATAAACGCTTCCTGATTTTCAGTACGCTCCTTTGAACCTAAACCGGCATGGTACGGGAGTGCCACAACCCCGTCAGCAACAAGCTCCTCCGCCATGCGATCAACGGCGGCTCGGCTATGGCAATAAATAATACCCGAATAATCAGGGTGGTCCTCGAGATAGTTTAAAATCTGGGCATAGGTCTCCATTTTGGGACGAACCAGATAGTTTAAGTTCTTCCTGTCAAAACTGCCGCAGAAAACACCAGGGTCCCGAAATTGCAGCTGGCGCACGATATCTTCCCGAACCTTCTGGGTTGCCGTTGCGGTAAGCGCAATCACGGGAACTCTCGGAAACCACTCGCGCACAATCGACAGGCGTCGGTACTCGGGACGGAAATCATGTCCCCACTCGGAAATACAATGCGCTTCGTCAACGGCAATCAAAGAAACCGAAAGTTGCGAAAGGTACTCCAAAAAACCTTCCTTGACGAAGCGCTCGGGAGCAACATAAAGAATCTTCGCCTCCCGACTGGAAAGTTTTTCCTTGGCCACACGCGTATCCTTAACACCCAAACTGCTGTTCAGGAAAACCGCAGGGATACCGTTTTCATTTAAGCCGGCAACCTGATCTTTCATGAGCGAGATAAGAGGAGAGATAACTATCGTAAGGCCGGAAAACGCAAGCGCCGGTAACTGATAGCAAAGCGATTTACCCCCGCCCGTAGGCAAAAGTGCAAGCGTGTCCTTGCCACGAAAGATATTTTCGATAATCTCTTCCTGAAGCGGAAGAAAACTGGAAAAACCAAAATGCTTCTGCAGAAGATCTTGCATAAAAACGTATCTATCATACCACACCGCAGGGAAACAGACAGGCACATCTGATACAATAAGGGAAATGGATTTATTCCTCCCATTGTTCCTCTTATTCACCGGTATCTTTTTTGCCGGCGACATCATAGCTATACCATCACTCTTCATTGCGGCAGTAAGCACGGAAAGCTTTTATCTTATTCTCACAATCGCAATAGGAGCAACGCTTAGCGCCGACACGCTCTGGTATGTCCTCGGAAAATATCTTAAGAAAGAGGATTTGTATGCTCTCCCCTTTCTTATAAAGCGGGAAAAAGTGAGAAACGCCGTGGACGCTCTCTTTAAAAAACACGGCCTTAAAACCGTGTTTCTATCACGCTTCGTCTATGGGGTGCGACTTATTACACAGGCACTCGCAGGAATGCATAAGATACCTTTTTATAAATACATCGCAGTAGATGCCTTGGGTGTTATAGTATGGTTCTCTGGAATAGCTCTCGTCATTTCGCTCATTAGATTAACGCTGGGTGAATTCCATGAAACTATCTTGGGGATTCAGATCGCTGCGGCATTGATTCTTGTTATTCTCGTAGGAATCAATGTATTAGGGAAAAAACTGCTCCAATTAAAAAATGGGAAGTTTTTCCAATCATCAGAGAAAAGGTGAAACAAACAAGGAATACATGCGAATCGCTTCTCTCCCTCACCTCAATCCTCATATGTCCTGAAATCTCGCTTCTGCTATACTAAAACATAAGTGCGTATTGTATGCTTCCTCATCCTCCCTCTCACAAATCATCTCTCATCCCTCGCCTGACTCAAGATAAAACTCGCTCCTCTGGAGCGAAGTTCGCTCTGCAGAGCAGAGCGATTCCCATAGCGAGCTTCACCCTCATAGAACTCCTCGTTGTCATCGCCATCCTCGCCATCCTTGCCGTAGCCGTGGTCTTGATCCTCAATCCCGTAGAGCTCATCAAAGAAAGCAGGGATACGACACGTCTCACTGACCTTGGCGTGCTCCACAAGGGCCTCACCCTCCTCCAGACAGACCAGCCCAATGCAAGCTTTGGCTCCTCAACCACGGTCTACGTCTCCATACCCTGGACTGCGACCTCCTCGAATTGCTCCAATCTGGGCCTTCCCACGCTCCCCTCTGGCTATGCGTATGGCTGCGCTCCCACCTCCACGTATCAGAAGACTGATGGGACAGGGTGGATTCCTGTGAACTTCGCCTCATTCTCTGCAGGAGCACCCTTCTCCAAGCTCCCTGTAGACCCTACGAATACCACCTCGACAGGCCTCTACTATACATATATCCCTGGGGGGAGTTGGAAGCTTACGGCTTTGTTTGAAAGTGCTGACAGGGCTACTGTAGCAGGTACTGATGGAGGCGTTGATCCTGCTGCCTATGAGGTGGGTAGCTCGCTTTCTCTTATCTCTCCGGGACGAGGTTTGGTTGGACACTGGGATTTTGAAAACAGCGTGGAAGATAAATCAGGGTTTAACCACAATGGAACATGGAACGGAACTAGTACAACGCGATATGTAAGTGGGGCGAAAGGGTCGTACGCGGGAACCTTCAACGGGAGTAGTGATTATGTTTCTATTGCATACAAAAGCACACTTAACTTCGGAGGAGCACCGCTTTCCATCAGTGCATGGGTGAAGCCAACAACCCTTGCGGACGGAAGTGGACAAGTAATTGGTATGGGCTGGAGTGGTTATGGAACATGGAACTTTGCCGTGCGGGACTGGGCAGGAGTCATTAATGGATTTTATCTCAGAACAGGAAGTGCGGGAGTAGCAAAAGATGTCCGCCCGGAAACAGATTATTTCAGTTATATTGTAAATGGAGATTGGCATCATATCGCCGTTGTGGTACCCGCCGATCTCACGAATTTAAAAGTCTATCTTGATGGAAATGATGTAACCTCTGGTGCAACAGATCACTCCGTAAACAGCTTAACGAACACTTCTTCAAATGTTCACCTGGGCGCCTGGAGCACAACCGCATCGTTCAAGGGAGATATGGACGATGTCCGCCTCTATCGCCGCGCGCTTTCTGCTGCGGAAATTAGTGCGCTCTACAACGCTACCGAATAATAAAGTAGTAATTAGTTGAAAAGAAGCAGTTTGTCCTGCTGGTAGTTAAGATTACGCTTCAAAGCGATCTCCGCTTTCTGTAGTTCCATTGCCACATCCATAATATGATCCGATCGTCCCAGGAGCTCCAGGAAAGTAAGTTTCGCTCCGACCTCCTTCGCCGACGTTCCTTCAAACCGCCCGAGTTCCTGACCCTCAAGACCCTGGAGAAGAGCGGTAATCTTTCCCCCTCCAATCGAGATAATCACGTTGCCGCGAAGATCGCGCTGCGTTTCCGGATCAAAAGCCAAATTCGGCTCCCGATCCCAAAATCGGCACCGGACCACCTTTAAGGCATTTTCCCAGTCCTGTTCATAGATGTGAGCCGATTGGGAGGTAATCTGAAGTGACCCGAGTTCGAAACCAAGCTGCGAGACAATGCTTTTTTGCAAACTCCGCAAACCGAAGGCATTCGGTATAGCAGCTTTAAAAATATCATGGCTTCGCACTGTTACCAAAAGGTGCATGTGCCCTTTCACTTGAAGTGCCTGAATCTGGGTAACGCACGGCGGTTCCTTGCTCGCCGCATCGAGCGCCGGAACCATAGTGGTTGCAACCGCACGGCGTGAATCGGGAGATTCTTTGAGATTCCTGACAATCGCTTCAGCAACCTGATCAATCGTTTTCCCGGACCCGTCCGGATACCGCATCAAGCGGTTACCGTAGGTATATACAATGCCTTTCGGCGGCTCGGGAGAAAGAAAAATCTGGCGGTACTCCTCTAATCCTCCTTTTGTGGCTCCGGTAACCTCCCGGAGTTCGTTCGGCCAATCCGCTGCGAGTGAAAGATTCGGACTATCAGGGTCCTCTTCCTGAACCACCCAGGTAACACCGATAAGTTCCCGCTGCTGGTATCCGTACTGCGTTCCTTTTATGGTTCCGTACCTCATAATGCGGTCAAGAACGCGCGTCCAGGTATCCACAACACCGGAACCGCGAACGAGCCACCCAACCTCCTCCGAAGGAAAAGTGTCAACCTCCTCTGCAACGGAATCCGGGAAAGAGATGGGATCCATGTAGGGCTCGGCAGCAGGTGTTTTTTCAAGTCGTTTCTCGACAGCATCGAAAGAATCGCTGCTCACATCAACAAGAGTTACGTTCTTCCGAACTTTCTCGAGCACGGGCCGTTCGATCTCGGGCTCAACCTTAAACTGCGTTCCCGAAACATTCCCTTCATTATCGACGCCCTCCTCCCAAAGTTTTTTCAAAACAGACCAGCCCAGCACGCCGAACTTGGTATTAGAAAGCGGACCGTTTGCCCAGAGAAAAAGCGTTCGAATAGAAGGATTCAAAGCAAGATTACGCAGGATAATATTAACACCCTGCCGGCTGTAAAGCGTCCCCACCAAAGCAGAACGCTTCCTCACGGACGCTGAGCGTTTGAAAATAAGTTCCGGCTCGTTCCATGCGGTACATAAACCAACACCGTTCCCCTCCCCGACAAGCACTCTGTATTTTTCCGGCTGATAAAGTTGCGGTTTCATAAAAGCAATTTAAGTACGTGTTGAACTTTCTCCTGAACCTCGGAAATAGAAAGTAAACGATTTCCTTCAACACATTCTACCACATGAAATTCCTTTGGAAATTCCCGAGCTGCAAAAAGATAAGCATCGAGCGCTCCTTCCAAATGGCGAATATCCCGCTCATGAATATCCTGCTTTTTATTTCCCAGATACGATGTGCGCTTTGCCTTTTTTGTTTTGTCAGAAATATTGGATGACATACTGCGCGAAAGACGGGGCGAGGTTTTCAAGATAATCGTGATATCGGGATGAGAAATGCCGAAAATTTCGTATTCCAAATTAAAAAGCCACCGGACAAATTTTCTCCGTTCTCGCGATGATGCTATCTTCCCGCCCTGATGACCTATGTTCGAAGCAATATACCGGTCACTGACTACAATCTTACCCGCATCAAGCCATTTGCGAATTTGAAATGAGGCGGCGTATCGGTCAGAGGCAAAAAAAATAGAGGCGCGGTACGGTCCGACCTCGTCGGCAGTTCCGTATTTTCCGTTCAAATACTCCTCAATAAGACCCGCTGACTTGGTGCCATATTGCGGAAAATCAACCTTTTCGACATCCCGCCCCGACCGCCTCAAGCTTTTTACCAGAAGGTTTGATTGAGTTGACTTCCCCGAACCATCAAGACCCTCGAAAACGATAAAAAGGCCCTTCTTGCGCCGCCCTTGCGTTTTTACCTTTCTACTGCTTCTTTTCATAACGGAAATGTTTGCTTAACCGTGGGCCCGACTGCTTCGCATAATGGGAACCGCTTTCTTCCCCGTAGACGCGATCAGGAATATCCGCCATCCGTTCAAAAATAACCTTACAAACCGGCTGCCGGTTACGGAGCACAATATTGTCTTCGAAGGGACGCACCTCAAGTACAATAGATGATCCTTTCTGCGAACCGTCTCTCCCATGACCCCATCCGGGGTCAATAAAACCGGCATAATGAGAACGGTATTCCCCGCTCCGGACATCAACAGCGGCAATTTCGGCGGCAAAACCGGGGGGAACTCGCAAGCATTCACGGGTATAGAATATATAAAAATCGCCGCGGCGAAGTCGAACCGTTCCCTCCGATGATTTAAAAACAGGGACGAAAAAATCGTCAGGGCTGTAATGGCTTACCTTGGAAAAGTCCAGGAAACGCTGGGTGTTTTCCGCACGCCAACCGATCTGGCCTTTCGCAAGATTCGGATCCTCGCTCTCTAAATCAACAGTCATAATGAGTCCTCCGTCGCGATCGCTCACTTTAATACGGTCATAAGCAAAGGGGTTATTATCAAGATAAAGCAGCTGTTGGGAGCGATACACTTCTCCAAGTTCCTGATGTGAAAACCGCGTATCCGAATAGAAAAAACGCATCTGCAGAAGCGCATCCCCGGGATGAAGCTTCACGCGGTACGATTTCGGCTCCACAATTGCCCACAACGATCCCTCGTATCCCCGCTCACCCGCAGCATCAAAACGCGTAATGCGATCGGCAAGCATTGAGACACGCAAATCGTTTCTCCCTACGGAGCTTTTTGGATTGGCATAGGCATACACCTTCTGAGGAAGTTTTAAAACTTCGCGTAAACGAATCAGATAAGGAACGCCTACCTCAAGAGGATATTCGAAGGAAAAGGGTTCCGCGCCAATCTCGCGCGCAACTTCCTGAACGGTTTCCGAAGATTTCGGGAGAAAAAGAAAGGGAAGGCGAAAGATTTCCTCCCCTACCGTAAGGTCCAAACTGGACGGCTGCACTCGGTTCTCATCAGCGTGCAGAACACATCCTTCCCGGATAAGACGGAGGATATCCTGGGATGGTAAAGCGCCCTGCATAATATTATTTTTCAACTTCAATGCCCATGTTACGGGCTGTTCCAGCAACAATTTTCATTGCCGCATCTACGCTGTCTGTGTTAAAATCCTCCATCTTTCGCTCCGCTATGGAACGCAAATCCTTCTGTGTCACCTTGCCAACTTTGTTCGCATGAGGAGTCCCGGAACCTTTCTCAATGCCGGCTGCTTTCTTCAAAAGTGCGGAAGCCGGAGGGGTCTTCAGTTTAAAGGAAAAGCTGCGATCCTCGTAAATCGTTATCTCAGCAGGAACAACATCCCCCGTCATTTCCTTGGTAGCTTCGTTGAATTGCTGGCAAAACTGCGCAATATTAACACCGTGCTGGCCGAGCGCCGGCCCAATGGGAGGGGCAGGGTTCGCCTGAGCCGCGGAAATCTGCAACTTGAGTACTGTTTTTATCGGTTTTGTAGCCATAATCTATTCTTGTAATTGGTAATGAGTAACTTGAATAAAAATATAATAGGGAGAGTACAGGGTTTTTGGAAAAAATTCAACTAGAGCTTTTGGATTTGAAGCGAATCAAGTTCGACAACGGTATCCCTGCCGAATATAGGAACAAGCACCTTTACCTTACCATGTTCCTGATCGATTTCGGAAACCTTTCCTTCCCGATCTTTGAAGGGGCCGTCAATCACGCGTACAGTTTCGTTAATCTGAACATCAACGGAGAATTTCGTTTCCTTCTCTCCCATTCTGTTTAAAAGCGCATCCACCTCTTCTTGAGATAGCGGCGTCGGCGTTGAACTGTCGGATCCCACAAAACCGGTCACGCGAGGCGTATTGCGCACCACCGACCAGGAATCATGACCAAGAGCCATGTCAACGAGAACATATCCCGGGTAAATCTTCTCTTCAATAGTTTGCCGTTTTCCTCCCCTAATGCGGATTTTCTTCTCCTTCGGAACAACAACATCGAAAATCTTGTCAGACATCATCAGCGATTCAACGCGCTGCTTCAAATAGCGCGCAACAGCATCTTCGTATCCCGAATAGGTGTGAACGGCATACCACCGCCGTTCCCCTGATTTTGCATCCGCTCCCGATGACTGTATTTTTTGCTCTGCCATATACGCTCAAAGAATAGCAAATTCCAGGATAGCTACAAAGAGATAGTCAAGAACGCCCAAAAACACGGCAAACGCAAGGCAAAGCCCAATCACAAAAAGAGTATATCGAGTCGTCTCCTCGCGGGTCGGCCAGTGGACTCGTTTCAATTCCTGCCGAGATTCCTGAAAAAAAACTTTTATGCTCTGAATCATGTCCTAGAAAAACAGCGGCAAACAGAGCCCTGTTACCCTGTACTGTACCAAAAGGTTGCAAATTTGTCCAGATTAAACGTCGAGATTCTTCACCGCCGTCGCATGTGCCTGAATAAAGTTCTTCCGTGGCTCCACCACCTCGCCCATAAGCACATCAAAGAGGCGGTCGGCCTCTACGGCATCCTCAACGGTGACATTCTTTAAAGTACGCCCTGCGGGGTTCATGGTCGTCTCCCAAAGCTGCTCCGGATTCATTTCTCCCAGCCCTTTATAACGTTGGACGGAAACGCCCTGCTCCCCGCCGAATTCTTTCATAATACGGCCGCGCTCAGCATCGCTGTAAACATACCGCGCCTCCTTTCCTTTCTTAATCTGATATAGGGGAGGTTGAGCGATATAAAGATAACCGTCTTCGATAATTTTCCCAAAATAACGGTAAAACAAAGTGAGGAGAAGAGTGCGAATATGAGCACCGTCAACATCGGCATCAGTCATAAGCACGATTTTATGATAGCGGAGTTTCGAAATATCAAAACTGTCGGAAATCGCGGTTCCAAGTGCAATCACAAGTGATCGCACCTCTTTGTTCAAGAGCATCTTATCGATCCTCGCTTTTTCCACATTCAAAATTTTCCCGCGGAGAGGGAGAATGGCCTGAAAACGCCGATCCCTTCCCTGTTTTGCAGAACCGCCGGCGGAATCACCCTCAACAATGAAAAGTTCCGATTCCTCGGGCTTACGGGACGAACAGTCGGCAAGCTTTCCGGGAAGCGTTAAGCCCTCCA
>CAZHOF010000007.1:0-26084 GCA_964534105.1 uncultured Candidatus Saccharibacteria bacterium
AGGTACTATTTCATCGCCCTCACCGGGCTGCTTTTCACCTTTCCCTCACGGTACTTGTTCACTATCGATCACTGAATGTATTTAGCCTTAGGAGATAGTACTCCCAGATTCTTTCGAGGTTGTATGCCCCCGAAGTACTCAAGATAAAAACGAGAGAGTTCGCTTGCTTTCGCATATGAGGCTATCACTCGCTCTGGCTCCGCTTTCCAGCGGATTCTGCTAGCTTACGAATTTTTTACTCTCCTATCCTTCAAGAGGATGATAATCTCGAACTCAAAGCTTTCGAAGCTCGAGATAAAAGTCCTTATCTTACAACCCCTCAACCGAAGTCGAGGTTTGGGCTTCTCCCTGTTCGCTCGCCGCTACTAAGGGAATGCTGATTAGTTTCTGTTCCACCAGGTATTGAGATGTTTCACTTCCCTGGGTACGCTCTCTAACGCAAGGTCAGAGTTATTGTGGTTTACACAATAGGGTTTCCCCATTCGGACATCCCCGGATCAAAGGTTGCTACACACCTCCCCGAGGCTTATCGCAGCTACGCCACGTCCTTCATCGCCATTCAGTGTCAAGGCATCCACCATCTACCCTTATATAACTTGCCCCGTTCGTTCATCAACGAACGTGTATTTTGTTCTCAAAGAACGCTCCGGTAACGAAAAAGTCCGCCAGCGGCGGACACCAACATGAGTACGCTTCCTGCGCATCATTGCGGGCTTCCGCTTTGGTATATCTTTTTCATTAACATTCGCCCGTTAAATATAAGCGTACAGCAAATCCCTGTCAAGTTCTTTCCGACCTCCTTGTGGATATAAGCAAAGAACGCCAGAAAAGAGGCTTAAGAGCGTTTCCTTTTCCATCGTTCCCATCGGGCGAGCCCCGCCTGGATAACGCGATGGAGCAGTTCTTTGAGCGATATTCCTGTTTCTCTTGCGGCTTTCGGGAGTAAACTCTGTTCCGTAAGTCCGGGAATGGTGTTCGTTTCCAAAATATAAAGGTTTCCCGTGCGATCAAGCATGAAGTCAGTTCTCGAAAAACCGCTGCAGCCGAGGGCGCGGTGTGCGGCAACGGCAAGTTGTTGGAGGAGTCGAATTACCGGCTCGGGGAGGTTTGGAGGGGTTATCTCGAGTGACGCATTCGGTTCGTACTTCGCCCGGTAGTCGAAGAAATGACTCGTTTGGGGGATAATCTCCGTTGGGAGAAGCGGATAGGCGCTTTCCGGCCAACCGTGATCTAACACCCCACAGGTCAGTTCCCTCCCTTGGATATATTCTTGTGCAAGTGCTTCACGGGAAACTTTGAATGATTCTTCGAGCGCCGCTTCAAGCTCCTCCTCGTTTTGCACAATTGTTACGCCTACGCTTGATCCCTGGTTATTCGGTTTTATGACAAGCGGGTACCCGATGTAATATCGAAGTTGATTTAGAACGAACTGCGGTTTCATTCCCCACATATGTCGGGAAATAAGAAACGAAAAAGGTACGGGAAGATTGTGATCTTTAAAATGGCGTGTGGAGAGGAATTTATTCATTCCGAGGGCGCTTGAAAGCGCATCGGATCCAGTGTAAGGAATTTCTTCCTGTTCAAGGAGCGCTTGAATCGTCCCGTCTTCCCCATATGTTCCGTGCATCGCAATAAAAGCAATGTGGGAATTCTTCCGTATGTTCTTCGGTTCTTCTTCCCACTCCCCTGTTTTGGAAATGAGAATCTTTCTTCCGGCATATCGCTCAGGATCAAGGTTTTTAAAAACAACCTCGCCACTTTTGAGCGAAACCTCGTGTTCGCTTGAGGGGCCACCGATTAAAACCAATACGGATGTTTTTTTGTTCGAGAAGTTCATTTGTTAATGGCGTTCCTTATCAGTGGGAGCTGAAGCTCGCCGAACTTATGCGGGGCCACGAGGACTTGAACCTCGATTGTCGGTTTTGGAGACCGATGTCCTACCATTGAACGATAGCCCCAATACGGTATGGCAGGCGGGGAGACCGCCGTTAGCCCTCCCTTAATGCCTCTTTCATATTATATCTTCTTCTGTGAGCAAAAAAAACCCGCCTAAAAGGTGGCGGGAGACCAGGGTCGAGTCATTGAGGGTTATTTTCAGATTCGTCCTTTACCAAGCGGTAAGGCCCTCTATCGAATGATCTAAGCCGAGTGTAGCATACTCACAGAATTTGTCAATACCTTAGAAATTGACGCTATTATTTCCTTGCTTCCTTATGAGGAGTATGTTTCCTGCACCATTTGCAAAATTTCTTGAATTCAATTTTCCGTTCAACAGATTTTCTGTTTTTGCGGGTGGTGTAATTAGCATGCTTACAGGTTGCACAGCGCAAACGGATTAATTTTTCAGTGAATTTTCCCTGAGCCATATTTTAACCTTAATACGTTATCTTAAAAACGTGAGATTGTAAAGAATGAGCCAGAGGGGAGAATCGAACTCCCGACTTCCATCTTACCAAGATGGCGTTCTACCACTGAACTACTCTGGCTATAGTTGTTCTATTTCCCGCCCAAGAATCTCTCTTAGTTTCTTATTGTGAAATTGAACTGTCAATACCCCATACGGTATTTTCTTTTTTATAGGTGCCTTTCCCCCTTAATGGAATTACTATGAAGCATAAAAATGATCTGAATGGCGGGAGAGTGGACTTAATTTTTGGATCTACTGAATTTTTGAGCCAGCGGTCGGGATTGAACCGACGACCTACTGTTTATCCCGATGTTTTTAGAATTTTGCCTGAGCCGCCCCCGAGATTCGAACTCGGAACCTACAGTTTACAAAACTGTTGCTCTGCCATTGAGCTAGGGCGGCAAAATTTTATTAAAACATCAAGGACTCACGATATTCTAACAAAACCTGCGGTTTTGAAAATATCGGAGCAAAACAGTTGCTCTACCACTGAGCTACGCTGGCTTCCAGACGCTTTCATAATACGGCAGGTTTTTATGCTTCGCAATAAAGCCACCATGATTTTCGGTGGCTTTATCTTAGTCCTCGAGACCACTCACTTTGATTTCCCTTCTCCTTACCCAATCGCGAGCCTCTTTTCTTGCGGCTTCGAGCGCCTCTTTTCCGGAACCCTTTGCCTGCATACCGAATATTTTTCTCTCGCGCGGAGCCGGTTCCGGCATAGTTGTTTCCGACGTTACGGCAACAAAACGTTTGTCGGGGGTTTCCACTATGATGACTCCAGCTGACATTTCTCTTCTCCTTAGAAAAGGCAGCGAGACAATGAACTATCTAGAAGTAAATCGGTTTTTGAGATTGAAGTCAAATCAAGAGACGTCTCTTGAAACAATCTCTGTTGCTCCAAGGAAATTTTTCATGAACTTGACGGCTAACTTCGGATCGAACCTCTTGCATGTATAGATGTCGATGGTGAAAAATTTATTCTTGTTCCAGGTATAAAAAGCGGCTCCAGATTCCGCCCAGATAAGAACGCACTCAAAGCCCTTATGGACGGGGTTTACGGCTCCTGCCAAGTCCTTAACAATCGGACCGAATATTATGGTCATGCCCAGCTCCGCAGACAATTCTTTCAAGCACTCTTCTAACTTTGAGGGCGTTAATTCAATTGTATAGAAACCTTCGATGATCAATCTTTGGCGGTAGATCTCCGGCGCAAGTTTTTTCATTTCTTCTCTTCTCTTTTATATTAGATTCTTTTCCCTACATATCAATATCTAGGAGCGCTCTCTTGTGCATAACTACATCTTCTCGACGACTTCGATTCCGAGTAAGGCCAACCCGGTTTTAAGTACGATGCTTGTTGCCCGAACAAGTTGCAGTCGCGCAGAACGTTCCGCTTCAGTTTCAGCTTTCAACACCTGGTGCGCGTGGTAGAATTGATTGAACGCTTGTGCCGTACCATGTATTGCTTCACAAACCGTGGAGGGATTAAGCGTGCGCTCGGCCTGCTGAATGGACTGAACAAATTTTAGAATATTTCTTACGAGCGATAACTCTTCGGGATTACCTAATTCACTTAAATCAACTTTTGCTTTTTGTTCACCTTCTATTTTTTGGAGAATACTTTGACAGCGGGCGTAAGCATACTGGCAATATGGCCCCGTCTTCCCCTCGAAAGAAAGTGTTTCCTTGGGATTGAACCGAATCCGATGTTTCGGATCGTTGGCAAGGAGGAAAAACTTGATTGCTCCGAGGCCGATCTTTTGCGCTCTTTTTCGCTTATCTTCAGGATTTCCCCGCGAACCACCTTCGCGTTCTCTTTTGGTAATTTCTTCTTCTGCAAGTTCAGTCATCTCCGCAGCAATGTCATCGGCATCTACGACTGTCCCTTCTCTTGATTTCATTTTTCCTTCCGGGAGTTCTACCATTCCATAGGAAAGGTGGAAGGCATTTTTTGCCCATGGGAAACGAAGCATTTCAAAAAGAGCGAAGAGGGTTTTGAAATGATAGTTTTGTTCGTCCCCGACTATATAGATCAATCGATTAAGCTTGTGTTTTTTCGTTTTTAGCGCCGCTGTGCCGAGATCTTGTGTGATATATACGCTTGTCCCATCCGGTCTAATAAGCGTCACTTGTTTTTGACTTCCGTCTTCGTTTTTTCCAAAATCTCTTTCCGGCAACGGGACCGTCACTCCTCTTTCTGATGTTTTTTCAAAGATCCCGCTCTCTACCCCTTTCTGGACGATGTTCTTACCCTGCTCATATGTTTCGCTTTCGTAGTAGTATTCATCAAAAAGGAACTGATACGTGTCGTACGTTTCCTTAAATCCTTCGTAGACCCAGTTGTTCATCGTTTTCCATAATGTCTTTATTTCAGGATCCCCCGCTTCCCATCTTTGCAGCATTTCGCGGACTTCTTTTTCCAGTGAGGGGTTTTCTTTAACCTTCTGATTAAAAAGTACGTACATATTGCCAACGAAATGGTCGCCCTTCACGCCGGAAGATTGGGGCGTTTCTCCCTTCCCCCATTTTTGATACGCGAGCATGCTTTTGCAAATATGAATACCCCTGTCGTTTATCAGGTTTGCTTTGATGACTTTGTGTCCGTTTGCCTCAAGAATGCGGGAGGTTGTCATCCCCAAAACACCGTTCCTTATGTGTCCCAGATGGAGCGGTTTATTCGTATTCGGAGAGAGGTATTCCACCATAACGTTCTTGCCCGAGCTTTTCTCAGTCCATCCGAAGCGCTCCCCTCTTTTTTCTACTTCATTGCATATGACGGAGAAAAGAATTCCGTTTTTTATTTTTATGTTTACAAAACCCCTGTCGGCCCTCGCCCATTGTATGTAGTCGTTTTCCGGCAGCGTTTCTGATATTTTTTTTGCGAGAACGTCTGGTTCTCTTTTATTTTCTTTTGCGATGGAAAATACAGGGATTGCAAAATCCCCCATTTCTATCTTGGGGGGATAGCTGATTGTAATGTCGCTTATTTCAACTTCCTGCTTCTTGCAGGATTTCCTGAAATCATCTCTTATGCTCTCCTCCAGTTTTCTTATCGAGGAAACTTTTCTTTTCATATGTGGTGCACGGGGCAGGGTTCTCCCTCGACTCTCGCCTCGCCGTCACTCGGCTCGGTCTGGGCACCGCCTCGCGTGCAACGCTGCTGCGTCGCACATGCTCCGGCGTTCGAATCCTATCGCTCCGCAAGCAGTTGCGGAGCTTTCCCTGCTTGCTATCTATCGCTCGCCTTTGGCGAGCTAATTATGTGCACGGGGCAGGATTCGAACCTGCGTAGCCACAAGGGCACCAGATTTACAGTCTGGGGCAATTGACCGCTCTGCCACCCGTGCGTATCAACTTAATCCTCCTCTTTGTGATTTTCCTTTCCGAGGATTCCTTCAGGGTTTCCCTCTTGCTTAAAGCGCCGTAGCTTTTGGGAAACCGTATTATCCAATTTTAACAGTACCACGCGAATTCTTCGTAATGCCTTCTCCAGAATTACCAGTAGCTTCTCGTCCGCCTGTTCCAAATATACAACAATGCGCGGAGTTGGTGAAGCCTCGGAAGATTCCTTCTCCACCTCTTCGATTCGGGGAAGCGCCCGTGCGACAATGTAAAGGACTACCCCAAGGCTTATCATCATCAGCATTTGGAGAATAAATTCAAACATAGAAAAGAGTTTTAAACCTCGTACCGACAGAACCGTTCCACCGAGATGTTTTCCCCAACCTTCGCAATCGTGCCCTTAATGAGATCCTCGACGGTTTTATCCGCGTCCCTTACGTAGGGCTGTTTCAGAAGCCCGGCTATGTCCTCGGGATTCATCGCGGCAACCTGCATGGCTATTTCTTGAGCAAGTTCCTGAAAGGGTTCTGACTTAACCACAAAATCGGTTTCTGCCCGGATGTCCAAAAGCACTCCGACTCTGTCGTGATGAACATATGCCTTAACAAAACCGGCTCCGGTTCCCCGATCCGCCTTCTTCCCGGCTTTTTTTAATCCGCGTTCCCTTATAAGATCTTCTGCCCCTTCGAGATTCCCTTTCGCGTCCTCAAGAGCTTTCTTACATTCCATGATTCCCGCTCCCGTTTTTTCTCTCAGTTTTTTCACGATGTCCGCATTCATAGCAGATTATTCGTTTTTTTCCTTTGTTTCCGCTCCCGGTTTTTCGATATTCGAGAAGAGTTTTTTAAATATCCATCCTATGCTTTGTAGGCTGTGGTCATTCGCGAACACGGGGTGTGTTATTTCTTCCGGATTAGCATCAGTATCCGTCAGGGCAATGATGGGAATTTTAAGTTGCCGCGCTTCCCTTACCGCTATATCGTGCTCTGTTACGTCAACGATAAAAACAGCATTAGGGAGCTTATATAACGGAGTCAGTCCTCCAAAAATCTTTTCGAGCTTGTCTATTTCTTTCCTGAAATCAAGTTGTTCTTTTTTCGTGTATTTCTTTAATTCTCCCTTTTCCTGCTTTTCTTTCAGGTCTTGAAAACGACGTACGCGATCCGAGATTTCAGAGAAGTTGGTCAGGGTACCGCCAATCCATCGCGATGTTACGTAAGGCATGCCGAGAGATTTAGCCGTCGTTTCAATCGCCTCTTTCGCCGGTACTAATGTACCTACAAAGAGGATTGTTTTCCTGTCCGCTATGCTTTGCTCCAAGAATGTTTCCGCTCCCTGGATGCTTTCCAAAGTTGCTTGGGGATCAAATAATTCAACTTCGTTCCGCATTGCTGCGATGAACGGTTTCATTTTCGGATGTGTCTGTGATTTCACATGGCCAAAAAGAACCCCTGCCTCCGCCATTTCAAGGGCCATTGCCTGATCTATTTTCGTTGTCGTTGTCATAGCAAGAACGTTCCTTATAGTACCTGAAGCCGTTTTAGCGGTCAATACTTATTACTTCTCCTTTTCCCTTTTACCCTGGCGTTTTCTCCACTCGGCAATACTTGCGTGATTGCCTGAAATGAGTTCTTTCGGCACCTTCCAGGATGGTCCTTTCCCCGATGGGTTGAAAATCGGCGGACGGGTGTAGACGGGATAAGACCCTTTTTTTTCCTCAAGTGATTCTGCCTTTCCCAGTACTCCCGGAATATGCCTGGCGACAGCGTCCGCCACGATGAGGGCAGGTAGTTCTCCTCCGGAAAGCACGAAATTGCCGATCGAGATTTCTTCGTCAGCGATATGCCGTGCCACCCGCTCATCAACTCCTTCGTACCTACCGCAGATAAAAATAAGATGCTTTTCCTTGCTTAGTGAAACTGCTTTTTTTTGGTTTAATACTTTGCCGCGTGTTGAAAACAAGATTGTTCGCGATTTTCCTCGTATTGTTTTTTTTATTTGGCGGATCGCTCTGTATATCGGTTCCACCTTGAGCACCATTCCCGGCCCTCCGCCGTACGCTTTATCATCAACGGTTTTATGTTTATCGTTTGCAAAGCCCCTTAAGTTAAGAAGGTTGAATGAAACCAATTTTTTGTTCTGCGCGCGTTTCAATATCGACGCATTGAGATATGGTTCAATCGTTTCCGGAAAGATGGCGATTATATGAATCGTAAGCATTTTTAAAAGAATGCGCCACACGGAAGACGTGAAGCGCATTTTTCCGTCTAAAAACGGAGGAGGGTTATTCTTCTGCCTCGTTCTTCTCGCCGCCCCGCGTTGAACCTTCGGGTTCTTCGATTTTAAGATTTACGCGCGCATTATTTTTTATTCCGACAATACGCAGGAGCGTTCTGATGGCCTTTGCGGTTGAACCTTGTCGTCCCACCACCTGACCCATGTCTTGCTGATTAACCCGGAGAGAGAGCAGTACTCCCATTTCATCAACCTTTCGGTCAACTGATACGTCATCGGGATGATCAACAATGGATTTTACAAGAAATTCAAGAAATTCTTTATCCGAGTTCTCGCCTGTCATGATTTCTTCAGATACTTGAGCATCGACCTTTGCTTTTCGTTATTCCTTTTTTGTTGCGTCTTGATTCCCCTTCTCACCTTCCCCTTTCTTATTTTCGCCTCCTTCTTTTTCTGCTTCCTTACCTGGCCCGGTTTCTGGTTCTGATATGGGTGGCGCGGTTCCTTCTTTCTTTTGTGCTACTTCCGGCTTTGGCGATTCCTCACCTTCTTCTTTCTTCTTCGGCTTCGCGTGAACAGGGATTTTCGGAGTGTTGATAACGCCCGCTCTTACGAGGACGTTATGGGCGCTTGCAGTCGGTTGAGCTCCCGATTGAATCCAATGTTCTGCCCGCTCTTTGTTTACTTTAAATGTATCCTGATGCGGATCCGCCCAGCCAAGATCGTCCACAAATTTTCCTTGAAGCTTTGATCGTTTCTCTGCAACAACGAGGCGGAACGTTGCCTGGTTTTTCTTTCCCATCCTTCTTAATTTAATCGCTAACATATGTTGTTCAGCATAACTTTAAACTGCTCTTCCTGTCAATTTCTCCTCTTGGTTAATTCACGGCTGTTTCAGCTTCCTCCAGTTTTAGGGAAAGTACTTTTGATGCGCCATCGTCTCCCATAGTTATACCGTAAAGAACATCAGCTGCTTCCATGGTAATTCGATTATGGGTGACGACGATAAATTGCGTTGTCTTGGCAAATTCTTTAATCAGTCCCGTAAACCGATGAGCGTTATCCTCATCAAGCGGCGCATCTATTTCATCCAAGACGAGAAACGGCGGCGGGCTGACCGATATGAGCGCGAAAAGCGCGGCAAGCGAGACAAGACTTTTTTCTCCTCCCGAAAGCATATCCAGCGAGGTTATCTTTTTGCGTGGGAGGTTGAGTTCTACTTCAACTCCCGCGGCGAGTTCGTCCCCTTCCCCGTTGTCATTCTCCGGAAGTATCGTCTCTTTCCCTTCTTCTTGTTCAGTTGAAACTTGTAGGATTGATTTCTGTAATTTTAAACTTGCCTTTCCTCCCCCGAACATAAGCCGGAAATATTTACTGAATTCCTGATTTATGGAGCGGAATGCATTTTTAAACTCTGCATGGATCCGCCTGTCGAGATCCTGAATCAGGTTTTTCAAATCATGTGACGCTTTCGCAAGATCTTCCGATTCTCTTGACAGGAATTCATGGCGCTTTTCGGTTTCCTCCGCTTCTTCAAGGAGATTTCGGTCTATTTCTCCGAGCGCGGAAAGTTCATTCCGGAGACGCAGCATTTTCCGCGCGCTTTCTTCCGGATGTTCCGCGCGTTTCTGCTTATGGTTGGCGAGGAGTTTGAATTCTTCCGCCGACCGTCCCGTATTTTGCCATTCTCGTTCCAGTTCAACCATCCGTATTTCGTTTTTTTCTGCCTCGAAACGAATTTCCTGAATTTGGCGATCTATTTCTCTCAGTTCGTTTTTCTTCTTTTCCAACTCTTCAATGCGCACGCGGAATTCTTTATTTTTCCCCCGCTCCTGTTCCAGGAGCATCTCCTCATTCTTCTGCAATCCTTGTGATTCTTCCTCCATTGTTTTTACTCTGCCGAGTACTGTTTTCCGCTCCTGTTCCAGATTTTCGTCTCCTTTCTCTTTTTCACCTCCCGATAAAAATGATTTTATTGTCTTAATCCAGCCCGCTACTTTCTCTTTTAAAAGATTTAGTTCTTCGTCGCGGACTTCTTCCATTTCCCTCGCTAACTGTTGTAATTTTGCAACGTATTCCGACTGCGACCGATTTTCGTTTTCCCCTTTCCGTTGTTCTAATAGTTCGATTTTCGCCTCAATCTTTGCCAGAGCCCGTTGTGCGATATTCCTTTCCTCCATTTTCTTCCGCAACTTTTCCCGGATTGTTCGCAACTCATCCGGGTGTTCCTCTTGGGTTTTGTTGAGGTCCTCGATTCGTTCATTTAAGTTTCGAATCTCGGATTCCCTATTTTTCTTCCGACTTTCCAAGTCGGTTGGTTTTTTTTCTCCCGCTCCTTCCCGTTCCAGCTCATGCAATCTAAACGAAAAATATTCGTTCTCCAGTTCTTTTAAGTCCTGTTCTATTTCACTTCGTTTTTCCCATCGTGTTCTCTGTCGGCGCAAAAAACGGAGATGCGGCGTGAGCTCTTCAAGGAGAGCTTTCACTTTTTCCATATTACTTTCACTTGCCGCTAATCTCCGTTCCGCCTCGTTTTTCTTGAGACGAAATTCTCTTAAACCAAGAACTTCTTCAATCATGGATCTCCGATCTTGAGGAGAGCTTCCTACAAAGAGATCCCCTTGTCCCTGACCTATCATGCTCATGCCTCGGGTTCCCAATCTTGCTCGTGCTAAAAGCGAGATAAGATCTTTCAATCTCGTTTCAGCGTTATTGAGAAAGAATTGCGATGCTCCCGAACGCTCAATTCTTCTTACTAACTCAACCTCTTCCGTTTCCATTGAAAGCAGACGATCCGCGTTATCGAAGCAAAGCGTCACCTTTGCAAAACCGACCGGAGCACGCTTCGGCGTTCCCGAAAAAATTAACGTTCCCAACGTGTCTCCGCGGAGTTGTTTTGCCTCCCGTTCACCGAGTGCCCACCGGAGTGCATCGATGATATTCGACTTTCCGGATCCATTCGGACCGACGATAGCCGTAATCCGCTCCGGAAATTCAAAAACTGTCTTTCCTGCAAATGATTTAAATCCCTGTAATTCGAGACGACGCAAAAAGGTGCGCATAATCTCTTAAGACAGCTTTCCTTTCTTAAGCTTGCCCAAGGCAGCTTCGGCGGCTTTGGATTCCGCTTCTTGCTTGGACATTCCTGTGCCTTGCGCTGCCTCCTCTTCGCCGAAAAATACGCCAAGTACGAATTCTTTTTGATGATCTGGTCCCCGCTCTTCGATAACCTGATATGTTGGTGTTATTTTCCTTTTCTCCTGAACTATTTCCTGCAGTAAACTCTTGGGGTCCCGGTACAGCTTTTTCTCTAAAATTTCATCGATATGCGTTAATACTAAATGCTCGATTTTACTCCTTGTTATCTCATAACCACTGTCCAAATAAAGGGCTCCGATGAGCGCTTCGAATGCATTGGCGAGAATTACCTCTCTGGCTTTTCCCACGTCCTTTGCCTCACCCTTTGAGAGGAGAAGGAATCGGTCGAGTTCAATTTCTCCGGCTACCCGGCCCAACATTTGAAAATTAACGAGCGCCGCGCGAAAACTTGTAAGAGCGCCCTCATCGTGCTCGGGGAAACGCCGGAATAAGAAATCCGTGGTTATTAATTCAAGTACTGCGTCTCCGAGATATTCCAGCCGTTCATTGTGCGGAAGCGGCCACTTCGCGTTTTCATTCAAATACGAACGATGGGTAAGCGCCTCCTTTAAATAATTTTTGTTTTTAAATGTGTAACCCAGCCTTTTTTCAAGCTGTTCTATCTTTGATAATGACATTATTTCTTTTCTTCTTTTGCCGCTGACTTCGGTTCTTTTTCTTCTCCTTCGTTCGTTATTTCCCTGAAAACGGTTCCTAAAACACCGTTCACGAATTTCGGAGAATTCATTCCCCCATAATTCTTAGCAACTTCAATGGCTTCATTAATCGCCACTTTTGGCGGAACCTCGTTTCTGTCGGCGTAGAGTAGCTCATAAAGACCGATGCGTAACACGTTCCGGTCAATAATGGCGATTTGCTCAAGCGGCCATTCCGGTGCTGCTTTTTCGATAATCGCGTCAATTTCTTGCATGTGTTCAACGATACCATGGATAAGACGCCATAAAAAATCCGGCTCATCGATTCCCGGGCCGAATTCTTGGAGATTCCGCGCAATTATTTCTTCCAGGTCTTTTTCCTGCTTGTAAAAATCCCATTCATACAGGGATTGCAGAGCTATCGTGCGAACCAGATGCCGAGTTGCCATAATGCTTTACTACCTTTTATTGTATCAGCGCTGTATGTTTTTCAAAAGAGCAACGTTACTCTCCTTTCTCTTCTCCGGATTTTTCCGGTTCTTGAAAAGGAGTAGGTGCAGTTTTTTCCTCACCCGCCTCGTTTTTACTTTCTTCCCTTGCCTCCACACGATTTTTATCCTCTACAACCTTTCCCTTTGGGGAGGGCTTTTGCGCCGGATAAAAACCGCACTGCATGCATGCGCGATGAGGAAAACTTGGCCCGTTGCATTGCTTGCATTTCACAAGATCGCGCTTTTTAAGCGCAAGCTGCGAACGCCTGCGCCCTACTTTTGATTTTGAATGATGCTTTTTCGGAACTCCACCCATGTGATTTTATCCGAGCGTAAGCGAGTCCATAATATCGAGTACCCCGCCCTCTACGCTCAAAATAATGTTTAATAACGACGCGGGTATCGTATCAAAAAAATAAAACAATTGCAATTCTTCCCGAATAATAGGGAGCTGGGTCGCTGTTTTCTCTCAAAACTGCCGCGTTTTTGACTTGCGATTTTCGGGAAGACCGATAAAGGTCAAGCGATGCAGCTCACTTGGTCCGTGTCTTTTAAGCGATTTGTAGTGATCTCTTGTTCCATATCCTTTATGTTTTCCAAATTTGTATTCGGGATACCGTTTTTCCATTTTCTTCATGTATCGGTCGCGCGTAACTTTCGCCACAATAGAGGCGAGTGCAATAATCGGAATTTTCCTGTCACCATGCACAACTGTCCTTGCTGATTTACAAGATTCAGCAAGCCTCGCATTTACATGAAGTCCCCCGTCGAGGAAAACGCAGAGACGGGAGATTGGTAAATGGTAATTGATACCAAGGCGGGAAAGAGCTCGGGATGCAGCAAGATTCGCAGCTCGAGCGATATTAATGCGATCAATCACGTGAGGCGTAACGCGCGCGACCGCATATCGGACACCTTTTTCCTTGAGGTGTTGAAACCATGTTTCCCGCTGCCGCTCTGAAAGCTTCTTGGAATCACGGAGAGGAGGAAGATGCTTCCCGTGAAGCAGATATTTTTGCGGCATCATCATGGCTGCAACAACTATAGGTCCCGCAAGTGGTCCCCGCCCCACTTCATCAATACCAACAGTAATATAGTAGCGGTGAGGGCGAGGCTCGCTCCCGACAGGGGCGGCCCGCCCCACTTCATCTATGCCAATAGTATGTTTTGCTCGGGTGAGGTCCGCTTGCTTAACGGCCCGCCCGACAATGTGCTTATTCTGACGCATTCGTTCCATTTATTATACCATCAGGACAAAAAGAGAAGCGCCCCATCGAGACGCTTCTTCCCTCTTCTACTTGACGTTGTTTTCTCCTTGCTACTTCGAGAACGCGATGTACCGATTCAGGGCGTCGAGGACGGCTACGGCACTTGCTTTTATGATATCGGTATCACAGTGCATTCCAACGAACCGTTTTCCGCCACACTCCAACTCAACAGTAACGCGGGCGGAAGAATCTTCGTCTCGTTTCTCGTCCCTTCCGGATCCTATACGCACCACGTAGTCGGTGAGATGAAAATCAATTCCTACCGTTTGCCTGATTGCCTTGCATATTGCGGAGACAGCTCCATTTCCCACGGGAGCCGTTGTCGCTCCTCGCATTTCACGCTCTTCACCGTTCTTACGCGCATCATTGATTATTACCGTGGCACTCGCAATGACACCTTCCCCACTCATCGAGAAGCAATAAGAAAGGGTGAGCGGGCTTTCTTTTGGTCGCGTTACGCGTTCTACTGCGTCTCGGATCGAGGTGTACTTCCTCCCGCGACAGCGTTCTAGAATGCGCTCCCGCTGCTCATCCGTTACTCCGAAAAGCCCGACAATCAACTCTGCCTTACCTTCCGCGCGCTCCTTTCTGCGTGAGCCGGTTGTCTGCGATTGCGACAACGGATTATATTCAACCCCTCCTCTTGCGTCCGGTACGCCATCGTGATTCGGGATTATGCTTCTTTTCCCTGCCATCGCTTCCCTCCTTGGAAGGAGATATATTTGAAATTTCTAAATATACCCTATGTCTCTTTTGTTTTTTTGGCAACCATTTTCAGAGCAATGGCTTTATGTATAATAGAGGTAATTCCATGCGCTTTGTTCATCTTCATACCCACAGCCACTATTCACTCTTGGACGGTCTGGCAAAGATCGATGATCTTGTAAGTCGCGCCAAGGAATTGGGCATGGATTCTCTTGCGCTTACCGACCACGGCAATCTTTACGGTGCGGTTGAATTCTTCAAAAAGGCCAAGAAGGCCGGGATAAAACCGATTCTCGGGGTCGAGGCGTATCTTGCGCCAAACGGGCACAAGAACAAAAGACCGCACATCGATGAAACCCGATTTCACATTACGCTTCTCGCTCAAAATAAAATCGGCTGGCACAATCTTCTCCAGCTCGTCACTATTTCCAACCTTGAGGGTTTCTACTACAAACCTCGCATTGATCACGAGCTTCTCAAACAGCACAGCGAAGGGGTTATCTGCCTTTCCGGCTGCCCCTCCGGAGAAATTCCAAAACTGATAGCTTCAGGGGATCTTCCGCAGGCAGAAGAAAAGGCAAAGTGGTACAAACACGTTTTCGGAGACCGATTCTTTTTTGAGGTCCAGCCCCATGCTCCAGAACTTCACGAACCGCTTCAAGCCCTCTCAAAGAAGATGTCTATTCCTCTTGTTGCGACTCAGGATATCCATTATGCAAACATAGATGATCAGACCGCACATGAGATCCTTCTTGCCGTCCAAACGAACAGCAAGCTTGATGACGCCGATCGGATGACGCTCAAAAATTATAACCTTTCGGTTTTGGATTCCGGAGAGATGGAACAGGCCTTTCAACATCTTCCTGAAGCGCTCCAGACCACGGCAACGATCGCCGATTCCTGTAATGTGGAAATAGAACTCGGAAAAAACCATCTTCCCAAGTTCAATCTTCCGGAAAACGAATCTTCTTCCAGTGCGTATCTCGAGAAACTTGTGACAGAACGATTGCCAACCCGCTATTCGGCTGTTACTTCCGAGATAGAGCAACGCATTGCGAAGGAATTGGATGTCATCGAGAAAACCGGCTTTGCTGATTACTTTTTAATCGTTCAGGATTTCGTCAATTGGGCGAAACAACACGGCATTGTTGTCGGTCCGGGGCGCGGTTCCGCCGCCGGCAGTATCGTTTCCTATATTTTAAACATTACTGATGTTGATCCTTTAAAATACGATCTTCTCTTCGAGCGGTTTTTGAACCCCGACCGGATTCAAGTTCCCGATATCGATATTGATTTCACCGACACGCGCCGAGACGAGGTTGTTGCTTACGTCCGCGAGCAATATGGAACCGATCATGTTGCCCAAATCATCACTTTTGGAACCATGATGGCTCGCGCCGCGATCCGCGATACTGGACGCGCTCTTGGCTTAACGTACGGCATATGCGACCAGATCGCAAAACTCATTCCCTTTAACACCACTATACGGGATGCCCTGGAACAAGTTCCTGATTTTAAAACCCAATACGACAGTAACTCCGAGATTAAACGCCTTGTTGACGCCGCGCAAAAACTGGAAGGAGTCGTCCGCCACGCTTCCGTTCATGCCTGTGGCGTAGTTATCGCCCCCGAACCTCTTGTGAACTTCATGCCGCTTCAACGCGCCCCGCAGGGAGACGATGCCATTATCACCCAGTTTGAGATGCACAGCGTTGAAGATCTGGGGATTCTTAAGATGGATTTTCTGGGATTGAAGAATCTTACCATCATTGAAAAAACGCTTCGCCTTATTCGCGAAACCCAAGGTGATCACATTGATATCAATACCCTTCCCCTCGACGACCAGGAAACTTTTGTATTGCTCCAGAGCGGTGAAACGACGGGAATTTTTCAGCTTGAATCTTCGGGAATGCGCCACTATCTCAAGGAACTGAAACCTTCGGAGCTTGAGGACATTATCGCCATGATTGCGCTTTACCGCCCCGGCCCCATGGAACTTATCCCTCATTACATCAAAAGGAAGTTCAAGCAGGAACCGATTACCTACCTGCACCCGAAGTTGGAACCCATCTTGCGCAATACCTACGGCGTTGGCGTGTATCAGGAGCAGATGATGCGTATCGCACGAGATCTTGCCGGTTTTTCCCTCGCGGAAGCCGACACGTTACGCAAGGCGATTGGGAAAAAGATTAAAGAGCTTCTCGATAAACAGAAGGAAAGGTTGATCAAGGGAATGATCGGTAACGATATTGATCCGCGCACTGCCCAAAACATCTGGGAACTTTTTCCTCCATTTGCCCGATATGGTTTTAATAGGAGCCATGCTGCGGCATATGCGATGATTAGTTACCAGACCGCTTTTCTTAAGGCGCACTATCCCGTTGAATTCACGACGAGTCTTTTGAATATCGCAAGCGGAGACATCGACCGCATTAACTTTCTTATTAATGAGGCGAAACGGCTTGGCATCAAAGTTCTTCCGCCTGATATCAACTTGAGCTTTCAAAACTTTACTGTTGATGAGGGTACTATCCGCTTCGGACTTTTGGCTATAAAAAATATCGGCGCGAATATCATTGATGTCGTTATTGACGAGCGATCGCGAGGTGGGTCATTTGAAGACCTTTCGAGCTTCCTTATTCGAGTGCAGCACCGTGACCTGAATAAAAAATCATTAGAAAGCTTTATCAAAGCGGGTGCGCTGGATTCTTTAGGCATCGAACGAGGGCAAGTACTGGAGAACATCGAAGAGCTTGTGAAATTCAACCAGGCCGCAAGAAAGGACGCTGCCTCAAATCAGCATAATCTTTTCGGTGGAGCTGCTACACTTACCTCGCTTCGGCTGAAACCAGCCGAACCAGTGGAAAAAGACATTCTCCTTGGTTGGGAAAAAGATCTCCTGGGCCTTTACATTTCCGACCATCCCTTTAATTATTATCTTCCGAAAATAAAGGGGAAGGCGAAAACAATTCAGGAAGTTCTTACACAACCGAAGCCCTCAAACGGGGGCGGCTTCGGCCCCCGATCGAAACTTGCCGGCGTGGTAACCGGCATCCAGAAAATCTTCACCAAGAAGGGCCAACCAATGCTCTTTGTGACTCTTGAGGATTTGAGCCATAGCATGGAAATGCTTGTTTTCTCGGAAGCGCTTGAGAAATATCAATCCGCGTGGCAGCCCAACAAAGTCGTGCTCGTAGACGGACGCCTTTCCTGGCGTAATAACGAACCAAAATTCATTTGCGACAGTGTGAAGGAGTTATAGATTGTTTTTCTGTACAACTTGGATAACCGGGCTTTATAATGAATACATGCTAGACATCGAGAATATTCGTCACTCGCTCGCGCATCTTCTTGCCGCTTCCGTCTTGGATACGTTTCCCGGAACGCAATTAGGCATCGGTCCCGTCACCCGGGATGGTTTCTATTACGATTTCCTCGTTCCTCAACCTTTAAAACCCGAGGATCTTCCGAAACTCGAAAAAGGGATGAAGGACTTCGTGAAAAAGGACCTTTCTTTTTCACACGAAGTTATTTCAGCAGAAGAAGCTCGCAAAATATTTCAGGATCAGCCCTTAAAACTTGAGCTTATCGCCGACCTTGAAAAGTCCGGTGAAAAAATCGGTATTGAGCGAACCGGTGACGGCTTCGTTGATCTCTGCAAGGGAGGGCATGTAAGCCGTGCCGGTGAGATACCTTCCGACGCATTCCACCTTACAAAAATCGCAGGCGCCTACTGGAAAGGCAACGAAGAAAACACAATGCTCACGCGCATTTATGGCGTTGCATTTTCCAAAGAAGAAGAACTGAAACAATACCTTGCCATGCTTGAGGAGGCAGAAAAGCGGGATCACAAGAAATTAGGCATTGAACTTGATCTTTTTGCCTTTTCCCCCCTTGTTGGCAGCGGGCTCCCTCTTTTTACTCCCCGAGGGACGATTATACGTGAAGAACTTACTGATTTCGTTCAGTCCCTGCAGATTCCCCGGGGTTATAAACGCGTGACTATTCCCCATATTACCAAGCGAGCGCTCTACGAAACCTCGGGGCACTGGCAAAAATTCGAAGACGGATTGTTCAAAATTACCACTCGGGAGGGACATGAATTTGCTATGAAGCCGATGAACTGTCCTCATCACACCCAAATCTACGCTTCTCAGAAACGAAGTTACCGCGATCTTCCTATCCGATATTCCGAGGTGACGATGGTGTATCGGGACGAACAATCAGGGGAGCTTTCCGGCCTTTCGCGGGTACGATCCATTACCCAGGACGATGGTCACGTGTTTTGCCGCATGGATCAGATTGAAGAAGAAGCCGGGGCCATATGGGATATTATTGATGATTTTTATTCCGTGTTTAACATGCCGCTTACCATTCGTTTTTCGCGACATGATCCGGATCAGATGGACAAATACCTCGGTACTTCTGCCATTTGGGATGCCGCAGAGAAAAAGCTTCTTACTATTATTAAAAAACGCGGGGTGGATTATATTGACGGTCCGGGTGAGGCGGCGCTGTACGGTCCGAAGATTGATTTCATCGCGAAGGATTCCCTTGGGCGGGAATGGCAGCTTGCTACCATTCAACTCGACTTCAACCTGCCGGAACGTTTTGATCTGACGTATGTCAATGAAAAAGGAAAAGACGAGCGAGCAGTCATGCTCCATCGAGCGATACTTGGTTCAATCGAACGTTTCCTTTCAATTTTGATTGAGCACTACGCCGGCGATTTTCCGCTCTGGCTTTCCCCTGTACAGGTGCAAGTCCTTCCTATCGGAGAACAGCATCAGGCCTATGCGGAAAAAATTTTGGAAGAGTTAGAGAACGCGGAAATCCGCACCGAAGTCGTGTCATCGGGGGAAACGCTCGGGAAACGTATACGCGAGGCGGAGATAAAAAAAATCCCCTATCTCGTTATTGTAGGAGACAAGGAAGAGAAAGATGGTTTAGTCGGATTACGCGCCCGACATTCGGAAAAAACCGAAACGCTTTCCTCTCAGGATCTTTTGGAGCAGCTTCTTGAGGAAATTGCCCGAAGAAAATAAAACTCTCAAGTGGAATAAAAAGGGAGCCCGCAATCTTCTTTCTGGGAAGAAAACGGGCTCGATGAACGTCCGGGTTTTGCCCACGATCACCTGATCCTGGTGGTCAGCGTCTTCGCCGTTTCCTCGGTTCCCTCGTGCCCGCTTCTGGCAGCTACGAGGTGTTCCTCGGATCCGGCGATATACGCCCCGGACGCATTGGTGCGCCCCATGAAGGCTTTCATGGCGAGCCCTCCTATGGGTGACGCGATTGTCTGGCACGTTTCCGCCCACTCATTCGAGTAGGAACGTACCAGGTGCTTTTTTTATACTACCAAATCTTTTTTAAAAATCAAGCCAAGAACAAAATGCCCGCCTTTTCCTAAAAGACGGGCTCGTTCTTCTCAGCTTCCGATATGCAGCGGAGTTTCCTCCTCTTCCGTCTTCTTCCTGCCTCTCCTAACCGCGAGAAAGACGACTGCAATCAAAAGCAGTGCACCGCTCATTACTCCCTTGAGCGATGAAACATGAGAAATCATGGCCACCTCCTTGTGGTTTTTGATCCTAAAATCAAAAGCTGCTACATTGAGTATTCAGTAACTAGGGGTTTATGTCAAATAAGAAATGTCGGAAGATAATCACCGTTGTCGGCCCTACCTCGACCGGAAAAAGCGAGCTTGCCGTTCTTATCGCGCGACGATACAGCGGCGAGATTATCTCTGCCGATTCCCGCCAGGTGTACCGCGGATTAGATATTGGATCAGGAAAAGTCACCAAAACAGAGATGCGGGGCGTTCCTCATCACCTTCTTAATGTTGCCGACCCGCGTCGGACTTATACCGCTGCGCGGTACCAACGCGACGCACGGAAAATTCTTTTCTCCATCCTTCACCGCGGGGCCTTGCCTGTTGTCTGCGGAGGTACCGGATTCTATATCCAGGCGCTCGTTGACGGAATCGTATTACCGAACGTTAAACCAAACAGGTTGCTTCGTAAAACACTGAACCGGAAAACGACGTCCGAGCTTGCTCTTCTTCTGAAACGTTCCGATCCTGCACGAGCTCACGTTATTGATCTTCGTAACAAGCAGAGAGTAATACGGGCACTCGAGATAGTGAAAGAACTCGGTTTCGTCCCCGTTTTCAAAAAAGACCCCCTTCCTTATCCGATATTATTCATCGGGATCCAGCCCGACCAAGAAACATTTAAAAAACGCATTTCAACGCGTATTGAGCGTTGGCTTCGTGCCGGTCTTCGCGCGGAGATCCAATCACTGTTCCGTTTGGGCCTTTCTTCGGAACGGATCCGTTCATTCGGCCTCGTGTACTCTTGGGCTTTAGATCTTGAAAACGGAACGATTTCGAGGTCAGCGTTTATAGAAGGACTCGCCCGTGACATTTATGCTTATGCCAAGCGGCAACAAACGTGGTTCCGGAAAAACCGGCGCATTCACTGGGTGCGAAACGAAAGAGAAGGATTACGACTCGCTCAAGAGTTTCTGAAAAATTCTTCTTAGTTCGTTGGGATCCGCCTGTCCCTTCGTCCTGGCCATTCCCTGCCCGACAAGGAACTGGAGCGCGTTTTCTTTCCCTTTTTTAAAATCCTCCGCTACTTTTGCGTTGTTCCGGATAATGTCCGCGGCAATTTTTTCAAGTTCTTTCACGTCGCTCACTATCTGGACGCCGGATTCGTTTATAATCGTTTCCGGGTCACTTCCTGTTTCAAACATCTGCTCAAGAACGTTTTTCGCCAATCTGCTTGAAAGTTTCTCCCCATGGATAAGCGCTATAAGATGCGCAAAGTGTTCCGGGTTGATTTTTATGCCACTGAATGCCCTTCCCGATTTTTTAACCATCCCTTGGAGGTCGCTTGAAAAATAATTATAGAGCAATGGTATCGGAGGAGGTTCGATACGCGTTCGTAACTCCGAGACGGCTTCTTCGAAAAAGATTGCTTCCTTTTGATTCTCGGCGAGAAAATTGATTTGGTTTTCGTCGAGGCAAAAAACTTTCCGGAACCGTTTCCGTTTTTCTTCGGGAAGTTCAGGGGTGCTTTTTTGCAACTCCTCAAGGGAGAATGCCTCGCCCAAGACGAGCGTGGGTAAATCCGGCTCCGGAAAATACCGATAATCATGGGCGGATTCCTTGCTCCGCTGGCTTTCGGTTGTTTTTTTCTTCTCATTCCATCCGCGCGTTTCCTGTTCAACGTTACTACCTCCGTCGAGCACTCTTTTCTGACGGTTTAGCTCATAATCAATTGCTTCCTGAACCGCGCGGAAAGAGTTCAAGTTCTTTACCTCTACTTTCGTGCCCAGTTCTTTTCTGCCTTCTGGAGCTATGGAAATATTCGCCTCGACACGCATTTCCCCTTTTTCCATGTCGGCGCGCGAGATGTCTAAATATCGCAATATAAGCTGCAGTTCCTTCGCAAAGGCAACCGCCATTGCGCCATCTTTGATATCAGGTTCGGTCACCAACTCCATTAAAGGAACTCCGGCCCGGTTGAAATCAACGAAACTCGCCTTACCCTGAGCTTGTCGAACAGGCTTCTTTTCGGTATGTTCCCCGGGTAATTCATGGAGCAAGCGTCCCGTGTCTTCCTCAAGGTGGATTCTCCGGACACGGATGCCGTGCAGCTCGCCCTTCTGAACTAACGGCTCTTCATATTGTGAAATTTGGTATCCCTTCGGGAGGTCGGGGTAAAAATAACTTTTCCGGTCGAAATGCGCGGTTTTAGCGATTGTTCCCTTGAGCGCGTATCCGAGCTTCAGGACGTTTTCCACCGCTTTCCGATTCATTACCGGCAGTGTTCCGGGGTGTCCAAGACAGATCGGACAGACATTCACGTTGGGTTTCTCTTCGTCGGTATCGTTTTTACAGGAGCAAAACATCTTACTTGCCGTGGCAAGTTCGGTATGTACTTCAAGACCGATAGTCGGAATGTACTTCATAAAACTTATGCGTATCCTATAAAATCCTCCGCTAGGATTTTCTCCTCGTCCACTCCAGCTTCAATAAGCGTCTGCTTAACTTCCGAAACCATGCTCGGCGGCCCCGCAACGTATATTTTTTCCGCATCTTTTGGGATATCTTCCTGAAACTCCCCTGCTGATGGCTTCCCGATGCGGTTTATTACTTTCATCTTCGGATTTTCTTTTTCAAGGCGAGTAATTTCTTCTTTAAATGGGACCCTCTCCTTCGATGAATTTATAGTTACTAATGTGAGCGCATAAGGTAGTTTTTCCTCCGCCGCGGAGCGCGCCATACTTATAAACGGAGTTATACCGATACCTCCCGCTACAAGCGTGATATTCTCTTCCTTTTGTTGGAGCGTAAAGAGTCCATATGGGCCTTCGATTTCCAACGTTGATCCGACTGGCAATTCACGCATCTTTTTTTTGAAGGCACTCTCGGAATTCCGAAAGGCAAACAGGAGATATCTCTTTTCGTTCGGCGAAGATGCCATGGAAAACTCCCGTCTGTTTCCCTCGATAAGTCCCGGGATGATAATTTGAACATATTGCCCGGGTTTGAATCGAAAACCATCGGGACGCTCAAGGATAATTTCCGTTGTCCCCTCCGCGATTTCCTTCCGTTCGATAAGTTTTGTGCGCATAGCAAGTTTATATAGAAACTATACCTCACCTATGAAAAAATGCGAAACGGTAAAAAAGAGGGCTCCGTGATAACAATCACAGGAGCCCCGGATGTCGCAGCCGTCGATGTTACGGCTTCTCTGCCTCCTTGGGCAGATCAGAAAGTGTTGCTTGGATCAGGGTTCCAGCACAAGCATGTGTACCACCACCTCCTTCCCCTCTTTATGGCCGGAGGATCCGGTCATAAAGCCGTTAAAGGCTTGATTCAAGAGTAACACAACTACAACGCCGTTTCAAGTAAAGATGCGTTCCGCCTTTCGAACGATGCTCAGGAAGGCGAAGTAGACAGCGGCGATAAGGAATCCGCTTCCGAGGGTATTCCAAGAGAAGAAGAATGATCCGATACCAACGCATTCGAGGAAGAACTTCGTTTTCCCGAACATGTTCGCCCGCATATCGATCATTTCTCCCCGTCTTTTCCGGAAACTCTTGCGCAGCGCAACAAACGGAATGATGAGCAGTACCGTTTCCAGCGCCAGTAGCGTAGCGAATACGCTTCCGGGGATTATACCCGAGAACCCGATGAGACACGCCAGAAAGAAAACTTTGTCGCATACCGGATCCAGGAATGCTCCGAGTGTTGTTTCTCCTTCAATCCTTGCCCAGACGCCGTCCAAGCGATCAGTCAGCACGGCAATGAGAAAAAAAGAAACCGTAATCCATGCCGGTACGCCGTAGAGAATCATGGGTAGTAGCACTATCCCAAACACAATTCGCGAAAGCGAAAAAAGGTTCGGAACAGTGAGTAACTCCCCTTCGAGAAACTGCCGACCCAGCAGTGCCGAAACAACTTGTTCTTCGCGATCCCGAACTCTTTTCCCGACCTGTTCCTTTCTTTTCCTTATCGCAATGCGAGAAACGAGAATCCTGCGAAACCATGTTTCCAAAACGCTGTTTATCGAAAGCAGCGTCCGCTCCACAAGCATCAGCGCTCTTTCCATATTCCACCTCCTTTTTAAAAGGGACTATTCTCACGTTAGCCCTTATTTATCAAATAAGTCAAATGAATTCTTAAAACCTTAGGACGTTTTACGACAGTGAAAAACACTTATTTAAGCGTGTTTTTGAAATATTGACATATTTATTATAGTATGATATAATAACATTAGAAACTTGAGAATCGCAAATGAGGTCAGATAGTCCTTGACAGATTCTGTCCTATGTGCTAAAATGCACCTAGCAGAATTGACAAGTTTTCCGCCGCCTTTCGAGGCAACAGGAGGAGAGAACAATGTCAGACGCCAGTGTCTATGGTAGCCCGAACAAGGGACCGTACATCGTCGCTATCATCGCCGCGTTCATCGCCGTCGTCGCTTTCATCTTCGACGGTCCGAGCGAAGATGACATCACGAGCGCCGTGAAGACGGCCAAAACCGAACTCATGGGGCGGATCGCTACAAAGGCCGACTCGGCTGTCGCCTACGCGAATCTTGCGGCAAATTCGGACGTCGAAAATCTGCGGGACGAGGTTGCCACTCTCTCCGACCAGGTGATCGAGGTGGAACACGAAGTTCTCGGCTACGCCGAAGTGATCGGAGACGACAGCACTGGGTACGGGGTAAAGTACAACCCCGGACTCAAGGATCTGATTCGCGGGCGACGCGATACCGTCGAGGTTATCCACGATGGCAACACGCTCCGCACGACCGTCCGGATCGCCGCTATGCCGTCCGGCGCCGAGATGCAGCAGGCAATCAACCACGACCTGCCACGCGTGATGGCAGCGACCTGGAGCGGCGGGCTTCCGACGCCAGAGGCACTTGCCTTTGCGCAGACCTATCGCCGCGAAGTTGGCCTCAACACCTCGAAGACACGCAGCGACGCCAAGTTCGCCGAGGGCTTTCAGAAAGCCCGCACGCCGTAGGCAACTGCGACGCAGTAATCATCGAACCCCACATCAACATGATGTGGGGTTCTTCTTTTTCTCAATTGAGAAACTAAAATCCTTGTTCTCTTTCCATTGGTTGACCCAATATTCTCTCCCGCATCGCTTCTCCATTTACGCCTTGTGGATTTCTCATCTTTTCAGTCACATATTCGTACTGATCTGCTCCAGTTTTTCTAACGATTCCGAAAATTTCCTTTCCGTCTACGCGCAATCTTCGCGGCACGAAGCGTTCCGTTATCGGGAGGTCCGTTTTCGCTATTTCGGCATTGAATTCCCAAACCCGTTGTCCGAAGTCAACATTTTTAAATTCGCCTCGCGCATCAAAATATGATTCAAATGTGGATTTCCCCATCTTCCTTCCTTGAGCAAAGAAACTAGCGAACACCTTACTTTGCTGCTCGGGAATTCCATATGTTTTACTAAGACGGGCAGTAATACCCATTAGGTCATTATGATCAGGTCCGCCAAATGAGAACCATCCCTCTCTTAATTCGCGTTGTAAATTATCAACAGCACTAAGACGGTCTTCATTCATTAGGTCATTAGGTCCGCCAAACGAAAGCTGCCATTCCTCTCTTTCCTTTAATTCACGTTTAAAATCATCGATAGCGCTCCAAGCTGCTTGAGAATGTGCATCAACTCTATTCCGCGTATGTTCTATGCGAGTAGCGCCTTCTTCGGTTTGCGTTACCGTTCTTGTTGTCGTTTCTCCATCTGTTGTTTTAGTATCTACACCTTCATCTATTTCTTGTGTTCTTTCCGCTGGAGCTTGTTCTTCTGCGACGGCGTCAGTGGCCCCAGCTTCTGTTCCTGTTCGTCCCCCTTCCACTCCTTCGGCTATCGGTTCTTCTACTCTACCTTCGGTCGAAACGCCTGCGGGAGTTTCTACTTCAACCTGTTTTGGAACCAGTTCTATCTCTGCGCCATTGCGCCATCCATAAACATTCCCTCCCGTAACCCTGATCTCGTTCTTTTCGGGGTCCCACATTATTTTGCTCCCAACATCACGGATTCTGATTTGTGTTCCATCTTCTTCAACTGCGTGCCCGAGCGATTGGCCATTGTTATCTACTACATTTGCCTGGCGGAGTACTTCCTGCATTTTGTTAAAAAGTGCGGTTTTTACCTTGTCGGAATCTGCAAGGTTTTCCGCAGAAAGACCGATGCTGCGCCCTTCGCTTTCAATCGCTTGATTTGCAAGCTGGCGGTATAAGGTAAATGAAATTCCTTCGCCGCGAAGAATGGTTCCTGAAATTTCAGGGTTGAAAATTTCCG
>CAZHOF010000008.1:0-23226 GCA_964534105.1 uncultured Candidatus Saccharibacteria bacterium
TAGTATGGCCCGTTCGCCTTGGTCCATGTGGTTGTGGTAATCTCGCCGCCAACACCTGTTGCGGCGGTTGCGGGCGTCACGAATGACAACACCACAGCAAAGAACAATGACAGATACCGCATGACTCATCTCCTGTTTGGGAAGTGAACTGTGAAATCAAGTTGTCAAAGAACGCTTACAAAATAAAGCACATTCATTAGTCAGTCAAACCATTCTTTTTCTGGTTTCAGTCCTTACCTCGCCCCAGCACAATTGGCATAGCTACACACTAATATGTAGTTACTCTACCAATTGTGGATTAACGCCACTTATTCTTTGTTGCTTAATATTAAAATTCAGCCAACACCGAGGCAACCAAAAACCGCTCGTTGCGAGCGGTTAGGAGATGTGTTTTATAATTACGTGCCGGTCTTTGCCGTCGCCGGAGCTTTCTGTTTTAAGCTCCGGGTGCGTGGCGATCTCCACATGCACCAACCTCCGTTCATACGCGTTCATCGGCGGCAGCTCAATCTCGGTTTTCGTCGCCATCGCTTTGCGCGCCGTGGCGCGAGCGAGCTCTATAATGAGGCGCTCCCGTTCTCTCCGATAGTAATTCAAATCAATCACATAGGAAGGTGATTTTTCTTTATGGAGGATTAGGTTGAATAAGTGATCTAATGCGGAGAGCACGGAGGCAACCTGGTCACGGACCAGATTGTCGTCAACTACAATCGAAACACGTCGGTTTTCGTGGTCAATGTTCACCGTTGCATCACCAAATCCCATAAGTTCGAGTGTTTTCTGGATATGTTCGGTAAGGTGTTCCATGGTTATGCGGGTTGTTCTTCGGGTACCTTGGCGTCCGGATTGATTTTCTTGTTGATGAAAAACTGCTGGACAATGGAGAAAACCGTAGAAGTGACCCAGTATATTCCAAGCGCGCTGGGAAGATTGAAGAGGATTACAAAGGTTATCACAGGCCCCACCACCGTCATTGTTTTGCCTAGTGAGGCAAGTTGAGACATTCCCTGTTCTTTCTTTCCGCCTCCCTTAGGGAGCGTGAGTTTCGCCTGGAAATATTGAAGTATCGCGGCGATAAGCGCGATTCCAATGCTTCTTTCTGCTAGATTAATAAAACCGAAAAAGAGCGTGTTGTCAAACACAGGGAGTGAAACTCCTTGGGAAAAAATCTTAAACAGGGCGAAAAAAACGGGGAGTTGGATGATAAGAAGCGCTATGCCGGAAAACGGGTTTAGGCGGTTCGTTCGATAAAGTTCGAGGAGTGCCTTCGCTTGTTTTTCTTTGTCGTCCTTGTGATCAAGTTGAATTTTCTTTATGTGGGGCTGCAACTTCTGCAATAGTGTTTGATCTTTTGCGCTTTTATAAAAAACGGGCAGGAGAATGAATCTGATTACAACAGTAAGGAGAATAATCGCGATGCCCAAATCTCCGAAAGCGAGGTTGTTGTAAATAAAAACAAGCGCCGCGAGAATCGGCTCATAGATGTATGTTGAAAAGAGATTACCCATTAGTGTTTAATTGTTTTTTTATTTCTTCTTCCATGTTATGGAACGATACGGAAAGAATTTTTTTACTTCGCACCATCACTTTATATGACAGTCCTGATTGCTTGAGAAGAGGGGAGAGGATCGACCGAATTCTCCTTTTCAGCACGTTTCGATCTACCGCCCTACGGATTATTCCTTTTGACACGGTGATGTAGAGCTCCGGTTTCTTCCCCGAGCGCAACCGCCTCACTGCAAGGAACCCGTCCTGCTTTTGAGGCATTATGACTAGGCCGAGAGCTTCTTCCTTCCTTTCTGCCGACGCCGTTTCAAGGTATTTTTACCCGCGGATGTCCGTTTCCTCCTTAGAAATCCCGATGTTCTTTTCTTTTTTCTCTGGTTCGGCTGATATGTTCTTTTCATGAACGGTATGAGCTCTTCTCGACTGTTCACATACTACCGCAATATTTTTTTTATAGCAATTCCGTGCTGTTTTTTCGCGTTTATTGTTCGATATCACATAGGCGGTCCCTCGACAAACTCGGGGTGAAAATCGCTCCATATCCCTTCATGGTATTCCCGTCGCAAATAGCGCAGTGTAGTTCGTGAAAATCAGGTTATCAACAGACAGTGCACAGGAAAGTACCGTTTGCTGTTTTTGCTAACATCTTAAAAGTCGGTACAATAGACACTAAGGTATTTGCAGGGTGTAGCAACGTCGTCCGTTTTCTGTAATTATAAAGATCACCACACTATGGAATTGCACGAGCTTTGGCAAACCGCGCTTGGCGAAATAGAACTACAAATTTCTCGTCCTAATTTCCTCACGTGGTTTAAAAACAGCTCTCTTGTAGAACGGGACGGCAAGGATGGGATTGCGCTCGTTGCCCTCCCTAATAATTTCGCCAAAGAATGGGTGAAGAACCGCTACCATAAGCTCATTCTCTCATCTCTCCGGAATATTGATGGTGGCATCAGAAGTATTGATTACACCGTTCACTCCCAAGCGAAACTAAAGCAGGATCCTCCAAAAACGAAAAAGGTTCAACTCCAACCTCAAGAGCCCTCTGCACAACAATCCTTTACCGAGCTCAAAGTTGATCCCACAACCAACCTTAATCCCAAGTACTCGCTTTCCACGTTTATTGTTGGATCCTCGAATGAGCTTGCTTTCGCGGCAATGCAAGCGGTCATTGATAGCGTGGGGAAAAAATACAACCCGATTTTCGTGTACGGCGGCGTTGGATTGGGGAAAACTCATCTCCTTCAGGCGACGGGAAACACGATTATCGAAAAATACCAAAAAAAAGTGAGGGTGCTTTATATCACCTCGGAAAGGTTTATCAATGATGTGGTCTGGGCGGTCCGGAATAAAAGAACTGAAGATTTGAAAAAGAAATATCGCGACGTCGACGTGCTCATTATTGACGACATTCAGTTTATCGGAGGAAAGCCCGCCACGGAGCTTGAGTTCTTTTATACCTTTAACGCGCTTTATGAGAATAACAAGCAGATTATTATGTCTTCCGACCGGCCTCCAGCGGCCATCCCAACACTCGAAGAGCGTCTTCGATCCCGGTTCGAAGGGGGGATGATTGTCGATATCAGCTATCCTGATTACGAAATGCGACTTGCTATTCTTTCAGCAAAAGTACAGGAGTCCGGATATGCTCTAGACCAGAAAATCCTTGAGTATGTCGCTACTAAGGTGCAAAAAAACATTCGGGAGCTTGAGGGGGTTTTAAATAAAATTATCTTCTACGAGCAGTATAAAAACGATAAGATTGACATTAAAAAACTTGATGACGTCATTCGGGAAACAACCCATGTTTCCGCAAAAAACGTAACCGCCGGGGATGTTATCAAGACCGTTGCCGATTTCTACGAAGTTTCCTTAATGAATCTCACCGAGCGTTGTAGGAGGCATGAAGTAGTGGAACCGCGGCAGGTTGCCATGTACCTTCTCCGCGAACTCCTTAAGTTATCCTACCCTCATATCGGCGAGAAGATGGGAAGGCGTGACCACACCACCGCGATTCATGCTTATGAAAAAATTTCTAAAGAACTCAACCAAAATCCCGACCTTAACCAGAAAGTCGTCCTTATAAAAGAACGCTTGTATAAGAGCTGAACAACTTGGTGAAAACATATGAGTAATTTTTCCTATATCCCTTTCCCGTTTTCCCTTTCCCGTTTTTATCAACAGATTATACTTTCGTCGCAACACTGAAAGATAAAGAAAACCTAAAGCAATTCCGTTATTTTTCCGCTTTATACACATATCCACACAACCTACTACTACTTCTTTATATGAAAATAATAATTCTTAAGAGTAATCTATTAGCAGGACTTACCGCTGTTGAGCGCGGGGTTGGGAGCGGTACTAATCTTCCTGTTTTAAAAAGCGTCCATATAAAAACCGAGGAGGGTAAAATAGTTCTTTCGAGCACTAATTTAGAACTTGCTGTTCAATACTCTCTTTCGGGGAAGATTATAACCCCCGGGGAAATCGTTGTTCCGTTCCAACTTCTTCACTCTGTAATAAAAAACCTTAATGCGGAACGTGTTACGTTGGAGCAAAAGGAGAAAAAATTCATCATCTCATCTGATAATTATGAGGCCTTTATCCCAAAGCAGGACACCGAAGAGTTTCCTATTATTCCATCGCTTCATGAGGGAGTTGAAAGGGTAACGGTTCAGAAAGAAGTCTTTTTAGGGGCGTTGTCCCGGGTTGTTGTAGCCACACAATATTCCGATATTCGCCCCGAGATCAGCGGCGTCTTCTTTTCTTATCAGGAAGGGAGGCTTGTACTGGTGGCAACTGACAGTTTCCGACTTGCAGAAAAAATCCTCGATTCACAAACTATCCAAACCAAGGCAGATTCCCTCTCGGTCATCATCCCTTATAAGACAGTAGAAGAGGTGCTTCGCATCTTTCCCTCGGTCGAGGGTGAGGAGATTGATATTTTACTCGACACTACTCAAATCCTTTTTTCTTCGCCGACGCTGAAACTCACTTCTCGTCTCATCGACGGAAATTTTCCCCAGTACCAAGCTATTATTCCGAAAGAGTTTTCAACGGAAGTCACTCTTGAGCGTGGAGAGTTTCTTGATGCCCTGAAGCTCGTCAGCGCCTTTTCCGGAAGGGCGCATGATGTCCACCTTATTCTCGAGGAGCACGGGAAGTGCCTTGAACTTCTTGCCCGGGATAGCGCACTTGGAGAGAATCGTTACCGGGTTCCAGCAAAAGTGAAAGGAGATTCGTGTTCCGTTGTTTTCAACTGGCGCTTCCTCGCCGACGGCTTACGTACTTTAGAGGGAGATGAAGTGCACTTTTTTGCAAACGGCCCAGATCGTCCGGCGATTCTCCGGTCTCCTTCAGAGGCATCTTTTTTGTACGTTGCGATGCCGATCAAGTCCTAGTTTAGTGAAAGACAATAAGAGAAATCTTTTTCTCGGTCCCTGACTGCGTGATTGCTTTTATCTCGATGTTACTCTGGGGTTTTGGAAGGGTGGTAAGATAGAACTCAAAACGGTAAAACATTCCACTTACATTTTTCTTCGTTTGAAGGATTTTGTCGACGTACAATTCCACGGATTGCAGATTTTCCACCGCTTGAATGTCCGCTTGAATAAGTAGCGGCACGGAAACGAATTCTCCATTTCCCGGCCTTATATTCGTTATGCTTATCGGGCTTTGCGTGAGGGGAATGGTATTCAGGTCGCTTACGGGAAGTGGTTGGTTATATTGGAAGAAGTTCCAGATATTTGCTCTTGCCCAGTCCGCTACTCCCTTTTCCCAGTTTTCAAATTGGCTATCTTCAGCTGGTCGTTGCGGGATCAGCCCGAGCGGGTTTTTCCTGTCCACATAGAACAGAATCGAGTGGATTTGGGGGTAAACCTTTCCTCCTATAGTCGGGGTTATCTGGCTTTGTCCATTAAGCATCGGTTTATTCGGTGTTTGTAACGGTTCAGGCCGCGTGAACAATTCTGGTTGAAAGAGAGGGAGGGCGCTTGCGAGAAATCGGTTCCATATAGGGATTGCTGCGAGGATGCTGCTTCCCTGCTGTCTCATAGGTGCGTTGTTGTTATTACCGGCCCACACTCCGGTTACGAGGAATGGGGTGTACCCGATTGACCATGCGTCACGGTGGTCTTCGGTTGTCCCCGTTTTAAGAGCTATCTCATACCCAGGGAATTGTGTGAGCGCCAGGGTATTTCCGAATATCGGCCGGCGGAGTTCCGGACTTGAGAGAATTTGGTGAATCATGCGCGGATATTGAGCTTCGATTACCCGCTTGTTATTATCCCGATATTCTTCGAGGATATTTCCTTTCGCATCCTCGACTTTAAGAATAAATTTCTGATTGTGAAACACGCCGTCCTGGCTTAGTGTCGCATAGGCGTTCACCAGGTCAACGAGTTTTACCTCCCCCCCTCCTAAGGTGAGTGAGAGGCCGTATCGCCAACGTTCTTTGAGTGAGGTGATTCCGAAGTTATGGAGATTCTCGAGCACGTCATCGAATCCCGCGAGGTAGAGTACCTTTACCGCGGGTACGTTCAGTGACTGCGCAAGAGCGTTTTCAAATGCCACGGGACCGCGGAATCTTCCGTCGAAGTTCTGTGGCTGATAGCTTGTTTCGGGATTGTCCCGAACGTCAAACTCCGTGAGCGCGTCGAAGATAACCGTTTCCGGTGCGTACCCTTTCTCGAAGGCGGTCATGTAAACGAATGGTTTGAGTGCCGATCCCGGCTGTCTCAATCCTTGTATGGCAACATTGAAATTACCCTCAAAATCGCAGCTCAGGCCCGGTGTGCAGCCCTCGGGCTCCGTACTCCCGAAATAGTCCTTGGAGCCCACAAGCACTAAAATCTGGCCCGTTTTCGGGTCCTGAGCGACAATGGCTGCGTTTGCGCTGCCGTACAGTTCTTTGTTGCGGTCCGCTCCCCATTGTGCCGCCTCCTCGGCTATTTGCTGAAGTTCCCAGTCAAGCGTGGTTATTACCTTTAATCCTCCGTTCATGACCATATATTCGCCGTACGCGTTTATCAGAAGGTCGCGGACTGTCAGCGTGAAGTGCGGTGCTTTAATGATTCCCAGAGACGGCGGGTTAAACACAATATTTTCCTCCCGGGCTTGCTCTTTTTCCTCTGGAGAGATGAAATTCAACGCAACCATTCTTTCTAAAATATAATCTTTTCTCGAAAGCAACTCTTCCTTATGTGTTCCCCACGGGGAGTAGTACGACGGCGCCTTGAGCATGCTTGCGAGAACCACTGCTTCAGCGAGTGATGTTTCCCGGATCGATTTCCCGAAGTATGTCTGGCTTGCCGCTTCGACTCCGTAGGCATTCGATCCGTACGGGATTTGATTCAGGTAAAATTCGAAGATATCATCTTTTGAATATTTCGATTCGAGTTGGATGGCAAGAAAGAGCTCTTTCAATTTTCTTGTGTACGTTTTTTCAGGCGAAAGAAAAACGTTTTTCGCGAGTTGTTGGCTGATCGTTGATCCGCCTTGGGTGATTTCTCCCGCTTTCAAGTTTTCAAGAAACGCCCGGGCGATACCTTTCCAGTTGAATCCAGGTTCGTTATAAAAGTTCGCGTCTTCTGCGGTAAGCGTGGCTTTTTTCACGTATTCGGGTATCTCCGAGAAGGGAACGATTGTTCTTTTCTCGTCTCCGTGGATTTCGTATAACAGTATTTCTCCAGTACGATCGAAGATTTTCGTGGACTGGCTTACCTGTCGCGTTGAAAGATGTTCCGGAGAGGGGAGTTTTAGAATTATGACCCCGAGGTATACACTTCCTACGATGATTCCCCCGGCGATGATTCCGAGTCCCGCGAGGAGCCATTTTTTCCATTTTCCCTCCTTTTCCCTCCTTTTCTTCAGTTTACTTATAAGGTCTTTTTTTCCTATCCTTCTTGCCATGATGGTTTTTATCATAACACAAAACCCGCAGTTCAATGCGGGTTTTGCTGTTTTCTTTGAAGTATTATTCTTCGTCTTCTTCCTCCTCGTCCTCATACGACTCTTCAGCATCCTCCTCGTTGTCTTTATCCGTTTCTTCCGGCTCCTCGTCCTCGTTGAAGGAAGAAAGGGCGCGTATTTCTAATTCGCTAGCCATGCTTTGTTATGAGCTTATTCCTGCGTGCGTGAGCACGCTGGCGCGACCTTTTTTGCAATGTGAGGCAAAGTATACTCGGCGGAAATAAAATGTCAATCCCACTAGAAGTGGTCAGTTCTAAGCCCTTTTAGGAGAGTGTGCGACAACGGCGCGGACGCGGGTTCTAATAGGATCAACTTCTTCAGAACGCGTCGTGATAGTTATTGTTCACTCCCGCTATAGCCGCTGCAAGAGCGTCGGTTATATCATCAATAAGGCGTTCTGTTTCCGGAATATTGAGGAGTTTCCGCACCATTGTCGCGACATTTTCTTTCGATGCTTTTCCGTTGCTCGTAACGGCTATTTTTATCTGGAGCGGCGTTTGTTCCTGAATTTCAATGCCTCGTTTTACGGCTGTATTTACCAAAACGCCCCGGGCCTGGGCTACGGAGATTGCCGTTTTCTGGTTTTTCGCAAAGAAGAGTCGCTCTATACACATCCTGTCAGGTTTTTGTTCCGAAAGAATCCGCTCAAAACTTTTTTCGATTGCCGGTAGCCGGTTGTTTTCCGAGAGTCCTTTTGGGACATCAAGAAGGCCGCTTGTTGTGCGGCGCAATTTTCCTTCGCGTTTTTCTACGATTCCGTATCCGATGCGCGCTGTTCCTGGATCAATGCCGAGAACGGTCATAATTTCGCGTTGGTGTACACGGACTGGATGTCGTCGTGTTCTTCAAGTGTGTCTACAAGCGTGTTTAGTTCTTTAGAATCTTCTTTCGAAATTTCCAAAGGGAATTTCGCCTTTGGCTCCCCTTCGTTTTCAAAGACCCACGTTACGCTTCCCGGTTCTGCCCATTTCGCGTTGTGGTTTTTGAGCAATGTTTTTATTTCCGCGATGGTGCGATTTCGGTTGTCGGTTATGCCTTTCATAAGGATCGCGGTTCCTCCCGGTCCGTATGCCTCCATAACAACGTCTTCCAAGATCTCAGCATTTCCTTGTGATCGCTCAATCGCTCGCTGTATAGTGTCTCGCGGTACATTTGCCGCACTCGCCTTTTCAATCGTTGTTCTGAGCCGCGGATTGAATTCCGGGTTTTGTTCCTCTTTCGCGGCAACCGCAATTGCCTTGAGGAGCTTTGCAAAAAGAGCCGACCGCTTTTTGTCAGTCGCCCCCTTTTGGTGCTTAATTTGCTTCCAGTGACTGTGTCCTGCCATATGTTTAGGAAGCGAGGGGTAATGTGATGCCTACTGTTGTTCCCCGTTTTTCAATTGACTCTATGTGGATAGCCCCGCGATGGCCTTTGATGATATTTTTTGCGATAAAGAGGCCGAGGCCGCTTCCATTTGGCTCTTGTGCGGCAGCATTTGATCCGCGGTACATCTTCTCGAATATTTTTTCCTGATCTTTTTCTGGAATCCCTATTCCCGAATCCTTTATCGTAATATTTGCGTTTTCTCCTTCCTTCCTCGCTTCTATTCCGATCTTTCCTTGTGGAACGTTGTAGCGGATTGCGTTATCGACGATATTAAGAAGGGCGGTGCTTAACTTAGCGAGGTCTGCTTGAATGAGGATGGGTTCCGGGGAAAAATCGACGATTATTGAAACTCCGCGTGATTCCGCTGCTTTGCGGGCGGTTTGAACCACTTCCTCGATTATCTTTTTTAAATCCGTTTTTTCCAGGTTGTAGTCGAATTTTCCTTCTTCAATACGGGCGGTGTCCAACAGATCGTTGGTTATCTTCAGCGATCGTTGCGCAAGTTCCTGGATTTCCCGTGCCGCCTGCGCTGCTTCAGGCTTTTCGTCTTTGAGGAGCGCGGTGAGATTTTCAAGCGACCATCCGATTGCGGTAAGAGGCGTGCGGAGCTGGTGCGCGGCGACCTGGATGAAATCGCTTTTCAGTTTTATCATTGCCGTTTCGCGAGTCCTGTTCTGAATAATTTTTATAAATCCCGCAAGGTTTCCTTCCTCGTCCGTTATCTGATGTGTTGTAGTTCGAAGTTCTTCGCGGGGTTCTTCGAGCGTGATTTCCGTGATGTGAGGCCAGACATCTGCTGCAGAAATTGTTACTGCGTTTGGCGCGAGCGAGGGGAAGATGATTTGCGCGAGTTTTCTTAGTTCGTTGTCGTTTACGGATTCCGGCGTCACTTTTTTGCGAATAATCCTTTCTTTGCGTATGCCAGTGATGTCGCACGCGGCGCTATTTATTGAAGTGATTGTGAAATCAGGACGGTATGAAACAATACCGTCTTTTACGCTTTCGGTAATGCGTTCAATCTCCCGGTTTTTCCTTTCTTCAACAGAGAAAAGAGGAGCGGATTTCCGGTACCCCAAAATAAGAACCACAATAGTTCCTCCGATAACGGCGGCAAGCGGGAGGCCGAGGGAGAGGGGAGAGAAAAAGATATTTATTATTCCTCCCAAGCCCAATAGGGCGGAGATCGCGGTGATTCCCCAGAATGCGTTTTCGGTTTTCGGTCCGTTTATCTTAGCCATGTTTTTTCATGTTTCCCCACTGCTTTCCCGTCTTTATTTCAGCGATGAGCGGCACCGAAAGGTTAAGTGCCCCCTCCATACATTCTTTAAGCGGGGGAATCGCTCTTTTTACGATATCATCAGGAACTTCGAAGAGCAATTCGTCATGGATGGAAAGGAGGAGACGGACTTGTTCCTGTCCGAATAATTCGCTCATTTTTTGAGTTGTCGTAATCATCGTCTTTTTAATAATATCGGCTCCGAGGCTTTGAATTGGCATGTTTATGGCAGCTCGTTCTATGACGCCCTGCGGCGCTTCTCTTGGAAACCATCGTTTCCTCCCGTTTATATTGTCCACGAATCCATGAAGCGCAACGTGTTCTTTTATGCTTGCTTGCCATACCTTAACCTTTGTAAATGTTTTGAAATAATCCTCGATGAACGTTTGTGCTTCCTCCCGCGAGATTCCCGCCATTTGGCTTAGGGATCGCGTTCCCATGCCGTAGACGATGCCAAAGTTTAGTGTTTTTCCAACCCGTCTCATTGGTTGCGTCACTTCTCCAAGTGTTTTGTGGAAAATAGCTGCAGCGGTCAGGCGGTGGACATCCTCACCCTTCCGAAAGGCTGTTTTCAACCTTTCGTCGCCCGTGACGTGCGCAAGAAGCCGGAGCTCAAGCTGTGAGTAGTCAAGGGAAACCAACGTCCACCCCTTTTCTGAAATAAAGGCGTTGCGTGTCGGTTCCGCCCACTGCGATTCTTGGGGTATGTTCTGCAAATTCGGATGTTCGGAGGCAAGGCGTCCCGTTGCCGTTCCTGTCTGCAGGAAGGAGGTGTGAATCCTTCCGTCATTTTCCTGCGCAGCGAGCAGCGGTTCGAGAAACCCCGTCTTTATTTTGAAATCTTCCCGATATCTGAGGATTGCCGGGACAATGAGGTGGCTGTTGCGTAGCGATTCCAACACCTCTTTGTCGGTGCGTCTCTGCCCGGTCGCCGTTTTCTTTACCCGCTCTGATTTCAGCTTCAACGTCTCGAAGAGCACCGATCCTACTTCGCGCGGGGAATTGATGTTGAAGGGCTTCCCCGCATGTTTATAAATCTCTTTAGTTAATTCTTCCAAGGTCTTCTTAATCTTTCTTTCTGTTTCTTCTAATTGCTCCCGGTTTACGAGAATTCCTCGTTTCTCCATCGCCGCGAGGATGGGGATAAGCGGCATTTCCAGATTTGTGAAGATATTATTTAATCCTTCTTTCTGGAGTTTTGCCGAGAGCGTGTGACAGAGCTTTTCTTCCACGTTCCCATTCTCTCCCACTTTTCTTAAGAAGTGCTCCGCAATGCTTCCCAGGGATATTTTTTTGGGGGCATAACCCAGAAGCCACGCCGCAACTGTTATGTCGAAAATTGTTTCGGGACGCGGCCACTTCTTTTCGTCAAGTTTTTTAAGAAGAGGTTTCCACTCCAGGGCAATTTTTTTCTCTGTAGGCGATGATGGTTCGCGTTCGGATGCATTTTCCTTACTCGCTGTTTTCTTCGGGACCGCTCCATTTTTCGGACGATTGATTTCTCCTCCTTCTGCTTCCTCGAGCCGTTTTAAGAGGCTTTGGAAACCAAGGGAAGTAAAATATTCCTTCATATTTTCGAGGTTGGGAGGAGTAAAAGTAAGTTGTGAAAGTTCCGTTTCAATCGGGACGGAGCAGTCGAGTGCGGCAAGGCGCTTTGAAAGAAGCGCCTGTTCTTTATAATCTGCTATTTTCTTCCACGACGCGCTTTCTTTTTTCCTTTTCGTCGCTGCTTCAACCGCCTTTTCCAGAGATCCGTATTCCTGCAGGATTTTTGCTGCGGTTTTCGGCCCGATCCCCGGAACACCCGGGATATTGTCGGAACTGTCTCCTGCAAGACCCTTGTAATCGATCATCTGTTCCGGCTTTACTCCGAAGCGTTCTTCCACCGCTTTTTGGTCGTATATGGTTGTTTCGCCCATGCCTCGCCTTGGTGTAATAACCACAATCTCGCCGTCTTTTACGAGTTGGAGTGTGTCGAGATCTCCCGTAAGAATTTTTACCTCAATTTTTTGTGCGCTGAATTTTTTCGCGAGCGTTCCAAGTATATCGTCTGCCTCATAGCCCGGTTTTTCGAATTGAGCAATACGGAACACTTCGAATACTTTTCGCGCTTCCTTGATCTGGCTTATCAACTCTTCCGGCGCCGGTGGCCGGTGCGCTTTATATTCGTCGTATTCTTTTTTACGGAAGGTTGGTTCTGGCCGGTCGAAAGCCGCGGCGACGAAATCGGGTGACAATTCTCTCAAGGTCTTGAGGAGGATGCTTGTGAGCCCATAGAGCGCTCCTGTCGGTCTTCCATCGGGGGCGGTGAGCGGAGGAAGCGCATGGAATGCGCGGTGTATGAACGAGTTCGCATCTATGAGGAGGAGGGTTTTCATGGAATGGTAACTAGTAATTGGTGGAGGGTAACCGGTGATTTAGGAACAGAACTTAGAGATTGGGGAGATGAATGATGCGCTCATTCTCGTTTTTCCCGTGTTCGAAAGAAATGCGCAGCGCGGATCGGGGGAGCATTGAACGTATGTTTTCCGGCCACTCAACGAGTAGGATTGTGCGCGGGTCTTTTATCCATTGCGCCATATTAAGATTTTTGAGGTCGCGGGCGTTATCCACCTTACCTTGACGCAGTCGGTAAGCGTCTATGTGTATAATATACGAAAACTGCGGTGTTGTTTTTTGAGGGAGGTGATACCTGCGGGCGATTACGAATGTCGGGCTTGTGACCGCTTTTTTTATTCCAAGTCCGCGTACAAAACCCTGAACGAAGGAGGTTTTACCACTTCCCAATTCTCCGTAAAGTCCTACGACGACCGCGCTTTTTTCTGGTTCTTTTTGGATGATAGCTTGCGCGAATTCTCCCGCGACTTTTCTCGTTTTTTGGGGAGAGGGACTAATGATGCGTTGCATGCTAGAACATCGATTTCTTTGGTTTGTGGCCAAGGTGTTTGTACGCCGCTTCTGTGGCTACCCGTCCTCCGGGAGTTCTATGCAGGAGCCCCACTTTCATTAAGAACGGTTCATAGACTTCCTCGATTGTTCCCGCTTCCTCGTTTAAGCCAGCCTCAAGCGCTTTTAATCCTACCGGACCACCTTCGAAACGCTCAATGATAAGGGAAAGTAACTGGCGATCGGTCTGGTCAAGGCCGAGCGAATCGATCTCAAGCAGATCAAGCGTTTCTCCAACCAATGCTCCGTCTATATTTCCTTCTCCGTGCACCTGTGCGAAATCGCGGGCGCGTTTCAGGAGTCGATTTGCCGTGCGCGGCGTAAAACGTGACGCTTGTGCAAGTTGCGCGACAGCGTCCTTAGTAATCGCGATATTCAGGATGTGTGCCGATCGCTCAATGATTTTTTCGATGTCCTCGTGGTTATAATAGTCGAGTCGGAACGTTGCTCCGAATCGTGATCGGAGAGGCGCTGAAAGGAGGTTCGCTTTTGTCGTCGCTGCGATGATGGTAAACGGAGGGAGATCGAGAGAGAATGTCCTTGCCGACGGCCCTTTTCCCACAATAAGATGCAATTTCCTGCTTTCCATGGCCGGGTAGAGGATCTCTTCAACGAGTTTATTGATGCGGTGTGCTTCGTCAACAAATAAAATTTCCCCCGGTTCGATATTTGAGAGCAGGGCTGCCAGATCTCCCGCTTTTTCGAGCGCCGGGCCGGATGTTGATCGCACCGAAGCGTTCATTTCCTTTCCGACGAGATAGGCGAGTGTTGTTTTTCCCAAGCCCGCTTGTCCGTAAAAGAGAAGATGATCGCAATTCTCTTTTCTCTGTTTTGCGGCGTCAAGAATCAGCTTGAGGTTCGCTTTTATCTTCTCCTGTCCGATGTAATCTTTCCATTGCGTCGGGCGAAGCGTGAGAACCAGATCAACGTCTTCCGAAGAAGGGGCGGGTTTTATGTCTTCAGCGTTTGTTTTTGGCATATCGAGTGGTGAAAAATTGATTATGTCAGGGGCGATAGACGGTACGTGGTAGCATCTTTTTAAGTAATGGAACTCTTGACAATTCTTTTTTAATATGCTACGATGTAAACTGCATATTAAGAGTCGTGGCGTAGGACCTGTGGGCAAATGGATATTTCCTTAGTTTAGGATCATTTGGCTTCGGCTGGATGTCTCCTCAGGAGTACCCGTGCTTTTTTGATTTTATCAGAAAAGTTTTCCCATAAGCGTGCCTCTTTCAAGTGGCGCTCTTGCCCACAGATCTTGCGTCAGGACTTCCGGGCGTGCCGCGTTTCAATTGTGCGCGGCGTTTTGTTGTTAATGTTCTCTTTGTTTCCGTCTCTTGCCGTTTTGAGTGTTTTTATTCCATCCACCCAATCGGCCCCGTAAGCCGTTTCACCTCTTCAATGCTTGTGATGCCTTGGAATGCTTTGAGTATTCCATCTTCTTGCATTGTAGTCATACTTTGTTCCTTTGCCAAGCGTTTCAGCTCGATTTCGTTTGGATTTTTGTATATTACTTCTTCCATTGCGTCGTTTATCACAAAGAGCTCGAAAATAGAGGTCCTTCCCCGGTATCCGATTCCGTTGCATTCGGTGCATCCTTTTGCTTTGTAGACCGAGGGAGAGGAATATTTTGTTTTCGCAACGCGGGAGGGAAGGTTTTCTAAGAAGCGTTGCGCCTTTCCTTCCAGTTCGGGCGAGAGCTCGAGCGGTTCGCGGCACTTCTCACACAATTTTCTTACCAGGCGTTGCGCGATTACGAGGGAGAGAGCGGGGCCAAGTGTTTGCAGCTTTGCTTTTAAATCAATAAGGCGGGGGATTGCCCCTGCCGCGTCGTTCGTGTGGAGTGTTGAGAAGACAAGGTGTCCGGTCAGTGATGCGTTGATCGCGATTTCCGCCGTTTCCGCGTCGCGGATTTCTCCCACGAGGATAACATCGGGATCCTGACGAAGGACCGATCGGAGACCGTTTGCAAACGTGTAATGAGCTTCTGCGTCCACCTGCGTTTGCGAGATGCCTTCAAGATGATACTCGATCGGGTCTTCAATGGTGATAACTTTTATCTCCGGTTTCAAAACCGTTTTCAGGAATGCGTACAACGTTGTTGTTTTTCCTGACCCGGTCGGTCCGGTGTTCAGGATGAGACCATTCGGTTTTTCAAGTTCCTGCTTTACGATTGCAAGATCGTCCTCGCGGAATCCCAGTTCTTTGAGGTTCGTTTTGAGCCCCGAGGGATCAAGGAGACGCAACACGATTGTTTCCCCGTATTCCGAAGGGATAACCGAGGTTCTGATCTCAATGTCTTTTTCCACGAGATCGATCGTAAATCTTCCGTCCTGTGCCTCATCTTTTACGTTCAGTTTCAGATGGGAGAGCAGTTTTATGCGATTCGCGATCGAGTGGTAGATTTTTGCATCGATGCGGGCGGGCACGGCGTGAAGCATGCCATCAACACGGAGGCGAAGTGTCATATTTTGTTCGCCGGGCTCAAAATGGACATCGGATGCGTGCAGTGCGAGCGCGCCCCCGAGGATGACCTCAAGGATTTGCGAGGTGAGCGGGTTTTTAAACATCTGAATCTCCTTTCCGGCATTTTCGAGCGAATTGATTGTTTTTGTAAGATCCAGAAGGCGGTTCTTGTCTATTTCTACCTTGCCTGTTATATCCTTGCTTTCTTTGGGGATGTACTGGTAATAATTCCAGGCATGCTTGATGCCGGTCAGAGACGCCACGAAGAGTGTTACTTCGTGCGTCTTTTTGAGTTCGTCAATAATCTCTTTCGCGTCTTTTAACTCTGGGTTGAAGGCGGCGACGGTGAGTTTTTTCCCGATAAGTTGAAGGGGAACGAGGAGTGCTTTTCGCGCTTTTTCCTCAGGGACGAGTGTCATTGCCTTGATTTCAGTGGGAACGCGGACTGAGACGAGGTCGAGGTAGGGGGAGCCCAATTTTTGCGCCCTACGTTTCGCGTCGTTTTCTTCCGCGACGCGTCGCTGTGCCGAAAGTTTCTCCGAGAGTGCTTTTAAGTTAAAAGCCATTCCTTTTAGTGTAGGTTTTTTTGCTTTTCCCAGCAAGAACCCCACTTTCTTTGCGGGAAACCGTCCGTGAGTAGAGGAGCGTGTTTTGTGTTGCAAGCAGATACAAGCAAGGAAGGTTATGGGTGATGCGTGTTCTCCTGTCCGTTTTCCGTCTGCTTCAGCTTTCTCGCATATGCGAGAAAGCTGAAGCAACCCCGCGTATGATGATTACCATTTGACTTTTAGTTGAATTAGTGCTATAATGAAAGAAGTAAATTGGAAACTAAGGAAGTAAACGTTTCAAGGAGGGGATACCATGAGGTCGCTTCTGTTTGTTGCCTTTGCAGCCATCCTCCTTGGGGGATGCGCAGCGAGACCGCTCGTGATTGACTGGCCGGAGGTGCAAGTACAGACGAATCTCCCGCTCTCGCGGCAGGGAGTAGTGATCGTAAACGGCATCGTTGATTCGCCGTCGGTATATCTGAACATCTCGAAAACCGGATACTACGGTACGACCATTGTGGTCCGTCGTCTCCCCCCCGGTCATTCGTTTTTCATTCCCGCCGACGGTGGATGGATTGTTCACCAGACAATGGCGATTGTAGTGGTCGGCTACGAGATCCACGCAGAACGGGATTCGGCCAAGGTTCTTACGGGAACCGCGACGCGGGAGTTTTCTTTCCATAATTCGGGATACTCTTCCCGCATCGAGACATGGCGTATCACTCGCTACAGTCTCCGATAATCATCAGCCGTCTCAAGAACCTCTTGGGGCGGCTTTCTTTTTTCTTTATACTATAAATAGGATGATCATCTATTTGTACGGATCCGATTCGCTGCGGCGCGGGAGAAAATTGCAGGCATTACTTAAAGAGTACCGGAGCCGGGCGCGGGAATCCGACGTTTTCTTCGCTGATTTTGAGGAGAATCCTGATGCTTGGAAAGATGTTCGGGATTTTCTTTTACAACCCTCTCTGTTCAATGTAACAAAGGTTGCGGTTATTTCCGAGGCGACATCAATAAAGGAAAAGGATTGGATAGCGTTTTTAAAAGAGGAGCGTGTCACCGAGCGACGTTTTCTGCTTCTTTCCGATTCCCGCGCTCCGCAAGCGGCCTTTCGGTTCCTTCTTTCCGACCCTGTGCGTTTTCAGGAGTTTTCCGAGCTTGAAGGGTCCTTTCTTTCCCGCTTTTTCAAAGGGGAGTGCCGGGCGCAGAATGTTCGCCTTACTCCCGAGTGTGAGCGAACCGTCCTCCGGATTCTTTCTTGTACCTCTGATCGGAGCTGGCGCGTAACTCATCTTGTTGGCCAACTTTCCCATCTTCAGGGTGCCGGGCGTTCTGTTTCTCCCGCCGTTCTTGAAGAATTACTGCATGTTGCAGAGCGTGAGGAAATGTTTCAGATAGCGCGCCAGCTTCTTTCTGCGCGGCAATTTCCTTCCCGACTCGCGCTTCTTGAGTCGGCGCTTGCCGCCGGAGACCCCGCTTACGCGTTCAACTCTCTCTCGTTCCAGGCGCGCGGAGAGGCGCTCCGCGCATTCGGGGAATATGACATTTCCATAAAAAGCGGCGGATTGGAATACGAAGAAGCCCTCACTGATTTTATTCTGTGAGGGCCCGTGTTTTCCTTCCGGCTTACTTCCTTACTTTTTCGCTCCGAGCTTTTTCGCAAGGCGGGATTTTACCCGTCTCGCCTTGTTTTTCTTGAGGAAGCCGACTTTCGCGAGCTTGTCGGCGGTTTTATACGTTTGAGCGAGGAACTGTTGCGCCTCTTCCTGTTTTCCGTCGGCGAGCAGTTTTTCGAATTTTTTAACCGTTGTCTTGAGCTGCTTCTGGCGTTTCAGGTTTCTTGCGCGGTGCCGGGCATTTTGCCGAAGCGCTTTTTGGGCTGATTTTATCTGTGGCATAGTACGTTACAGAGCGTAGCTTTTTTTAGTTCTCGTGTCAATGCGCTCTCCGTTGTATAATAGAGATGATGATCTATACACTTACCGGTACTGTTTCCGAGCGTCAGACCTCATTTTTCGTCGTTGCCTGCGGCGGGGTTGGATTCCAGGTTCTCTCGAATACCCGCACGCTTTCCGCTTTGCCTCACGATGGCAAGGTAAAAATTTTTTGCTCCGCATTTTTTCGGGACGAGGAGATCCAGCTTTTCGGTTTTTTGGATGAGCAAACGCTCCGTCTGTTTCAACTTTTAAATACTGTTGCGAGCGTCGGGCCGAAGACGGCGTTGGGCATTCTTGATCTTGATTCAGTAGAAAATATTATGGCGGCGATTGTCGAGAAGCGTTCCGATGTTCTTTCCCGTGCCTCGGGAATCGGCACGAAGACCGCCGAGCGGATTATCCTTGAGCTTCACAATAAAATTGCGCTCTCCGAGTCCGGAGAACGGGCGGAAAAGATGGGAATGGATGTTGAGGTTGAGGAGGTGCTTGCCAATCTTGGCTATCCCCGTCAGAGCGTCAGAAATATTCTCCAAGGTCTTCCTAAGGTCCAGGACGGAACCATCGAGGAGCGTCTTCGTGCTGCTTTACGTGAGCTTGGTAGACCGCGATAAGGAAAAACCCCGCATGGCGGGGTTAATGAAGGGGGAGTGATGTCTGGGAGCGTTGTGTCCCCAATTTCCTTTTTTGACCTTCGAGTCTGGCTCGCGCTTGTCTGACCGCGGGCCAGTACTTTTCGTTTGGGATAAAGGAGTTTGGGATACGGCTCGTTTCCTGAACCCTGCCGTTGCACAACACGAAGCTGATATCTACGCCTCCGGCCCGAAGTGTTACCTCGCCGGATTCCGTTTTTTCGGTTGAGGACATCTTCAACCTCCCTGCGGAGATAGGGTTCGCCACCTTCAATGATCTAATTTCATTATAGCATACTTTATATCAAAAGTCAAATTATGGATAGTAACTGGTAATTGGGAGGTGGTAATTGGAGATTGTACCGACGGATACTGTGCCGCTCGTGTTATAATAAAAACTAATGAAGCTTACTTTTTACGGCGGTGCTGGGATAGTGACCGGAGCGAATTATCTTCTCGAGTCGGGGAAGACGAAAATTCTTATTGATTGCGGGTTGTACCAGGGGAGCAGTTTTTGCGAGAACTTGAATTTCGAACCATTTCCGTATAAGGCGAAGGAGATTGACGCGGTTTTCATAACACACGCTCATATTGATCACATCGGCCGCATTCCCAAGTTGTACAAGGCGGGCTTCCGGGGAAAGATTATTTCAACGGCCCCGACGCGGGATTTTGCCGAATTTTTACTTCTCGATTCGGAGCATTTGCTTCGGGAAGAGGCGCTTGAAAAGGGAAAGGATCCGATCTATGAGATCTCCGACGTGCGCGGTGCCCACGGACTTTGGGAAGGGTATGCATACCACGATAAGGTTCGCGTGAAGGACTTCGAGGTGGAGTTTTTTGATGCGGGGCACGTTCTCGGTTCAAGTTCACTCGTTGTTTCCGCAGAGGGGAAGCGAGTCGCGTTTTCGGGTGATCTCGGAAATACCCCCGCGCCTTTTATCCGCCCGACGGAATATCTCAAGAATGTTGACGTTGCTCTGATCGAGTCGGCCTACGGCGGGCGTATTCATGAAGACGTTGCCATTCGGCGCGATATTGTTGAGGACTTCATCGAGGAGACGGCACGGCGGGGAGGAACGCTCATGATCCCCGCTTTTGCGCTTGAGCGAACCCAGGAACTTATTTTCGAGCTGAATGATCTTGTGGAGAATAATCGTATCCCGCGCATACCTGTTTTTATTGATAGTCCGCTTGCAATCAAACTTACCGAGGTGTATCGCAAGTATTCGCACGATCCGCTTTATTTCAGCAAGGAGGCAATCACACTTTTGCGCGAAGGGGATGCTATTTTCGATTTCCCCGGGCTTCGCATGACGCTTACTACTGCGCAGTCGAAAGAGATTAATACCGTGCCGTCGCCGAAGGTGATTATCGCGGGTGCCGGCATGTCGAACGGCGGAAGGATTCTTCATCATGAACGGCGCCACCTTTCCGATCCCCAAAGTGCAATTCTTTTTGTCGGTTACCAAGCCGAAGGATCCCTCGGGCGGCGCATTCTCGACGGAGTGAAGACGGTTAGAATAATGGGAGAACAGGTTCCGGTGCGGTGCGCGATAAAGGCAATTGGTGGATACTCTGCGCATGCTGACCAACCCCAGCTTCTGGAATGGGCTAAATCAATGAGTTCCTCCCTGAAGCACGTTTATGTTGTGCAAGGCGAGCAGGATCAGGCCTTGGCTCTTGCTACTGCGATTACGGACCATCTTGCGCTTCCCGCAACAGTCCCTTCGTCGGGAGAGCAGGTGATGATATAATCAGCATATGCCAGGTAGTGAAAATTCGATCGCTTGAGCGAATTACCTGGAGGATAAACCACCATGACAGAAAACGTGAATAAAAAGTCGGAATATTTTCAAGTATAAAAATATCAAATCGAATTTCTACTACCTGGTATGAGAAAAAAACAACGATCAGCAAGCCATAACCACGCACATGTTTTGAAGTACAAGATCTGTGTTTCCGGAGCGGCGGAAACGGGGTTTTGCAGCGCAGATGCCTGTCCGAAGGCAGAAGAGGTTGGCCGCGAGATTGCGAAGCATGGATTGGTTCTGGTGACGGGGGCGACCACGGGTATTCCGTACTGGTCTGCGAAAGGCGCTAAAGCGGAAGGGGGAACGGTAATCGGTCTTTCTCCCGCGGCGTCCAAGGCAGCGCACATTAAGACCTATCGGCTTCCTGTCGATTACCACGACCTTATCGTCTATACCGGTTTCGAATATTCAGGGCGGAACCTTCTCCTTACCCGATCTTCCGATGCGGTAATCGTGATCTGCGGCCGCATTGGGACATTGAACGAGTTTACGATTGCATTTGAGGATAACAAACCGATCGGTGTTCTTGAAGGCACGGGTGGTACCGCTGATAACGTGCGGGAGATTCTTGAAAAATCACATCGGGGTCCGGGGAAGGTCGTTTTCTCGAAAAACCCCTCGGATCTTGTGGAAAAGGTCATTGCCCTTATTGAAGCGGAGGAGGAAAAGAACCACGTTAAAGGTCGAGTGCTCTAACATGTCCATATGCCAAAAGTAAAAACTCCAAAACCAATCGGCGAGGTTACCCATTTCTTTGGCGGTTTAGGGGTTGTCATTGTGAAGTTTTCAAAGGCGGTGAAGAAGGGAATACGCCTTCACTTTAAAGGAGCGACAACTGATTTCGAGGAGACGGCCAGTTCGATGCAATACGACCACAAGGACGTAGGAACGGCAAAGAAGGGTCAGGAAGTCGGGATCAAGGTGAAGGAGAAGGTACGAAAAGGAGACGAAGTTTTCGAGGTAGAGGAGTAACCTATTTATGAATAAGAACGCGGTGCTCGCAACGAGCTTGCTCGCGGGTACGATTATTGGCGCGGGTATTTTTTCTTTACCATACGTGTTTAGCCGGCTGGGTTTCGGTTTGGGGAGCGTCTATTTACTTGGCTGTTTTCTCGTGTATGGCGCTTTTCATGTGATGTATGCGGAGATTCTTTCTCATCAACAGGGAGAGCATCAATTTTTCTTTGTCGCCAGGCGATATCTGCCGAAGTTTCTTTCCCCGGTCGCTTCTCTTGTTATTTTCGGCGAACTTATCTTCGCCCTTCTTGTTTATCTTACGCTTGCGCCGACATTCGCTTCGATTGCGTTCGGTTACGGCGGCGTGCTTGCTGTAGTTCTCTTCGGCGCCGTGAGCTCTCTTTTTATGTTTGTCCGGCTTTCCTGGCTTGGTTTTGCCGAGGTGCTTGGCACGCTCGCGATTCTTGGCGTGGTCGGCGTTGTCGTTGCTGCAAGTTTTGGGATAGGGATTACCGTTCCTTTCGTTTTTTCCGTGGACGACCCCCTGTTGTTCCTTTTGCCGTTAGGCCCTCTCCTTTTTTCGTTTTCAGGACGTTCGGCGCTTTCGGAGGTTATTCTCCAGCACCGAGCCGCTGAAAAAGAAGGGAAACCTTTTTCATTGCGCCGCGTTGTGCTTTGGGGGACGGGGCTTCCGGCTGTTGTTTACGTACTCTTTGTGGCGAGTATTCTGCGTCTTGCCCCGCATGTTTCACCTTCCGCTTTGGATAGCTTGACTCACCTTTCACCACTCCTTTATTCCTTGCTGGGAGTTTTAGGTCTCATCGCGCTTTGGACTTCCTATTTTATGATCGGTATCAATGTGCGAGAAATTTTACGGCTTGATCTCAAATTTCCCCGCGTTCTCGCGGAGCTTGTTGCCGTTTCTTCTCCTTTTATTCTTTACTTTGCGGGCTTCCAGAGTTTTTTTACAGCAGTCAGCGTTGCCGGAGGACTTTTCTTGGGATTGGAGGGTATCTTTGTTACCGCAATGTGGCGGCGCGCTTTTCCCGCCTCATCGGCGGGCGGGCCAAGGCGCCCTCTTCGGTGGGCAACCTGGCTTCTTTTTCTTATCTTTGGTTCGGCGGTTGGTTACCAGGTAGGCCTTCTTATTGACCGGTTTATCGGGTAGCGTTGTGCCGATGTTGTCTGAGCACCAGCGAGGTTACAACATCGAGCATCCCGCCCCAGTCCCAGCACAATCTCCACCCCTGTGCCATGCGAAGGCGAGAGCCGATTTATGTCTCTCTATTCCCTGTTCCTCCAATAAATTATGCACGGACTGGGGCGGGATAGGTGCCATCCTTAGAAATTTATCGAGTGGCATTATAAATCGCCTGGATTTCCGTTGCTGAAAGTGCATGACTGTAAATACGGACATCGTCCATCTTCCCGTTCCAACCTGCGAAAGCTCCGTCCCCGATGAGAAACGCCGAGGTGCTCGACCCTAAGCTCGTCGGGATGGTACCGCCATACGTTGGCGATCTCAATGATCCGTTTTTGTATATCTTCGCCTTATCCGCATTCGATGATCCTGATCCGTTGTAGGTAAAGATAATATGTGTCCAGGACCCATTCGGATAAGTAAAAGCTGTGCAATCGCAGATACTATCAGTTGTTCCGCCGAAGTATATTTGCCATCTTCCTATATCTATCTTTGAGTTGATGCCGTTTGCGCCAATACCACCTTTACTGAAAATATCATTCCCTGGACCAGAGCTACTCGCATTCACCCACGCCGCGAAGGAAAATTGCGTTGCATTGTTT
>CAZHOF010000009.1:0-17964 GCA_964534105.1 uncultured Candidatus Saccharibacteria bacterium
ATCCCAGAAAGAAAAACTTCTTTCCACGGCAAAAACGCTCTTCGGCAAACCGTACCGCTACGGCGCAGAACCGGAAGAAGCACCCGAAGTGTTCGACTGTTCCTCATTAACGCAGTATCTATTCAAGCAGATCGGTATCGAACTGCCGCGAAACAGTATTGCGCAGGCCGGAGATATAAAAGGGAAGGAAATAATCCCCGAACTCGATTTCAAAAACCTGGAAACCGGCGACCTGCTCTTTATGCGCGGGTCGCAGGGCTACTACAATGATTCCCTCTTTCCAAACAAGCCGGTTTACGTCGGCCATGTCGGAATGTACGCGGGGCAAGGAAAAATCATTCATGCATCGTCAGCGCAAGGCGGCGTCACGGAACAAAACATCACTGAACTCGCGCAAAGACCGAATTATGCGATTTCGCTTGTCAAAAGATTCTAAACATTGATACAATAACCGAACGAATGCGGGTGTAGCTCAGCTGGTTAGAGCGTCCGCCTGTCACGCGGAAGGTCGCCGGTTCGAACCCGGTCACCCGCGCCTATACACAATGAAAGCTGTAATTTTGGCCGCCGGAGAAGGAATTCGCATGCGGCCGCTTACCAAAACGTGTCCGAAACCGCTGGTACTCCTCAATGGAAAACCGCTTCTTTATCATCTTGTAAAAACGTTCCCTGAAACCGTTACGGAGCTGATTCTTGTAATTGGTTATCTCGGTGAAAAAATTGTTGACTACTGCGGATCGGAATTCCTTGGACGTTCGGTACGGTACGTATGGCAGAAGAAAAAGGAGGGAACCTTCCCGGCGCTGGAACTTGCAAAACCTTATCTCAAGCATGAAGAAAGTTTCTTTGTTGCCTACGCCGACGATCTTCTTGATCCCGAAGCGGTAAAAGCGTGTATTGAAAAAACGCCTTCAGTTCTCGTAGCAGAAGTGGAACGTCCCGAACGATTTGGCGTCATTGCAGTAAATCCCGATGGGAGCATAAAAAATATCATTGAGAAACCGGAACACCCCGCATCAAGCCTTGTTATCACAAGCGGCTGCTCGCTCACACCGGAGATCTTTGACTATACCCCACCGATGCACCCGACAAAAAATGAGCTCTTTCTTTCTGAAGCAATTAATCTCTTTGCGCAAAAAAACAAGGTTTGGACAATTGAAACGAAGTTCTGGTTCCCGGTAGGAACTCCGGAAGATCTCAAGAAGGCGGAAAAAATGGTAAACAGCAAATAGTAGCCGGTAATTTCTAATCTCTATTTCAAAATTACTATTCTCTAATTGCTACCCTCGTACATCCTTCCCACGCCTAAAATATCCGCCTCGCGGAACCGCTTTCCAATGAGTTGAAATCCAACGGGAAATTCCCCGCTTCCCACGGTATATTTTTTGACCGGCAAAGCAAGCGCAGGCAGCCCGGCAAGGTTCACGGGAACGGTAAAGATATCGGAAAGATACATTGAAAGCGGGTTATCTGTTTTCTCCCCAATGCGGAAAGCATGGGTTGGGGTAACGGGAGTGAGAAGAACGTCAACTTTGCGGAAAGCGGCATCGAAATCCTGGCGAATCAAAGCACGAACCTTCTGCGCTTTAGCATAGTAGGCATCGTAGTACCCGGCAGAAAGTACGAACGTGCCTAAAAGAATTCTTCGCCGTGCCTCGGCCCCAAAACCTTTTCCCCTTGTTTTGAAATAAAGATCGCGAAGCCGTAAAACGTTTTCCTCAACCTCGGGAATACCCGGATAACGCACTCCGTCGAACCGCGCAAGATTCGCGCTTACCTCCGCAGGCATAATAATATAATACGTTGAAAGGGCGTATTTCGTATGGGGCAACCGGACGGACTTCACTTTGAAACCGAGTGATTTGATTCTTTCGATTGCCTGTTCCACACCGCGTACAACCGGCGCATCGGAGCCCTCGATAAAATACTCCTCAGGAATCCCGATAGTAAGATTTTTTATATCTCCTTCATTGGGGCGAAGCAATGTTTCAATATCAAGCGCATCAGGCATACTTGTCGAGTCATACGCATCACCGCCCTGGATTTCGGAAAAAAGGATGGCTGCGTCCTCAGCGGTTTTTGCAAGCAGCCCGATCTGATCCAAACTTGAAGCCATGGCAATCAACCCGGACCGGGAAATAGCACCATACGTTGGCTTCAAACCCGCAACGCCGCAAAACGCCGCCGGTTGGCGGATAGATCCGCCTGTATCCGACCCAAGCGCTGCAAGCGCGAAATCAGCAGCAACCGCAGCCGCAGAGCCGCCGGAAGATCCTCCTGGAACATGTTCCGTATTATGCGGGTTCCGCGTCACCTGAAAACCGGAATTTTCAGTCGAGGAACCCATCGCGAACTCATCAAGATTGGTCTTCCCAAGAAAAACAGCTCCGGCACCCTTAAGTTTCCGGATAACCGTTGCGTCATAACTCGCCTTATAGTCGGAAAGGATTTTCGAACCGGCTGTGGTCCGCGTTCCCTGAATCAAAAAGTTATCCTTAACGCCGAGAGGAACACCGGCAAGAAGCGACAACTCGCTTCCCTTCCGAACCCGCTCATCAACACAACTCGCTTCTTGTTCTGCCTCCTTCTCGAAAATACTTAAAAAAGCACCGATTTTCTCGTCACCCTCCCGAATCCGGGATAGATACGCCCGCGTAACCTCAAGAGCGGAGAAACGCTTCTCAAGCAAACCCTTACGAAACGAGGATATGGTCAGTTCGTGAAGATCCATAAAAATAAATACTATTCAAAAACGGGAGGTATTTTTAAGAAACCTGAGTGTTTTTCGGGAAATTGATCCGGAGCAATATCAGAACCGGTAAGCGACTGGGCCGCCTCATCGTCACGCAAAACATTATGAAGATCGGTACCCCCGGTAAGTGGAGGGATCTTGGCCGTATCTATTTCCTTGAGCTCGTCGAAATGCTTTAAAATCTGCTCCAAATCACGAAGCAGCTTATTCTCCTCATCGCGGGGAAGTTCGATCCGCGCAAGCTCCGCTAATTTTTCCAAATCTTTGCGTTCTAACACACCTTCACGATAGCCAAAAAAGGGAAGGTTGTACAGAAAAACCACTTCGTCGCGTTGTGCGATGTCTGAATTAAAAAGCCGCACGCATCGTGCGGCTTTTTTCATATCAGGGGAAAAAACTATTGCAGTTCCCGGTATACCTTCCCCGCCTTTTTGATGGATGGAGAAAGCGTCGGCGCTCCCTCGTCCCAACTTGCCGGGCAAACCTTCCCGGGATTCGTCTGCACGAATACCAAAGCTCTCAAGCGCCGCAGCGTCTCGCGGGCGCTCCGTCCGATCGAATCAGAGACAAGATCAACGGCGCGAAGCACGCCCTTCGGGTCAATGACAAATGTCGCACGCTGCGCCATCCCCTGCTCCTCTTCATAGATACCGAGCTCGCGCGAAAGCTTGCCATTGTGATCGGCAGCCATCGGATATTTCACGCCCTTCAAAAGCTCCTCGGCTTCGACCCATGCCTTGTGCGTATAAACCGTATCAGTACTCACCACAACCACCTCGGCCTTGAGCGATCTGAAGTCGGCGTACAACTTGCTCAAATCAGCGAGCTCCGTAGGACACACGAATGTGAAATCCGCGGGATAAAAAACCAGAACGACCCACTTGCCCTTCAGCTGCTTCAATGCCAATGTATCGACGTCATCTTTTTCCGGATGATATACCTCGAGCGAAAACTCGGGGAATGATTGATCTACCGTAAACATTGTATATTTTATTTTTGGCTAATTATTCGACTACATCAGCTATTGTACCTGAAAACTTGAGATGACCAAAGGGAACTATTTCTTCTTTCCCGCGGTAGTGAAGAAAAATGAAACCAAGAAGGTAAAAACGATGAAAAGGCCGAAATGCCAGAACCACCACGAAAAGAGTGCAATCCCGGTCACAAAGAAAGAAAGTGCAGCGAAGCCGAAGGAAAGGAAGAAGCCGACGTAGTAATCCGCAGGTAATCGCCAAAACCACCGCTTGTGCCAGGGAATATGCTCCCGTCTGAATTTACTCAAACCGAAATACGGATTCACAACAAACCAGAGAAAATCCCAAAAAACAACGAGGAGAAAATATAGCGAGAAAGTTTGAAAAATCGCGGCTGCGGTCACGGGAACGCCAAACACAAAAGGAAGGAGAAGAACCAAAAAAACGAGGGAAAACATTCCCGCGTGATAACCGGTCAATTCTTTCCCCTGCATGAAATGTGCGTACCAGCGTGCGGCAAATGAACCGGGACGGGCCCGCCACGTCGGCAAGTGCCGACCCCATCCATCCTTTCCCTCAATCTGCACCTCAATAAACGCAAAAAGGAATACGAGGATAAACAGGAAAAAACCTCTGACTATGAAACCTGCGTCCATTTAATTAACAATTGTGATCGTAAGCTGTAAAACGGTTGCGAATGCCCCCCATAAGAGATACGGCAGGAGAAGAAAAAAGATGAGCTTCGAATGTCGCCATATTTCATATTCAAAAAACGCGAGTGTTCCCAGAACAACAAGAATATCGAGAGAGGCCGGCCACAACGCGGAGAGCCCGAGCTGAATTGGAGTAAATAAAAAATTTGCCGCGAGATTCACGAGAAAAACCCACAAGAGAAAAAGCGGAACTCGTCGGCGCACCAGAAGAAAGAGAAAAGAGATGAACGCGATCGCAATCAAGGGATAAATAATCCCCCACGCCACGCCGAACACCCATTCCGGCGGAGCAAAAAACGGCTTCACAATGCTCTGATAAAATTCCTGATAGGTCTGCATGAAAGTTATACGTTATTGCAGCACCGCCTTCCCGAACGGCACCGAAAAAGCGCGGCACCAGACCCACACCTCGTTGTAATCCTCGGGATTGAGCTCTGCGGGAACTTCATAGTTTTGAGAACCCACATTTCCCTTAAGCGCCCCGAGACGCGCCTCCGCAAGGTACCCATCATCCTTCCCAAAATGCACGAAGAGATCGGGCCCGTTCGTCACGCGAAAATCATCCTCAAAGCGCACAAAGTAACGATCTCCGATTTGTAAAAGCCGGGCAGTGCCCTCCGCACTATGTCCCACCAAACTCACAAACGTCCCACTCGAAATCTCCTGCGGTTCACTTATGTCCACAGAAGACGTAGGGCTCCCTTCCGGAACGGGCATAATATCAGAAAGCGACTCACTTACCTGTCTTTCGATAAAAAGCGGCGAGATAAGCCAGTAACCGACCGTGACAACGGCAATCGCGAGAAAAACTAAGAGAATTTTTTTCATACAGTCATTGTAACACAGCAAAACCGTCTATTTGTTCGGACGGGATGAATCTGCCACAATAAGTGGGACAATGCGAAGAAAAACGGGTCAGAGAACCCTCTCCCTCATCCGCACCAACAGGAAAGTTATGGTGGCTGCGGTAATACTCATAATACTCGGCGCACTGTGGGTCGCCTACAACGCTACGTTTGGTCCACCGGATTACCGAGCCGAGCCGGAACAATTTACCGTCACAACCGGCATGGACGACTCAAACGAAGTTGCGACGGCACTCCTCGAGCAAGGATTCATTAAAAGCGAGGCGGGATTCCGCATTGCGCTCATGGACCCTGAAGAACTCCAAGCGGTCTGCGTGGATTGCATTATGCCCGGCGCCTACAAAATATCGAAAACGATGAATGTCTGGGAACTGGTCAGTGTTATGAAAAAAGGACCGTATATGAAATGGATCCCGATCCAGGAAGGATTGCGCAAGGAACAGATCGCCGAAATTCTGGCACAAACGCTCCACTGGGATCAGAAAACGCAATACGAATGGGTAATGGAACATACTGCCGCACAAGATGAATACCGGGAAGGCGTCTATTTCCCCGACACCTACCTGATTCCCGTTGACGAAGAACCGGCAAAAGTTGCGGAGCGCTTCCGGGCGAAGTTTAACGAAAAATTTGCGCCTTACGCGCAGGAAACGCAAAACCAGAATATTAAATGGACAACACTCATAAACATCGCCTCGCTTGTGCAACGCGAAGCAGCAAATAAAAACGATATGCCGATCGTAGCGGGTATCATCTGGAACCGGCTCCTTGAAGGAATGCGCCTCCAGCTCGATGCAACCGTTCAGTACGCACGTGACACCAAACTGTTCGAGAGTACGGCGAAGCCCCCGAGTCAGCTCGGCAACCTGCTCCAGATATTCCAGACAAACGCCCAATCAAGTAACTCGCCACAAGCGTTAGTTGAGTGGTGGAAACCGATAACGCCAGAGGATAAGGAAATTGATTCTCCCTACAACACCTATATTCACGAAGGCCTGCCACCCTCGCCTATAGCGAATCCCGGTCTCGATGCCATCGAAGCTGCGCTCTATCCTGAAGAAACGGACTGCATCTACTACATCCACGACCGGTCAGGCACGATCCATTGCGCAGAAACCTACGACAAACACCGAGCGAATATCAGCGAATACCTCCGTTAAATACCACGCAGGCTATTTCCGGCGAAAATTCCTTCGCGGGCCCCGCTGAAACCGCGATGCCCCATACCCTCGCGCCTTTCCTGTATCTCGCCTTCCGCCTCGGGGATAGCTTCTCTTGAACCGATTTTCATATGTTTCAGGAATCCTGTCACTCTTCCTAAACGGCGGGAGTTCCGGAAGTTTTGAAAGCGGGAGAGTGGTGCGGATGAGCCGTTCAATCCCGCGTACATCGTTTTTCTCCTGTGGCGTTGCAAATGAGATCGCGTGCCCCGTTCCTCCTGCCCGCGCCGTACGCCCGATGCGATGCACGTAATCCTCTGCCGTATTCGGTAGATCAAAGTTCAGCACAAGCTCGATTCCCTTCACATCAATGCCGCGCGCCGCGATGTCCGTTGCAACAAGAATGCGATACTTCCCGCTCTTGAATCCCTGTAACGCCTCAACGCGCTGCTTTAACGACCTGTTCGAATGCAACTCAACAGCAGCGTGCCCCATCGAACGAATCATGGTTGCAATCCGCTTCGCACCGAATTTTGTCCGGGAAAAAACCAGCACTGGTCCGCCGTACTCGTATAATACTTTTTCCAAAAGACGGGATTTATCGCTCTTCTGCACAAAAAACAGCTCCTGGGTTATGTTTTTTACCGTTGTTCCCGATGGCGCGATTTCAATGTGTAAAGGGAGCTTCATGTTCGCTTCGGCAATCGCCACAACGTTCCGAGGCATTGTTGCGGAAAACAACAGCATCTGTCGCCCCTTATTCACCGCAAACAAAATAATTTTGAGTTGCGGAGCAAATCCCATTTCAAGCATCCTGTCCGCTTCATCAAGGACAAGGGTCGAAACGGTCTTGAGCGTCAATGATTTCCGTTCCAAATGATCAACAATCCGTCCCGGGGTACCGATCACAATCTGCGGATTTCTGCGGAGTTTCTGCATCTGACGGCCTATCGGCTCGCCGCCGATCACTACCGCGGTCCGAACATTGAGCCGCGTTCCGATCTTCTGGAGCACTTCATTCACCTGGAGGGCCAATTCCCGCGTCGGCAAAACAACAAGACAATGTTTCCCGTGTTGCGCCGCCTGCAGCAGCGGAATACCGAACGCGAGCGTTTTCCCCGTGCCCGTTTGGGCAATGCCGATCATATCCTTCCCCTCGATTGCGGGAGGGATGGATTTCTCCTGAATCGGCGTCGGCGTAACAAACTCCATACTGTCGAGTATTTCGAGTATGTTCGGGGCAATGCCGAGGTTATAGAATCCTGAAGTGTTGTCTGTTTTTGCTACCATGGTATGAAAATGTAATTTACTGCTTTAGCGACTTTTTTCTGAGTCGAATGGATCGCGGAGTGATCTCCAAGAGTTCGTCATCCGCCATAAGTTCCAAGCCGCGCTCCAACGTAAGCTCCAGCGGAGGCGTCAAATTCAAAGCATCGTCGGACCTGGATGCGCGCATATTGGTAAGTTGTTTTCCCTTAGTAGGATTCACAGCCATGTCCGTTCCTTTACTGGCGTCCCCGATAACCATGCCTTCGTACACATCCACATTCGGACCGATATACAAAGTTCCGCGATCTTGCAGGTTAAAAAGGGAAAACCCAAGCGCCTTGCCGGTTGCCATAGAAACCATGGAGCCAACCTTACGGCGCCGAATCTCACCTACGTGCTGCCGAAAACCGATAACGCGCGAAGCCATAATCCCTTCTCCCCGCGTGTCGATCATAAATTCCGAGCGAAGCCCCAAGAGACCGCGTGTGGGAATTTCAAACACCAGTCGCGTGTTTTTTTCGCGCGTTTTCATTTCCGTCATAATTCCTTTGCGCTTGGCGATTTTCTCGATAACAACGCCGGACAAGGATTCCGGAACATCCACAATAAGCTCCTCAAACGGTTCAAGCGTCTTTCCTCCTTCTTCTTTCAAGATCACGTGCGGTTGGGAAACTTGTACTTCATAACCCTCGCGACGCATATTCTCGAGTAAAATAGCAATATGCATCTCGCCGCGTCCACGCACGGTGTACTGATCGGTCTGGGAAAAATCGACTTTTATCCCCACGTTCACCTCTAATTCCTTCTCCAAACGTTCCTTTAATTGCGAATTCGTAACAAATTTTCCCTCCCGTCCGGAAAAAGGCGAACTATTGACCATAAACCCGAGAGAGATGGTCGGTTCATCAACGGCGATATGCGGCAAGGGGTCGGTCGATTCATCGGTGGTCATGGAATCACCGATGTAGATATCGGGAAATCCTGCAACAACAACGATATCTCCCGCCTCGGCATGCTGCACTTCCTTCCTGGTGAAACCCTCGAAGGTGAAAAGTTTGGCGACCGTCCCTTGGTGCACCGTCCCGTCGACCCGCTTGATGAAGAGTTGATCCCTCTCCCTCACTGTTCCTTCGTAAATCCTGGCAATTGCTAAGCGGCCAAGGTAGTTATCGTAATCCAGATTAAACGACTGCATGCGCAACGGCTTGTCTGCTTCTGCAGGTGCCGGAGCGATATGTTCTATAATCGCATCAAGGAGCGGCGTCATATCCTTCGAATCCTGGTCTAAATCCTTTTTGGCTATCCCCTGTTTTCCGATGGTATACACGGTTTGAAAACTAAGCTGATCATCGCTGGCTCCCAAGTCCATAAAAAGTTCGAGTACTTCTTCGACAACCTCCTTGGGCCGTGCGGCTGACTTGTCAATCTTGTTCACGATAACAAGCGGCTTCAGGCCGATATCGAGGGATTTCTTCAAAACGAACTTCGTCTGCGGCATGGGGCCCTCCTGCGCATCAACCACAAGAAGCACGGAATCGATGGATCGTAAAACGCGCTCCACCTCCGAACCGAAATCGGCATGCCCGGGCGTATCCACGATGTTGATTTTCGTGTCGTTATAGAACATGGACGCATTCTTGGCGTAAATCGTAATGCCGCGCTCTTGTTCAAGCGCGTTACTGTCCATACTGACGGATTCGTTGGTCACCGCCCCGGTTTGGCGCATCAAAGCATCGGTGATCGTGGTTTTCCCGTGATCAACGTGGGCAATAATGGCGATGTTTCTGATTTCCATAACGATAAATTTAATTCAATAAAAAATCCCCTCGATAATATAAAGGAGATTACGGCAACTTGGTAACCGGCGGAATTACGAACAGTTCTCGCGGTTTTGTCTCCCTGCCGAGCCGCTCCAGCGGCTCATCGAATCGAACGCTTTTAAGATATCATATTTAACAATGCCTGTCAATAAAATAAACTACTTCACAAGCAACCCGCCCGCGTAGAAAAAGCGATATACCTCCTCATTATTCTTTAAAATCGTCTCCGCACCGGCCATCTCTTCGAGGGAACCTTCAAAGTCCGGCTCGCATCGGTAGAGATATTCCCCCTTCCTCCATTCCACTTTCTGCCACGTCCGCGCCGTCTCCCGATTTTCCAAAAGAGCCGCGCGAAGTATCGAATCCACTTCCCGCTCCGTCATCTTCTTGAAATTGCCGTAGTAGGACATGCTCCACACCGCCTTACCTTTGAAGTACACGCACTCCAAACCCATGAAAATACCATTGCCGTTGTAATACACGTCGCGATACAGCCACTCGTCCTCCTCGTACTCAAGCTGATCGGAATCCTTCAAAACTGGCCGCACCTTCCCACTCCTACCAGCATATGTCTTCGTGCGGGCCTTCAAAAGGAAGTTAGTTAGTTTCTCTTTATCCATATCAGTAGTTTCTTCCCTTCCCAACTACTCGCCCATTCGCGCGCCTGCCCGCCTCTGGAGGGAATGAGCGAACGAACAACTGAAGAAATAATGCAAAGGACGAGCGGTAGGCAAGAATAAAAGAACGTGCTCAACCTGATTCACTCCAAAATCGCCTTGATGCGCCGTACGCCGGCGCTTGAGGACTCCTCTTTTTGAATCTTGAAATGGCCCAGCTCGCCGGTTTGCTTCACATGGGGGCCGCCGCAGATCTCCCGGCTGAACACGTTCTCGCCCTCGCCTGCGGTGTACACCCTCACTCGCTCATCGTACTTCGATCCGAAAACACCCATAGCACCGATCCGCCGCGCCTCCTCAAGCTCCATATCCGTACACGTAACCGGCAGATCCTTCTGGATCGCGTCATTCACCATATCCTCCACCTGCTTGATTTGATCAGGCGTCATCTTTTCCTTGTGTGTAAAATCAAACCGAAGCCGCTCGGCCGTGATATTGCTCCCCTTTTGGTACACATCATCGCCCAGCACCTTCCTCAACGAGGCAAGCATCAAATGCGCGGCGGTGTGCAAGCGGGTGGTCTTCTCACTCGCGTCAGCCAGCCCGCCCTTGAACATGCCGGCGGAAACCGTTCGGGAAAGTTTCTGATGCTTGGCTAGTTCCTCCCGAAAACCCACCATATCCACGGACAAGCCCTTCTCGGCGGCCAGCTCCTCGGTCATCTCAATGGGAAAACCATAGCTCTGATACAAATTAAAAGCATCGCGTCCACTCACCACCTTTTCCGCGCCCAACTTTTCGAACTCCCGCAACCCTTTCTCCAGCGTGCGGCTGAATTTTTCCTCCTCCTCCTGCAACTGCTCAAGAATGAACGTCTTGTTGCGCGCGAGCTCCGGGTAGACGTCGGCGTAGTCGTTCACGATAATCTCCGCAATCCGGTGCGTCCAGAACGGAACGGTGATACCCAGGTTCTTCCCGTATCTCACCGCGCGCCTGATAAGGCGCCGAACCACGTAGTCCTGCCCCGCATTACCCGGAGCAACGCCCTTGTCGTCACCCATAATAAACGTGGCCGCACGCATATGGTCGGCGATAATCTCGAAAGGCCGCTGATCTTCGCGATATTGCTTGCCGCACAACGTTTCAATCTCCCGAACGGCGTTCACAAAAAGGTCGGTTTCGAACATGTTATGCAACCCTCCGCAAACCATCGTCATCCGTTCCAATCCCCCGCCGAAATCAACGTTGTGCTGCTTGAGCTTCTCGAAACCGGCCTCGGTGCGCCTGTATTCCATGAAAACGCTGTTGCCGATCTCGATGAAGCGGCCGCAGTCGCAGTTCACATGACAGGGTTTTTCCCTGAAGGCCGAGTGTTCGTGTTTTTTAAGCTCCTCACCTAAATCATAGAAAATTTCACTGTCCGGACCTCCGATCTCCCCGACCGGCATCTTGTCGGGAGTGCCGGAGCGGGACCACCAGTTTTTTTCAGCAGGATAGTAAAAAATACGTCCTCCCTGCATACCCTTTTCTTCCGGAACATCAACGTCCTCGGCCGCGACTCCATATTTTGAAAAAACTTCTTTCAAAAAGCCGACGCTCTCGGTGTCCCGCGGCACCCCAATGTCCTCGCTACCGCGGAAGACCGTGGCATATAATTTTTTCGGATCCAAGCCAAGCTCATCAACCAAAAACTCATAGATCCAAGGCAACTGCTCGCGCTTGAAATAATCACCTAAGGACCAGTTACCCAACATCTCGAAAAAAGTAGTGTGGCGGTTGTCGCCTACTTCATCAATGTCCTCGGCGCGGAACGATTTCTGGGAATTAACCAAACGTACTCCGGCCGGATGCTTTTCCCCCATAAGGTAAGGAACCAACGGTTGCATACCGGAACTGATGAAGAGCGTTGAAGAATCGTTCTCCGGTATCAGAGAAAAACTCGGCACGATGGCATGCCCCCTTGATTCAAAAAACCTCAAATATTTTTCTCTTACTTCCTTTGAATGCATAAAATTTGTCCAACACGCCGATTTTACTCCATTTTACCTCTCTTTTCCAAGTTTGGCACGTCCCAAACTAAAAACACCGCTTACGCGGTGTTCGTTTTCACTTTGCTCCTTTTTCAGGAATAAAGTACAGGAACCAGACAAACCACACGAGCCAGACCATATCGAGCCAATCCCGTGTAAGGATCCCCGGCACGCCCAAAAATCCCAAAAATCCGAGAAAACCAAGGAGCCACCGCTTGTTCTTCATGTTTTTATTATATCATCTGCGCCTGACCCGAAGGGAACAACTGCCACGAGCAAGGTTTGACAAAGGCATACCAAGCACCTATTACTAATAATAGATATACGCCCTTTTCGAACTGAATATACGGATAAAGACAAGGAGGTAAGAAATGAGAGCGAGAATGGTCGTCTTCGCAGCCCTGGTGGCGATTCTTGCCAGCTCCGCTTCGGCTAAGGGCAAGTTCCAGTTCATCAACTCCGACCCGGACAAAGATTCCGGACTCTATCTGGGAGGAAGTTTTGGGTACAGCATAGGCCCATCCACGCCCACAATCCGCATACACAAAATCCCCAGGGACATACTCGAAGTTCCTCTGGATAGGGAAAATCCTTTCAGGCCGGAGAATTTCGAAACTATGTCCGGGAAAGGATTCACCTCCGTAAGTTTGGGACTCCTTTCCCAGCTACATCTTGGACGTTTCAAGCTGAGAACTGGAACGGGCGTTTTCATCAATTCGTCCATAGATGGAGATACCGGATGGAGAAACTACACCAATTACCCCGGAACTAAGCAGAGAGAATACGGAGCAGCTCTCAGTGCGTGTACCATCGAAGGAGTGGGATTCTACCACGCTCTGGAAACGTCATTCACTGTGAAAAGGATGTGGAAGAGAAAACTTGTCCTTGAAGCTCTGTGCGGATACATGGGCTTCTCTCAACGGATAAGGCTTAGGCAGAGTCTCGACACTTGGAACCAGCAAAAAGACAAAGCCATCGATAGCCTGCTGAAGCTCGACAGGGAAACCGCGTATGGAGGCGTAGGATTCGGAGCATTCAATGAAGTTGTGCGTTTCTTTCTGATCGGCGGAGAAACGAGAATCTTGAATATTAGACCCGCACGGGAAGGAGTGGAATACAGCAACGACGAGAAAGCCAGATTCATCCAGCTCGGACTCCAAGTCAGTATCCTTTCCGTCATCATCTGACAGCAAAAACCGCCTAGAAAGAATCTAGGCGGTTTTTCATAATATGAAAAGAAAAACCCGATGATCTTGTGGATCGTCGGGTTTTGATATGAAAAGACGGTTGATGAGCAGGTTCTTCGGCGGCATATTTGGTCTGGGAGGGGCTATGCCAAACCCGTCTCCCGTACTCCCCCGGATTCAAGAACCCGGGCGAGGCCTCCGCACAAGAGGCACTCCTTCTTAAACCGAATCCTCGCTCAAGAGGTTCTTCCTAGGATAACCTCCCTATGCCAGCACTGCGTACTTACCTATCGTCAGATCCCGAGGCAGAAACAAAGCGGGATCCCGCAGGCCACACCTCACCAACCACCAAACCGATTTCAGCGTACTATGCTTTGTATAACAAAGGGGAAATAACTTGTCAAGAACAGCAAATTAATGAAAGAAGAGTCCTGGGCGGTTTTTATTAAATCTTCAGCGCCGAATTATCATCAATCCTTCGCCTACTCTTCCTGGTCGGAACTAAACCAGTCGATGGCAATCGCCTCGATTCTTTTAACTATATCTTCCCTGTCAAAACCGACAATTCGCTGCTGCACGTTCGCGGGAAAAATTTTCTCAATATCTTCCAAATAGTGTGAGCCGTCTCCCGGCACTTCGTAAGAAAATCTGCTTAAATCGTAAAAAGACAATTCGTTGGGGTAATTTATCCTAGCCGGTACGGATGATCCGCTTAACTCTTTCAACTTGCCATCTTGAGCGATATATTCTCCGCAACGCACCCAAACGTATAACGGAAATAAATTATCTTCCGGATTAAGATTTTCAATCACGCAAAAATTACGGCTGTCAGCATTTGTTTTCCAACTGAAGAGTTCTTGTGTTAAAAGGTAATCCGTGACGGCTTGTTCCAATTGATCGTTGCCAAAATCGGATAACGCCTGATTACTTCCCGATGGACATTCGGCAAATTCACACCCGGGTCCAGTCCGTCCGACATACGAGCCGTCCGGGCAAAGTTTCGCCTCTTTAGTGCACGCCACAAGCTCCGGCTGACGGACAAATATTATCCAGGCAAAATAAGAAACCCCGGCCAACAAAACCAGAGCAAAAAAGACGAAGAGAATCCTTTTATTTTTTGATTGATGTTCAAAAAACATATTTATACTTTATTCCTTTTCTGAAACCAACTCATAAGGAAAAGGATTCCGACGAGAGCGGCGGGGCCTGATATGCCCGCATACCAACTCCAGGGACGACCAAGACCGGCCATCCAAATGTAAAAAACGGCAAAAGCTAAGAAAACGACCGCGCCTACCAGATCATGCTTCCAGGCAATAATAACCACTCCCAACAAAACAAACGAAGGAAGAAGGTGTATAAAAAACGCCAGAATGGTTTCCCATCCGCTATACTCCCCGAAGACATCAAGAGCGAACAAGGAAAGGAACACGACGAAACCCACGCCCAAAATTCGCGGCAGCCAATGAATAATTTTTCTGGTAATCGGCATTGTAAAAATAGAAAACGCAATAACTTTCAAATTTCGATTATCCACTTAGTTCCATCCTTCATGAATCTTATCTTGCGGCCAGATACCACGCTACAAGCCCCGCAGCCACTATGAGCCCCAGGAGAATCAGTGCTGCGATTTTGAAATTTCTCTGCGCACGCGGCAATTCACTGAATCTGGGCTGACTCTTCCACTTATCCTTGTTCGCAAGCCCAACAACCATAAGCACCAGGCCTATCACCCAAAAACCGGGGTTGTTGATGGAAAAACCGATGGGAATCCAGATAACGCCAAAGATGAAAAGCATGCGGTAGTCCGGCTCTCTCTGCACAATCTTGCCTTTTGCCGCAAGCACAATGAAAACAACGGCAATAAGAACAACAACCGCAGCAATAGAAACTAAAAGATACAAGTAAACCGGCGCTTGTTTGACATGGTCACCGCTAAACAAATAAAAGGCAACGATACCCAAAATAAGAAACAAGAAACCGATAATTGTGCCGATAACCGTTTTGTTCTTCACAATGTAATTATACCATGCGCCCCCACACTTCAAAGAGACGTCCTCAAAATATCCACATATGTGGATATTTTGAGGACATGGAAAAGAAGCGGAGTAACCCCCTCTTAGTTGCGCGAAAAACCCCCTTAGCAAACTACGTCGCTAAGAGGGCTTCGGGTGAATTACTCCACTGGTCCAAACCAGTCGCACTCAGAACAATACCGGACGATTTCATCTCCGTTCGGATGCTGAGAATCTACCAATGCCCTTCTGTACCTATCCGGTCCGGTATTCCTACACTGCGGGCAAGATTTTTCTTCCTTCCCGCAAGTGCCAATAGAAAACGGCCCGGACTTCCCACGAAGTCCGGGCCGGAAAGAATCACTCTCGCTGATCCCTATCCCCTCCACTTCCGATAAACATAATTCGCAAAACTACCGAAGCTGGCCAGGAAGATAATGAAGCAGAAAAGCCAACCCACGATCGGAATAAACTTGAGGATACTAAGTACCAACACGGCAAGCACGATGGCCCACCAGCTCAGTTCATAACGTTCCTTCTTGAAAACATACTGCGCCGCAAGCCTGCCGAAGAGGAGTGGCGTGAAAACAACCGAAGCGATAAGGAGAAACGCGGCGTAGAGAAGCAAGGCGATGAAACCGAGCGGCACGCCGATTACTGTAATGAAGCTCACAATGATCGCGACGGGTGCTACCACAAGCAGAATGAAACCGCGCCCCGCCTCTTTCCAGAAACCCGTCGTCGCCTCGTGAACGATCGCTTTCACCTGGCTCCGGAACGCGTAGAACGCGACTAGAGCGGCAGTCACGAGCATCAAGAGCTTTATAATCCACCCAGCTGTAAGAAACCCAAAAATAGCCCATCCGCTGGAAGCCGCCTTTTTTCCTTCGTATTGAACCTTGTGAAAGTTAGTGGCCCCCAGAACCGTTGCGCCTTCTTCCATTACAACCTCGCTATTGGAATAATAATCGAACGTCCCTTCCACTACGGCATCGGGACCGAGCTTTACCTTCTTCGCGTGTGCTGAAACGTTGCCTTTAACCGTTCCATTCAAGTAAATCTCATCGCCCTTCGCCGTAAGATCGCCGTTTACAGTACCGCTGTAATTCACGGCACCGGCATAAATTCTGGCGTCTTTCGCAACGAGGACGCTAGGCATCACGCTCACCTGCCCGCCCGCGGCAATAAGCTCGCCGCCCACGGAACCGGAAATCGTAACGTTGCCACCGGCAAGCCGGATGTCATCCAAGACCTCTCCGTTCACATTGACCGTGCCGCCCGCAAGAGCAAGATCACCCTCAACCGTTCCGGAAACGAAAACATTACCACCCATGGCGAAGAGATCGCCCTCAACCGTTCCGGCGATGTTCACGCTGGAGCCTGCCGCATAAAGATTATCCTCGACCGTAACCCCGGGATTGAGATGGTAGCTCTCCCCCGCCTTAATAGTCGCGCCCTGGGCAAAAAACGGCGCGATGAGCAGCATTCCTGCCGCAACAAGACTTAACGTAACCTTTTTCATAAGAGTATTATAACACATTAGATCTGCCCAACATCCCGCGTTACCTTCTTACTCCCCAACCCGACTATAAAAATATTTACGTAATAAAGTACGTACTTATTTACGTAAATCAACGTAACCAAAAGCCACCTCTTTTGCGCTGGTTTTTCTTCGTATGACTCAACTGAATCAAAGACTCACGTAAACGTCCACGACGGACACAACTCCGGCAGATCAAAAAACTAAAGTTTGTAGGTGTTTTCGTTTCTGCGATCTATGGAAAGGATAAAAATCTCTTTTTTCTCTCTCATGAATATGATCCGTATATCTCCACCACGAACACGAAAAATATTTTGGTGTCCCTTGAGTTTTTTGATATCCAAATTTCTCCAATTCAAAGAAACGATCGACTCAAGTAAAGATTCGATCGTTTCTCTTTCCTTTTTGTTAAATTGAGAAAGAAGCTTCTTAAGACGGGGCATTCATTTTGCGAAGCGCTTTCAAAATGTCACGGGCAGGCATGCCGTCTTCCTTTATCGCTGTAAAATCCGCAACGGTTTCCCACATGCCCTCATCCTCGTCGGGAGCAGAGATTTTTAAAACCGGTTTGGAACGGCGAACAATAATGAAAGACTTGCCCCGCTTAACCTCGGCGATATAACTTTCTATGTTTTGCCGCAACTCTTTAAGACCCACAATGGCGCTTTTCATATATTTAGAGTTTATCTTAAGATAAACTTCGAGTCAAGAGCATGTGGACAACTCTAAAATAACAGTCCGAAAAACATCCTATCTGAAAAGATTTACTGATCTCTCCGATCTTTTTCTTTGGGTAATCCCCACTGCCAGCGCGGTTTTTCCCCCTTCCAGTAACCGAAAGTGAACAAAATCGCGATCATAAGCAGGATGCCTATAAGCGCCGCGCCGGGCGCGTCATCAATCTCCCCGACATGGATGCCAAGAACGGCAATGGCTACGCCGATGGCTACGACAAGCCAGTCCCGCCCCCACACCTTTTGTTTATTTATCTCAAACATTCCAAAATTCTCCGTTTGAGTTG
>CAZHOF010000010.1:0-8916 GCA_964534105.1 uncultured Candidatus Saccharibacteria bacterium
TCTTCAATGCGCGTCGTATCCCTGCTTTCTTTGATGAGCTCTACAGGATTCAAGACAAGAACCACGGCTACGGCAAGGATGGCGAGGATGGCTATGACGACCAAGAGCTCAATCAACGTAAAGCTCTGGAAGGTTCTATTCTTAGTTCTTTGAGAAGGAGATAAACAGGAGATGAAACTTAACTGCATATTCTTTTAGCTTAGTCCGATTTTTTTCTTTACTTCCCCAAGTTTTTTTTCTGATATCCTTCCGGCATTTTTGTTTCCGTTACGGACTATCTCCTTGATTTTTCTTTCCTGGTTTCGGAGGTCCTGCTTCCTTCTTTGGAAAGGCGTGAGAGTTTCTACCAGCGTATCAACGAGCTCTTCCTTAAATTCGACATATGACTTTCCTTTGAACTGTTTTTCTGCCTCTTTCTCCGTTTTCCCGGAAAATGCGCTCCAGATTCCGATCAAATTGCTGATCGCCGGTTTGTTTTTCCAGTCGAAGCGGATTTCGTTTCCCGAATCAGTTACCGCTTTCTTTATCTTTGATTGCATCTCTTTCGGGGTATCGTCGAGGAAAAGACAGCCAGCTGGCCTGGACTTGGACATTTTCTTTTTTGGGTCATCCAAACTCATGACGCGCGGAGTTTTTGTAAGAAGCGGTTTTGGTTCGATGAATGTTCTACCGAACTTTTTGTTGAACTTGCGTGCAAGTGTGCGGGTAAGTTCAAGATGTTGGAGCTGGTCTTCGCCTACGGGAACAACGTTTGCGTCGTAGAGTAAAATATCAGCCGCCATGAGAACGGGGTAGGTGAAAAGACCGACATTTATATTTTGTGGCGCTCCCGTTGATTTGTCTTTGAACTGTGTCATGCGCTCAAGTTCTCCTAAGGGAGCAATAGCGCTTAGAATCCATGCCAGTTCCGTGTGTGCGGGAAGGGCTGATTGCACGAAGATGGTCGATTTCTCCGGGTTAATGCCGGCAGCGAGATAGTCCATTACCACTTCCTTAATCGCCTCGTGCTTTTCCGTCGGGTTAAACTCCTCTGTGATCGAGTGGTAGTCGGCTATAAAAAAGAAGCACTCGTAGTTCCCTGAGTTTTGGAGTTCAACGAAGTTTTTGAGTGCTCCTAAGTAATTTCCAACGTGGAGTTTTCCGGATGGCTGGATCCCTGAAATCAATATTGGTTTGGACATAGGATAATAGTAACTGGAAATTAGTAATTAGAAACCAAGAGGATCGATTTAATCAACTAGTTATCATTATACCAATTACTAGTTTCCCGTCCTAAACTTCAATAATAACCGGAAGAATCATCGGTCGCCGCTTCGTTTTATTATACAAGAACTGTCCGATCTGGTCGCGGATAATGGTTTTAAGATAATCCGCGTCGAGTGGCTGGTGGCGCGGGATGCGTCCTACAATGCTGCGTATTTTTTTACGCACTTCGTCCAGAAGCCCCTGATTCTCCTTGAGATAGATGAAGCCGCGCGAGATGATATCGGGATTCTTGAGAATTCTTCCGTTCTGCTTGCTTAGGGAGGCGATAACGACGAGCATTCCCTCTTGCGCAAGCGTCCTCCGGTCTCGGAGTACAACTTCTCCTACATCGCCGACGCCTAAGCCGTCAACCATGACATAATATGAGGGTAACTGTTCCTTGGTGAGTATAACCTCGTTTTTCCGCAACTCTACCACGATACCGTTATCCGCAAGAACGGTATGTTCCGGTTTGAGGTTCAGTTCTTCCTGCGCGAGTTTCGCGTTCCGTCGCCGCATGAAGTAGTAGCCGTGAATCGGGAGGAAGAATTTCGGTTTTACCAATTTCATCACCATTTTTAGTTCTTCCTGTGGTGCGTGTCCCGAGGAGTGGATGTCGAGCATCTTGTAGTGGAAGATGGTTGCGCCCTGGCGCGAGAGGCTGTCTTTCAGGTTTTGCACACTTCGTTCGTTACCGGGAACGACCGAAGAGGAGAGGACAATCGTATCGGTCGGTTTTACGGTGATATAGCGATGTTCTCCGTTTGCTATTCGCATCAAGCTGGCGTTTGGTTCTCCTTGTGCTCCCGTGCAGAGTACAAGAACTTTGTCGTCTTTATGCCTCTTTACCTCTTCGATTGGAATGATGGTACTCTTTTGATCTTTGAGGTAGCCGAGGCGTTGAGCGATTTCGATGTTGCTTTTCATCGAAAAACCGCTGATTGCCACCTTGCGGCCCAGTTTACTTGCGATTTTTATGATTTCCCCAAGGCGGTCGAGGAGCGAGGCAAACGTTCCCACGATAATTCGTCCTTCGGCCGTGCGGAAGAGTTTTTCAAGCTCCTGTTCCACAATGCGTTCCGAGAGGGCGTATCCCGGGGTTTCCGATCCTGTCGAGTCGAGCATCAGCGTGTGAATTTTTTGTTCGCCAACCCATTTCCAGGTATCGAGTCCTTTCGGTTTTCCGTCGTGTCCGTAATCGAATTTGAATTCTCCCGGGTGTACCACGTTTCCGATCGGGGTATGGAGAATCATGCCGATTCCTTCCGGGATGTTATGCACAACATCAAAGAAAGTTGCGGAGAAATAATTCCCGAAACTTACCTTTTCTCCACCGTTTATCATAATAAATGCTGGTTTCGGGCTGTTCGGGAAATCTTCCTGACGTTTCATAATAATCTCTTTCGTCAGGTTCGTAGTGTAGATCGGCGGGTTGCCGAGTCGATCGAGTATGTATGGTATCGCCCCGATATGGTCGTAATGACCGTGGGTAATCACGATGCCTTTTATGTTTTGCTTTTTACCTTCGAGGTAGGTGGTGTTCGGGATGATATAATCGATTCCCGGCGTTTCTTCTTCGGGGAACTGCAAACCCGCGTCGATAACGACGATTTCGTCCTTGTATTCGAAGAACATCATGTTGCGACCGATCTCTTCGAGTCCGCCGAGCGCTGCAAAGCGCACTGATTCTTCCTGACCTTGGGTCTTGGTTGCTGTCTGCGAGGTTTTCTGCGTTCCCCGCGCACGCGTTGTTTGAGCGGTTCTCGCGTGAGAACCCGATCTCGAACGTGTTGTTGTTCGTGGTGTCATATATTATTTATTTTTATTTCGCTAATGTTCAAAAATCCGTTTGTTTGCGTTGCTTCATGCAAACAATCCGACCGTTTTCATGGGGATTTTTAATCTGTGTGTGGGCAGGGAGGGACTCGAACCCTCAAGCCTTGCGGCATACGGCTCTGAACCGTACGTGTCTACCAGTTCCACCACCTGCCCGTCGAGGAGGAGATGCGGGAGCAACCAATGAAGATATCACTCTACCGCTCCTGTATTTTATTGTCAATGCGTTCCTGCGTTTCGAGTACCCGTGCCGTGATCACATACCAATCGGTTACATTTGCGAACCGGTCTGCTGGAGTTGTAAAGAGTGCCTGGCGGAATCCTCCCAGCTTTTCTCTGTGTGCATAGAAATACGGAAGCGAGAAGAGAAAAACCGCAGGACGATCTTCGGTAATGATGCGATTAATGCTCTGCAGATTTTCAGGTGTTTGCTCCTGCGTTCCTTGCCGTATTTCTTCTATAAGGCGGTCGACAGTGGTATTTTGGTACAGAGAAAGATTGAGCCCGGGATAGAAACGTTGAGACGAATGCCAGAACGGGAAGAGATCTGCCGGGTTTTCAAAGACATTCCCAAAGAGGAGAATTTCATAACTTCTTGTTTTCAAGACGTCGCCCACTAACTCTTCAGGACTGAGGGAGATGATATTCACTTCTTTTACGCCCACTGCCTGCCATGCCTTTCGTATTTCCTCGGTTACTGGCCTTAGGAATTCCACATTGGGTACGGTGAGATTCAAGACAATATCTTGCGTTCCAAGTTCAGCAAGGATTTTCTCCGCTTTTTCCGGGTCGAATAAGGAGCTTTGTTTCGCGGAACTCACGTTCGCTATGTTGGTCTGCACGAGATTCAGGAAAACAGGACCTTGGAGCGGTGCTGCCTGATCACCAAAGATGTTTTTGGTTATTGCTTCGGTGTCGAGTGCAAGCGTGAGAGCTTCCCGTAATTTCGATTCATCGAGGAGCGTGTTGTTTACCGCATTGAAGAACAGAGCATAGTAACGCGGCATCGGAATACGTTCGGTTACCGCGTTCGAGATTCTTACGTCCTTTGCGATGGGGGTCAAACTTCCGAACCCGTCGATATCGCGCAGTCGGAACGCATCGAGCAGTTCTTCCTGGGAGCCAAAAAATTTAAAGACAAAATGTTCTATGAACGGTTCTGGTCCGGCATACTCCGGATTGCGCGAGAGACGGATTTCCGTGATGAACCCATCTTTCCGTTTTTCCAGTTTTTCAAATTGATACGCTCCGTTTCCAACCGGTTCCAGGTTGTATGCGGAAAGTCGGAGGTTTGCCGGAGGAATTGCCGAGAAAATATGCTTGGGGATGATGCGTAAGTTCTCGATGTTGTCTTTAAAGAATGCGAAAGGGGTAGGAAGAATCAGTTTCGTTTGCAATGCGCTTACCCGTTCTACGATGACGCCCTGCCAGTTTTTTGCGAGCGGGGAGCGGGTTTCCGGGTCTTGAATGGTACGGACGGTAAATATGACGTCGTCGCTTGAGAACGGTTGGCCGTTGCTCCAGCGAAGATCTTCCTTGAGCTTGAGCGTGTATGTCTTGAAATCCTCAGCAACTTCAATGTGATCAAACACCTTTTCCAGTTTTTCAAAGAGGAGGGCGCTCAAATCCTGGTCGATTTGGTTGGGAGAGAGAATCGGGTTTAAGGCAATTGGCTGTCCTACGAGTCCTTCGCGGTATGTTCCTCCTTGTACGGGCACGAAAGCGCTGTTTTCATAGACCGCTAAGGCCCCGCGTCCCAGGGAGGAGATGCAAAAAACAATGAGCGCGACGACTGCCCACTTCTGTTCGATGCGTGAAAGGTTTGCCAACAGATTTTTGAGATATTTCATACCAGGTAGTAGCCCCTCGCGTTTGCAGTATGGCTGTTGCGGTCAGGCGTGACCATATGGCGCTCCTATCCTTCGTCGCATCCGCACCTCTTTTTCAGGGGCGATTACTCAACCGTGTTTTAGGTGATGAGGCTTAGGATTGCAAGGATACCAAAGAGTGCGCTTGCACCGATTGTTGCCCAGAAAATTCCTTTTTCGATGCCGCGGCGCGTTTGATATGGCGTTCCGCCGTATCCGCCGAGTACCCCGGAGAGTCCCGACGAACGTTCCTGCATCAGGATGAGGACGATAAGAATGATAGCGACAATTATTTCCAGAATAGTGAGCACGATTATCTTTGGTTATCGGCGCGGTTTAATTTCTTTCCCATGTTCAGTATGATATTCACGATTCCGATCAAGAGCGTTGCTTCAAGGAGCGGAAGATATCCTTCGATTCTAAGCGGATCGCTTACAATGTCAAGAATAAGCAGGATTCCGGCGTTGATGATAAGCGTGAAGATGCCGAGCGTGAGAATAATAAGCGGGCCGAAGAGCAATTTGAAAAGAGGTTTGAGCAGAATGTTTAAGGCCGTAAAAATCAGTGCCGCGATGAGGAGGGGAATAATTCCTCCCTTGAAAAAGACCCCGGGTATGAAATAAGCCGTTATCCAGAGTGCTGCGGCGTTTATCAGGATGCGCGCGATGAGTTTTGCAAGCATATCTTCAGTATAGCTTTTTATCCGTTTATGAGAAGCAGTTCCTCGAGGAGATTTTGACCCGTCATCGAAGGTGGTTTGGGGATGTCTAAAAGCCTAAGAATGGTTGGCGCGACGTCCGCGAGGATGCCTATTGTCGGCAGTTTCTTTCCGATTCTATTCCCATCCAGGTTTTTTTTCGCGAAGCGATTCGCTACGAGGTAGAACGGTACGGGGTTGGCATTGTGTTTCGTTTCGTGTTCGCCTGTTTGCGGATCGAGGACTACCTCGGCATTGCCGTGATCCGAGGTAATGATGAGCGTATGATCTCCTCCCCGCACCCCTTTGAGGAGGCGGCCGAGTTCTCTGTCCACTGTTTGCACCGCAGCCATGGTTGCCTCGAAGTCCCCCGTGTGAGCGACCATGTCGGGGTTTGCATAATTGGCGATGATGACGTCGAATCCGCCTTCTTCCAGGGCGAGGAGAATACGGTCAGTTATCGCCGACGCCTGCATTTCAGGGTGTTCCTGATAGCGCACTGTTCTGGATGATGGAATAAGTATGCGATATTCTCCCGGGAACGGCTTTTCCCGCAGGCCATTTAGAAAATAGGTAATATGCGCGTACTTTTCCGTTTCTGCTATGCGTAGCTGCGTTTTTCCTTGTTCGGCAATCACCTTTCCCAACGAATTTTCGACAAGTTCTCTGGGAAACGCCGCGGGCAGGGGGGAGCGGGTGTCGTAGGACGTCATTGAGGCGAGTGCGAGCTCTTTCCACTGTTTTATGGGAAACGCGGAGAATTCCTTGTTCCAGAAGCTTTCTGTAAGTTGGCGCATACGATCTTCTCTAAAGTTAAAGAAAAATATCGCGTCGCCGTCTGTTATGATTTCTCGTGTTCCGATATGTGTTGGTTCTATAAACTCGTCGGTGATTTCTTTCTGATATGCCGTTTCGAACGCCATTTCCACTGTTTTTGCATAAGGTCCACTAGTGTCAGTCAGGATGCGATACGTTTTTTCCGTTCGTTCCCACCTCTTGTCCCGATCCATCGCAAACGAGCGTCCGGTGATGCTCGCAATCTCACCAATTCCGCTTTCTTCCAATTTCTGCTCTATACGCTTCGCGAGCTCTTTCCCGCTTTTCGGATCACTGTCCCTTCCGTCAGAAAAGAGGTGCAGGATGATTTTCGGGCAATTTTCTTTTTTCGCCATATCGATCAGCGCCTCTATGTGTTCCAGTGAAGCGTGCACGTTTCCCTCCGTAAGAAGTCCAATAAGATGTAAGCGGGACTTTTTTTCGCGGGTATGCGCGAATATTTTTTTCAGCTCCGCCTGTTCGAAGAACGATCCGTCTTTGATTGCAAGCGAGATGCGTGGAAAATGTTGATACAGCACGAGTCCCGCGCCGATCGTAAGGTGTCCTACCTCGCTGTTTCCTTCTTCTCCCCATGGCAGTCCCACAGCGATTCCCGACGCCTGGAGTGCACAAGCGGGGAATGATGCTTCGATAAAAGGAACGGTTTCAAGTTTTGCCGTATAGATAGGATTTCCTTGGTCTTTTTTTCCTATACCCCAACCATCGAGAATGACCAGCACGAGAGCTTTTTTCATCTTCCCTTTATTTTATCGCAGCGCACCCTTTTTTCCTAATGGGTATGCGGTGCGCGCGCGTCGCTTGTTCGCGTGTTTTGCCGGTCTTTTGACACCTTCCGGAAAACGCCATATACTACAGTAAAGTCAATAAAAAACGTCGATGTATTTTCATTACTTAAAACAGTTTTCTTCGTATGGATACTATAATCTCCTGGTTGCCAGGAGCGGTGGCGGCTGTTGCCGGTGTCGCCCTTGGTTATTATGTTCGCCATATTGTGGCGCGGAAGACGCGCCGTTTAGCGGAGAGCAAGCGGTCAGAGGAACTCGAGTCCGCTAAGTCGGAGGCAAAAGAAATCGTCATTGAGGCGCGTGACAAGGCCGCGTCTATCCTTGTTGACGTTCAGAAAGAAGAGCGGGAACGGAAGCGGGAATTACGACAGCTTGAAGAGCGACTCCTTAAACGGGAGGACGCGCTTCAGGAAGAACGTTCAATACTTGAAAAGAGGGTGCGCGACCTTGAGCGCGATCAGGGGGAGGTGAAGCAAGAACGTGCCGAGGCTCAGGAAGCAAAAGATCGGGTTGTCGGGGAGATCGAGAAGGTTGCTCGGATGACTAAGGATGAGGCGCGGGACCAGCTTTTCAAAGAGTTGGAGGAGGGAAATCGGGAAGAACTTGCCCAGGCGCTTGTCCGACTTGAACGCGATCGTCGCGATGCTTTGGAGGCCAAAGCCACTGAGATTATTACTTCCGCTCTTCAGCGGTGCGCACGAGACAAGGTTGCTGATGTTACGACCAGTATCGTTGAATTACCGAATGAGGATTTGAAAGGAAAGATTATCGGCCGCGAGGGGAGGAACATCCGCGCGTTCGAACGCCTTACGGGGGTTGAGGTTATTATCGATGAAGCCCCCGAGGGCCTCGTTCTTTCCTCATTCGATCCCTTACGAAGGGAACTTGCAAAGCTTGCTTTGGAAAAATTAATCAAAGATGGGCGTATCCAGCCGGCGAAGGTTGAGGAGAAGGTTGAAGAGGCGCGGGCCGAGCTTGATGAGCATATCCGAAAGGTGGGCGAGGAGGCGATGTATGAGGTTGGTATCGTTGATCTGCCCAAGGAGCTTATCACGTTGCTTGGCCGCCTGAATTATCGGACGAGTTACGGCCAGAACGTGCTTGCTCATTCGATTGAGATGACGCATATCGCCGGTGCTATTGCGGCCGAACTCGGACTTAACGTCGCTGTTGCGAAGAAGGGAGCGCTTTTACACGACATTGGGAAAGCCATTGATCACGATGTGGAGGGGACACATGTTGAAATCGGACGGAAGCTGCTTGAGAAGTATGGTATTGACCGCAAGGTGATCCAGGCGATGGAGGCCCATCATGAAGAGTATCCCTATGCAACCCCAGAATCCTTTATTGTTACCGCCGCAGATGCTATTTCTGCTGCCCGTCCCGGCGCGCGGCGCGGTACGCTTGAGAAATACCTTCGCCGCTTGGAGGACATTGAAAAGGTGGTTAAGAGTTTTGATGGCGTGAAACAGGCCTTCGCTCTTTCTGCGGGGCGCGAAGTGCGCGTTTTCGTTGTTCCTGAGAAGGTTGATGACTTTCGGGCGCTGCAGCTTGCGAAGGAAATAGCCGGAAAAATCCAGTCAGACGTTGATTATCCCGGCGAGGTTAAAGTTACCGTTATTCGCGAGGTTAAGGCGGTTGAGTATGC
>CAZHOF010000010.1:9016-10117 GCA_964534105.1 uncultured Candidatus Saccharibacteria bacterium
GTATGCGAGATAGCGCTTCTATGCTATACTTTTCCTAGCAATGTAAGATCCTAATGGTTTTCTTCTCTGATAAAAACTGTTAGGGTAGAGGGAAGAAAGGTCGATTTTTTCTCGATTATTCTCAATTATGAAGAAAGATGGACTCGTAGACGCGGTTATGACAGCAGCTGGTATTGAGACGAAAAAGGATGCGCAACAGGCCGTAGAGGCCGTTTTCGACACGATCGTAAAGACGTTGGGAAGCGGAGAGGAGGTTGCGATTACCGGTTTCGGTACTTTCAGAGTTGCTCGTAGTGCTGCCCGTATGGGTGTAAACCCAAAGACGGGGGAGAAGATTCAGATTGCTGCATCAACCAGGCCGAAGTTTCGGGCCGGGAAGGTGCTCAAGGAGGCGGTCAAATAAACCCCGTTTTTTCGGAATAAAAAACAACCCCGATTTTGGTCGGGGTTGTTTTTTTACTTCAATCACTTACTTGAGCAACTTCCTCACCAAGTTACTCATTTCAATAAAGATCCGGTACGTTTCTTGGACTGCGTCCAAGGAATGTTTTGCCAGATCCTTTATTGACGGTTGGGAAGATGTCGCGCCTGCCTCCTTGTCGCTTGATGTTGCGAGAGAGAGCGGAAGCGCTTCCGGGGATTGCGTTTCTTCGTCTGTTATTTCCGTTGATGTTGCTTCCGGAGCTTCTGCAATTGTTGTGGAAGCTGGTTGCACGATATAAGTATTTCCAAATAGTTTCCATGCTGCTTGATACGCCTCTTCTCCTTGCACGAGAGTTTCGTCTGCTTTTTCAAACAGTGTTCTGAGTTCTCCGGCGCCTTTGAATTTTATAGCTTCAAGTTTTTTCACGTCTTCTTTTATCTTCTGTAATCTTCGCTTGGCAACTTCAAGTACCCGCTCTTCGTGATTCAGGAGAAGGAAATCTTGGATGGTATCCGCAAGCGGCAGGAATGTTTCTTCGCGGAATGTTTTGAAAATTTCTGCCCTGGTGCGCAGCGAGGAAAGTGTTGCCGCGCTTTCCTGTAATGCCTTTTCCTCGGATCGGTAGAAGGTAATTGCAGCGTTTAGGTCTTCTAACACCTCTTCCTTCCATTGTTTTA
>CAZHOF010000010.1:10217-17150 GCA_964534105.1 uncultured Candidatus Saccharibacteria bacterium
GATGCGGTTTAGAATATCACTTCGTCGAGAAGCTCGTCAATTTCTGGATTCGTGGTTGTCCGTGTTTCGAAGTTCTCCAATTCGGACTCAAGAAGCGTCGAATTGAGGTGATGCGTGCGCGTGTCGCCAATCTCATTGATTGCAAGAGCGATTTCCTGATTTGAGGTCTGGTAATATTTAATCTGCTCCAACTGGACATTGATATCGAGCGTGTTCAGTTCTTGTGCGAGACGGTCGGGGTTGAGCGATGAAACTGATACTTGCTGCTTAGCGGGGAAGATTACGACCGCTACAAGCAAAACAACAGCCATCGCTCCTGCCCAGAAGAGTGAGAAGGGGACCCGGAAACCCGTTACAACCGGATGAGGATTCAACGCAACGATGACGCTTTTTGAGCGTCTCGTAAAATCGGGATCCGGTTGGATTTCCCTAAATTTCTTTAGTTGTGTCTTGAGGTCGTTTTGCATCAACATGTTTTTTTAATTGTTTCAGTGCCCGGTGCTGAATAACGCGAACCGTGCCCTCATTTTTCCCCAGCGCTTCCGCTATCTCCTTGTTTGAAAGCTCATCAACAAATTTCATCAGGAGGATGTTCTGCTGATCTTCTTCCAGCTGGCTTAGTGCCGTTTTTACCAATTCGAGTTCAAATGCGGTATCGATTCGGCCTTCGAGGTCAGGTGTTTCAGCAATGATTTCCTCGGGAACCGTTTCAATGTTGCGATGTTCCCGTTTAGTACGGTAGTGGTCAATCACGGCATTTGAAGCGATGCGATAGAGCCAGCTTGAAAACGGAAATCCTTTCGATTCGTACTTGCCGATATTTTGCCATGCGCTTAGGAAGACCTGATGTGTAATATCTTCCGCGTCCTGCTTTCTTCCTGTTTTGAGGAAAACAAAGCGATAGATGCGTGGCATGTATGCATCGTAGAGCGTCCCGAAGGCGTTCCCGTCACCTTTCCCAGCTTTTTGAATGAGCGATTCTTCCTCCTTCATAGTATAGAACGATAATGTGGGTGATTTGTTTCTTATGTCTTGTAACGTTTTTCCGTTACTCTATTTGTTACCCTTGTTTGTTGCTTTATTTTTGAGCTCCGATTCGTGTGCGGGCAACGGGACTCGAACCCGTATACCCTGCTTGGAAGGCAGGTGCACTACCCTTATGCTATGCCCGCTCGTTTGTGAGATTATGGTACTTTTTGTTTCTCTCTTTCGCAAGTTTTTGTTTTTTCTATAGCTTTATAGAAGCAAATGAAGATCTGTTTTCATGGAAGCTCTTTTTCTCCGTTTGTATTGAGTTTTCCGTTTTTCGTTGATATGATGATGCGGATAAATTCATCATATGCTTTCTGAACTTAAGAAGTACCTTTCCGGCGTAGTGACGTTTTTCAAAACGGATTCCCGGCGTTGGATTGTTTTCAGTTGTGCGGGAGTCGGGTTTTTTGTCGTGCTGTTCCTCGCTTTTTATAATTCTCCCGGGCTTTCTGGGGAGTTTCTGGCTGCCAGAAGTTCCGCTTCCGCAGTGAGCAGGGAAATTGTCGCTTTGACGAGTCAGACGAACGAGAAAATTCAGGAGGTGAATTCTCTTGATTTGCGGGGTGATGCAAAACGGGCTCGGGAGCTCATCCGCGATGCGCGCAGCAGCAACCAGCTTGCGTACCAGCGCGCCTTCGAGCTTTCTCAATATCTCCAAAAACTGACCGAGTCCCTTGATACACTTTCTTCTTCCCGAAGCCAGCAACTTGTCTACGAGGCCGTGGCGGTTGAGTTGGGGCTTGTGACCGAATTCATCAGCTATACGCAGAGCTTGAATGTTTTTTTCGATCATCTTGAGCGCGCTCTTGTCACTAATCTTCCCAGTGATCGGAAGACCGTTGAGGAAGCGCTTTCCGGGGTTAATGAACGAACGTCAAGGATCAATAACTTGAACGAGGAATTTCTGGCCAAGATGCGCCAGTTTGATGAGTCGTTGTAGTAAGGAGCTATCTTCGGAAGTTCTTCTTTGTGAGATAGGTGACCGGGAAAAAGAACAGGCGATGTACATTAAGTACATCGCCTGGTTTAGGGTGAGGTCTATTGATGGTCAGCCGCACTTACAACAGACGAGCGTTTCGGGGACCGCCGAAAGGCGCGGTAAACCGATGAAATCTCCACACCGGGTGCAGTGCCCAGTGTAGTAGATGTTCGCTTCGCCTGCTTCAAGGGCGGCAATTGCCGCCTCGAGATTCTTTCGTGCCTCGTGGAGGAAGGAATGCCTCCGCCACATTCCGCTTGTCAAGAGTGCCGTGGTTTCGCCCGTTACGCACGTGCCCGCGTTCTCCGAGGGGTGCATACCGCCGTTTCCCTGGTATCGTCGTTCGCCTTGATCGCGAAGCGTTTCGATTCCGGAGGTTGTGAGATCTTCCATAGATTCGATCTCTGCGACGGTTGCACCGTGAATTTCCCGGAGTTCGGAGAGGGTCAGCTCTCTTCCCGTTCCCTCGGGAACGGTTTCTTGCCCTTCCCTATCCTCCCTGAGTGGTTGCTTCCGGACAACCGTAAGGTTGCGTCGCGGGAAGTGCGTGGTGCGTTGTGCTGGCGTGGCGAATACGGCATGGCCTGACATAGTAGGTTTCCCCTTTCACGTGTTTTCCCCTTAGGTAGGAGATTGAATTTCCGTTCTTCCATTGCATCAGCTCATTCGGACGGAGACATTGTTCTCCCCGTCCCTTGGAAGTCAGGGGGACTTTCCATGGTTACCTCCTCTGATGAGAGTGATTGGCGGTGGGAAGCGGTTTCTATAGTCATAGAGCCCTGGTGTTTACTAACTGGCAGATGACAGGGTTCCGTACTGTACGTGGAAAAAAGGCCGCAGATCAATAGAACGTCAAGTTTCTACTTCTATCCTATGTATTTAGCGCTTATTTGTCAATATACTCGTTACCTTTAGTTTGTTGGTGAGTGTTTCAGTTTTTACGCATATGCGTAAAAACTGAAACACTGCAAATGGAAACATAGCAATTCCAATGCGCTATCCGCCTGCCTATCGGTAGGAGTGACGTGTTGGAATAATTAATACAAGTTTGTGTCCTCGGGAGGCTCGCCCTTTGGGCGAGCCTCGCCTTCGGCGGGAATCATTTCACTTATTACGTCCCACGCGCGGGCGCGGAACTTCCATGTGTCCTCGGGAGGAATCTCACTGCTCGCCCCGACTTATAGTCGGGACTGCGCTTTCAAAACCCTCGGTTTTGAACATCTGCTCCTACTGAGTAGAATCCGACACGGAGGGAACCCGGCTGCGTTCCCTCCGACCCACCTTTCGTTCGATTGCCTCACGAGAAAAAAACAGAAATCCTCGGAACAAGCCGAGGATTTCCATTTTGTGTCCTCGGGAGGAATCGAACCTCCATTAAGAGCTTAGAAGGCTCCCGTTTTATCCGTTAAACTACGAGGACTCTCCTTCGCTTTAGTTTATCACCAAAGCTTCGGAAGAGCATGTTCTTTTCAGCGTCTTGATACCTGCCCTTCCGAAGCTCAAGTGTCTCCGAGAGCGGAGGAGAGAACTACGAGGACTTAGTTCGTTTATAGCATCATTTGAAAAGCTTATCCAGCTTGGAGTACACTACAGAAGGATTAATTCGGGCTGTAGTATACCGGTAGTACGCCTGCTTTGGGAGCAGGTAGACTGGGTTCGATTCCCAGCAGCCCGACATTATTGTTTCTCAAGCTTCCACTGGGAATCGAAGCCGACTCCCGCGCCCGCGTTGTGGGATGGAGCGGGCGCGGCCGGCGACGGAGGAGTCCCGACTATGTCGGGACGGGGGAGGAGGATTCCCAGCAGCCCGATACTGTATTAAATCTAATCTTAACTCTTCTTGGTGAACGGTAAGCTGATAACGAAAAGCCCTGCGCTTACTAGTGCTGTGATGATCCCCGGGTTTATTTCAGTAATTGTTGCAATTCCGATTCCTGATCCGAGTGAGATAATTGCAAAGGTGACGCTTAGTACAACGAATGCAGTAAGGTTGTGTGCGATGTTACGCGCTGTTGCCGCGGGGATGATAAGGAGCGCACTCATCAGAAGCACTCCTACGAAGCTGATGCCAATAGTGATGGTAAGGGCAATGAGAATAAGGAGGAGTAGTTCCATTCGCGAGCGTGAAATTTTTTCCGCGGCACTAAGGTCGGGTGCAATGGAGGTGAGGAGGAGCGGTTTCCAGAATTTCGCCATAATTCCCAATATAATCAGTGAAAGTCCGATTTGGAGCAATGCTTCCGCGAAGGTAACGCTTTCAACGCTTCCAAAAAACGCTTCGAGGAGTTCGTGCTCTTCAATGAGCAACGTTCCGATGGCAAGCGCCGAGACAAAAAGGACTCCCGTGACCGATTCGATGGCGAGCTTTGTTTTTTCTTCTATTTTCCAGATAAGGAGCGCAGCGACAAAGAGGAACCCCAGCCCTCCCAAGAGCGGTTCGAAGCTGAAGAGGATGCCGAGCGCGATACCCGGCAGTGCCACATGGGAAAGCGCGTCGGAGATCAGCGTCATTTTTCGGAGTACGAGGAAAGACCCGATGATTCCGCTTGCAGCGGCTACAAATATCCCTGCGGTTGTCGTAAGAAGAGCGTGTTCCATTTAGTGTTCGTGTTTATGGGGGTGATAATGCAGGAAGGCCTTTTCTCCGTAGAGCGAAGAGATGGATTCTTTGGTTATGGTGAGTTCCGGAGGCCCATAGCAAACACGGTGTGTATTGATACAGAGGACATTTGAGGCGTGGTGGGATACCGCCGTGAGGTCGTGGGAAACGATTACTACCGCCGTTCCCAGTTTTTCTTTTAGATGGTGGAGGAGGTGATAGATTGATTCCTGTCCGCCGATGTCCACGTTTTCTGTCGGTTCGTCGACGAGAAGGAGATTCGGCTGATGCATAATGGACCACGCAAGAAGTACTTGTTGAAGTTGTCCACTTGAGATAAGGCCGAGTTTTTTACCCTTCCAATCATTCCCGATATTTACCAGCCCTAATGCCTCGTCTATCGAATATTTCGGGTGGGGTTTTAGGCCGAGAAATTCCTTAATGGTCATAGGAAGGTAATAGTCAACATGGAAACGCTGAGGGAGATAGCCGATTGTCGTTCCTGACCGGAACGAGAAGTTTCCTGCGGTCGGTTTTATGATGCCGATGAGGGTTTTGAGGAGCACGCTTTTTCCGGCCCCATTCGGGCCGATGACCGCGAGCATGTCTTTGTCTTTTACCTCGAATGAGACGTTTGTGAGAACCGGAGGCATTCCATTGAATGCAACGGAGATGTTGCGAGCGGTTAGAATCGGTTTTTTCTCTTCCATTTTTGACGTGTTAGTGGATTTGATTATACTTGATGTAACTTGAAATAAAAGCGAAAAGCCGCGGTAGCTCAGTGGTAGAGCGCAGCTCTGAAGAAGCTGGCGTCGGGGGTTCAATTCCCTCCCGCGGCACAAATTAAGGTCTTATATGCGGGGGAGGGAATTGAACTACGTTTCTTCTTTCTCACCGCTTCCTATCTTTTCGGCAACCGCTTCAATGTTAGCTTCCTTTCTGATAATTACCTTGAAGAAATGTTCTCCGATGAAGAAGAGAATGATGATTCCCAATATGATCAATTCCACCTTTCTGAAAATATTCTCGGACTTAAGGTAGTGAAGGCCGCTTGTAATGCCGTAGGAGACGGCTATTACCGTAACGAACCAGAAGGCGGCGCTTTTTAGGTAGGCGCGCAAAAAGGGACGGAAACGCATTTTTGTCCATCCCGCGAGAAGTAGCACCAGGAAGTTCGCTCCGATGATGAATTTTGCGATAACAAAGAGACGGCTGGCGTTGCGGTGGAGAAAGCGCGTGTAAAACTGGATTCTCCGGTTATCTTTAAATTTCCGCTCCATACGCCATCCGAATCGGGTGTTCCGTATGAATCTTCCGATCATGTAAAGCGCTGTTTCGCCGATGAGGAGTGCGGGAATCGCTGCAGAGAGGAACTGTGACCATGGGAGATAGCTTTCTACAATGAGGTGCGTGGCGATGAGTGTTGTGAGCTCGCCTTGCAGGAGGATTCCCGCGGAGATGATGATTTTTATCCATGCGGGGTTCTGTAGGGCGAAGTTTCCTACTATGTCGAGGAGATTGCTCACTCGCCTATTATACCGTATAATGCGGCTGACCGTTTCCCATGCTTATTTCGGAGAAAGATGTACGCTTCAAGGCAGTCCGATCCAGCAAGCCCGGGGGGCAGCGTGCGAACCGGAGGGATACCAAAATCCAGGCGCGTGTTTGCGTCCAAGATCTTTCTCTCTCCGATGAGCAGAAGCGGCTGATCCGGGAGAAACTTCATAATCGTATTAATCGGGATGACGAGTTAATTATTGAGAGCGAGGAAGAGCGTTTTCAGGATCTCAATAAGGAAAATGCCTTGGAACGTCTGAATACTGTGATTGAGGAGGCGATTACCGTTCCTCCCGAGCGTGTTCCAACCGAGCCGCCCCGAAGCGCGGACGATGCACGGATACGTCACAAGCACATGCGATATCAGAAGAAAAAAACCCGAAGAATTTCCCGTAACGCACCCGAAGATTTTTAACAGTTCATTTTATAGTTAGCATGGTGTCCGTAGCTCAATTAGGTAGAGCACCAGATTGTGGCTCTGGCGGTTGCCGGTTCGAGCCCGGTCGGACACCCCCGTTTCCACCAACCACACTGTTGTGCTATAGCACAACAGTGTGGTTCTGCGTCCTGTTTCTTTTTCTCGCTCATTGCTCTAAAAGCGCTTCCCATAACCCTCCTCCCCCCCATTTCTGCTAAAATAGAGTAATAATGCGTCATCAAAGCTTCACCCTCATCGAACTCCTCGTCGTGATCGCCATCCTCGCCATCCTCGCCGTAGCCGTGGTTCTGGTCTTGAATCCCGTAGAGCTCATCAAAGAAAGCAGGG
>CAZHOF010000011.1:0-6438 GCA_964534105.1 uncultured Candidatus Saccharibacteria bacterium
ACAATCGCACCGGTTTTCTTGGTGATCTCCGCCGCCTTAACGCCGCTTCCGCCGCGTCCCTGAACCTTGAACTCTTTGAGCGGCGTTTGCTTGCCGAATCCGTTCGCCATAACCGCAAGGAGGCGGGGATTTTTGAGCGACGTGCTGATAACATCCAAGCTCACAATCGAATCATCCTTCTTCAGGCGCATGGCGTGGATGCCGGCTGCCGTCCTTCCCATCGCACGTACCTGCTTTTCTTTGAAGCGAATCGACTGTCCCATGGTACTCACGAGCGTTAGTTCATCCGATCCGGACGAAGGCACGACCCAGGCGAGTTTGTCGTCTTTCTTGAGGGAGAGAGCGATAATGCCGGTGCGTCGGACGTTCGCAAAATCAGAGATGGCGGTTTTTTTGATAATCCCCTGCTTGGTTGTCATTACTAAGAAGTTTGGCTCGTTTTCATCTTTCTCCGCGTTTTCTCCGTAACTCAAAATAGTTTGCACTTTCTCGTTTTGCGAGAGGGTAAGAAAATTATGCACCGACTTGCCCTTGGCCGTCCGGGAAGCAACGGGTATTTCGTACACTTTTGTCTGGAAAACGCGCCCGCGGTCGGTGAAGAAAAGCGCATTGTCGTGGGTATTTGCGGAAATGATTTGGTGAATGCGATCCTCTTCTTTTAACTCGAATCCGATGAGTCCCTTTCCGCCGCGACGCTGCGCGCGGAATGTTTCAGGCGGCATGCGTTTGATATAACCATCCTGCGTCATGATGACGACGACTTCTTCCTGCGGCGTGAGATCCTCTTCGCGGAATTCTTTAAGCCCCGAGACAACTACCTTCGTGCGGCGGGCATCGGGGAATTTCTCCTTCAACTCCTTCAGTTCTTGGATGATAATTTCCACAATTTTCTTCGGTGATTTCAGGATAAGCTGCAACTTGGCAATAAGTTTTCTCTTTTCTTCGAGCTCCTCCTCAATTTTTTGCCGTTCGAGCGCGGCAAGGGTTTGGAGCCGCATCTCAAGGATGGCGTTCGCCTGTATCTCGGTCAGCTTGAAATTCTTGATAAGGTTTTTCTGCGCATCGTCCCGATCCTTCGATTTTTTGATGGTGGCGATAACTTTGTCGATGGCATCAAGCGCTTTAACGAGGCCCTCAAGAATGTGCGACCGTTCCTGGGCTTTTTTAAGATCGAACTCGGTGCGGCGTCGAATAACGATTTTCCGGTGTTCCAAATACGCGACAAGCGCATCCTTAAGCGAAAATACCTCCGGCTGGATGCCGTCGGTAAGCGCAAGCATGTTAAAGAAGAAGTTCTTCTGCAGATCGGTATGCCGGTAAAGTTGATTTAAAATTTTCTGCGGCGCTGCGTCATTTTTAAGTTCAATCACAATCCGGAGCCCTTCGCGATCCGATTCGTCGCGCAAATCCCGAATTCCTTCCACCTTTTTATCCTGCACGAGTCCGGCAATCTTGGTGATAAGATCCGCTTTATTCACCTGGTAGGGAATCTCGGTGATAATAATCTGGAAACTGCTACTCCCCTTGCGTTCTTCGACATCCGCGACAGCGCGCATGGTTACAGATCCTCTGCCGGTTGAATAGGCCTCTACAATCGCCCCTCGGTCGTAGATAATGCCTCCCGTGGGAAAGTCAGGTCCGGGAACGAATTTCATTAATTCTTGAACGTCGGCGTCGGGGTGATCCGTAAGATGGATAGTGGCGTCGACAACCTCGCAAAGATTATGAGGAGGAATCGAGGTCGCCATACCGACGGCAATACCCACGGAACCGTTCAAAAGCAGGTTCGGAAGTTTTGCGGGAAGAAAACCGGGCTCGACGCGTGAATTGTCGTAGTTCGGCCGCCAATCAACCGTTTCCTTTTCGATGTCGGTCAGGAGTTCGTTTGAAATTTTCGAAAGCCGCGCCTCGGTATAACGCATCGCTGCGGGGGCATCTCCGTCGATGGAACCCCAGTTGCCCTGCCCCTCAACGAGCGGGTAGCGAAGCGAGAAATCCTGCGCCATGCGAGCGAGGGTATCGTAAATAGCGGAATCGCCGTGCGGATGATATTTTCCCATCACCTCGCCGACGATGTTCGCCGATTTCCGCAGTTTTGAGGTATGTGTAACGCCGCTGTCCCACATTGCCCACAAAATACGGCGTTGTACGGGTTTCAGGCCGTCGCGGAGATCGGGAAGGGCGCGGGAAACGATAACGGACATCGCATAATCCAAATACGATTCCGTAAGTTCCGCGGTGATTTCGCGTTGCTCTATTTTTTCGGTTTCACGCTGTGGATCTTTTGGTTTTTCTTTCGGCATGCGATTTGTTACTCCTGAATTTGAAGAGGGGTCGAGGTAATTGATTCAAAGGCGGGCCGCTCAAGTGACGATGACGGTGCCTCAAAAATCAATTGGCGTTCAGAGAAAACCCGTTCCCGTATGGATGAAGCGCCTTTTTGAGCCTGTTCGGCAGCGGATTGCGCCCCTTCGGATATCTTCTCCCGCACTACGGAAAACCCGCGCCCCAACGTTTCAAAAAGAGAATCACCTTCTGTTTCCTGTGCTGGCGCGGCGGGAAGTGTTGACGTTGCGGCGCCGGGAACAAAGGGAAGACTGATATTAAGATACATGATCCAAAAAAGAAAGACGAGGGCAAATGATATTCCCGAGGAAACAAAGAGCCAGCGGCGCTTTCTTCGCTCGTTGGAGCGTTGCAGTCCACGGAAATAGGCCTGAATTCGTTCCACCCATGCTTGTACATTCATACCAGGTAGTGAAAACTCGACTTGTAGCATCGAGAACAATCACAGAACCCCCTTTCTAATCCTTCAGCTTTCGCCATGTACATTGCTTTTTTGTGTGCCGCTTCGCGGCATCGAGTTTCTACTACCTGGCATAAATACCGCGCCCTTACGTTTTAAGGAGATGTACCGCCATCTTGCCGGGAGTCAGATCTTTTTTCTTGAAAACGAATTTTTCCTCCGGCGTTACCGTCGCCTGGCCAAGTTCCTTGAGGAACTGCTTCATATCCTTGCCAAGTGTCGGAATGACGGCTCCGGGTTCGATCTGACGTACGGCCCGCGCCGCGGCATCAGGGGCGAGGTATGGTTTTCCCCCTCCGGGAATAACGAGCACGTCAGCACCTTTAAGTTCGGCAATGAGATCAGCTCCCGGATCTTTCTGGAGGTGTCCGAGAAAGGCAAACGAGATGTCCTCAAAGAGAACGCGGAAGGCGGTATATTCGTGGGTTCCGTCGTTTCCCGTGCTCCATCCCCGGATGTGGATGCCCTGTACCTCGTACTCCCCTTGGTGTTCAACCCAGAACGGAACACCCTCTTCTTCGTCGCCGGGACGCGGCGTTGTTCCCGGAAGAAGCGTATTTAAGATGATATTTGCGCCGCGGAATGAGCGCTGGGTGGTGGGGTCCACAAGAACCGTCGTGTTCCCCGACTGGAGGCGGAGATAATTATCTCCATGGTATGTAATGATCATAGGTAAGAACGTCATTTATTGTACGCCGAGGAAAGTTCTTTTTCAATTATCTCTTGACCTGTTCTTGTGCCGGACAAAGATAATTGAGGTACGGAGACATGAGGGGTTGACGGAAACACGGAAAACTCTGTATTCTTAACTCGCATTATGCCAGGTAGTAGAAACTCGATGCCGCGAAGCGGCGGTTTCTATGAGATGGCTAACGCAGAATGACAATGCGAATATTATCTTTAATAAAAAGTAAACGCACATTTTTTGGCAAGAAGTCGAGTTTTCACTACCTGGTATGAACGCAATAAAGAATATTTCGAGTATCCTTACTGATCTGATGAAATCGGATCCGGCCACCTTCTCCGTGCTCAAGGAAGGAGATTTGGTGGAGGGTAAGGTATTAAGCAAGGGAGCCCGCGAAATGTTGGTTGATCTTGGAAGACACGGAACGGGTGTAGTGTATCGCGGAGAGATACAGGATGCCCGGGAAATGGTTCGTGACGCGGAAAAGGGAAAAGCGATTCACGGAAAGGTAATCGGTATTGATAAAAAAACGGGTTATGTAGTCCTCTCGCTTGCGGAAGCGGGAAGACAAAAGGCATGGATGGAGGTAATGGAACTTGCCGAGAAGGAAGAGCCGATCACGGTAAAAATAAGCGGATGTAACAAAGGAGGTCTTACTACCGAACTGTCAGGTCTTCCTGCGTTCGTTCCCGTTTCACAGCTTGCGCAGGGACATTACCCCAAAGTGTACGGGGAAGACCGATCACAGATTACGAAGGCGCTTGAAGAGCTTATCGGTCAGGAACTCTCCGTGAAAATCATCGACGCAAACCCGCGAGCAAATAAATTGATTCTTTCCGAGCGGGAAGCGGTAGAGATCTCCGTAAAGGAACTGGCAAAGAATTATGAAATAGGCCAGGAGATTGAAGGCATCGTCTCCGGTGTGGCCGATTTTGGAGCTTTCATGCAGTTTGCGGACAACCCCATCTTGGAAGGTCTGATCCGTACAGCAGAGCTTTCTCACCGGATTGTGGAGAATCCGAAAGAAATCGTTTCTGTGGATGGGGCCATTAAGGCAAAGATTATTGAAATCAAGGATGGAAAGATAAACCTCTCCTTGAAAGCGCTTCAACCTGATCCGTGGGAAACTGCCGGAGAGCAGATGAAGCAGGGAGAAGAAGTGCGTGGTACAGTCTACAGCTTCAATCCTTTCGGCGCCATCGTAAATCTCAAGGGAGATCTTCAGGGCAACGTGCATGTAACCGATTTCGGCGGGATTGATGAGATGAAGAAACATCTGAAACAAGGCGAAGAATACACGTTCACTATTGAAGAAATTACCCCCGCAGAGAAGAGAATCACGCTGAAGCTGAAGGAATAGTAACGCCTTGTAACGCGAAAAAAAACACGTTCCGATCGAAGTGAGAGCGTGTTTTTCTTTCTACAGGACATCAACACTTTCTATATATGTACAATAGGGAATCTCTCGGGTAAGATAAAACACGACTATGAAAAAAACCAAACCAACAAAGAATATGGGTAGAAATTTCTTTTTCGCCCTCGCGCTCCTCTTTTCTCTGACACTTCTCTTTTCCTTCATTATTGAGGAAGGAACGAGCGGAGAGATTCCCGTCTGGAGCATCAATCAGGTTGCTGATCAGATCACCGAAGGAAAAGTAAAAAGCATTACAGTCGAGGGAGACAATCTCGCGATTACACTAAAGGACGACAGCGAGGCGAAATCACAAAAGGAAGTAGAGGCCGGGTTAAGTGAAACACTTAGGAACTATGGCGTAACAAACGAAGCGCTGCGCAGCGTCGAGATCCGGGTTAAAAACCAGTCAGGTTTTTCTTATTGGGCAGGAATCCTTATTCCCTCCCTCTTGCCGGTTCTTCTGATGATTCTCGTGTTCTGGTGGTTATTCCGCCAGGCGCGCACGGGGGCGAATCAGGTATTCACATTCGGGAAGGCAAATCTTAAGCTCTTCTTCGCCTCGAAAGACAAAGTAACGTTCAAAAATGTCGCGGGACTCAAGGAATCAAAGGAGGAACTTGAAGAGGTGGTTAGTTTCCTGCGCGAGCCGAAAAAATTCTTGAATATGGGAGCAAAGATCCCCCGGGGCGTGCTCTTAATGGGGCCACCCGGTTGCGGGAAAACGCTTCTCGCCCGCGCCGTTGCAGGAGAAAGCAATGTTCCCTTCTTCCACCTTTCGGCATCGGAATTCGTAGAAATGTTCGTCGGAGTCGGTGCCTCGCGGGTGCGTGATGTTTTCCAGACCGCAAAACGCTCTGCTCCTTCGATTATCTTCATTGACGAGATTGATGCCGTAGGGCGCGAGCGCGGTGCTGGTTTGGGAGGAGGCCATGACGAACGCGAACAGACCCTGAACCAGATATTGGTTGAGATGGACGGTTTCGACCGCGACACGAACGTAATCGTGATGGCGGCAACGAATCGCCCGGATATTCTTGATCAAGCACTGCTCCGGCCGGGTCGTTTCGACAGACGTATCATATTGGACTTGCCTGATATCAACGACCGCGAGGAGATCTTGAAAATTCACACAAAGGAAAAGCCGATTGAAAAAGACATTGATTTACGCGCAGTAGCGGTGCGTACCCCGGGTTTTTCGGGGGCTGACCTCGCAAACCTGGCGAATGAGGCGGCGATTCTCGCAGCCCGGCTGGGTCACCAAACGATTACGCAGAACGACTTTTTTGATTCGATAGAAAAAGTGATGCTCGGGCCGGCACGCCGCAGCAGAGTCCTCTCGGAACACGAGAAGAAAGTAACAGCGTATCATGAAGCGGGGCATGCGCTTGTAATCGCGGCTTTGAAGGACACCGATCCGGTACACAAGGTAACGATCATCAGCCGCGGTATCGCAGGGGGATATACCCTGAAGCTTCCTACCGAAGAAAGGAATCTGCGCACCAAGGGCCAGTTCTTAAACGATCTCGCAGTTGC
>CAZHOF010000011.1:6538-12862 GCA_964534105.1 uncultured Candidatus Saccharibacteria bacterium
TCCAGGCAGGCGCACACGAATTTTCTCCGATCCGCCTTCCCGGCGGAGAGGTAAGAAAATTCAGTGTCCCGAATGTTTTTGAGGGGCAACAAGTGAAATAAGATCGGGCACTTAGCTCAGCTGGTTAGAGCGACTCGTTTACACCGAGTAGGCCGGGGGTTCGAATCCCTCAGTGCCCACATTGAAAGCAAGCCAACTCCAAGAAATCTATAAATATGCTAACAGGTAGTGCGCGCGAGTGTTCTAGGATAAAGGCCCGCGAACTGTTTTCGCGGGCCTTATGGTTAGTTAACATGAGAGAAGTGTATACGCGTGAGAGATGATGAGACCGATCCACCAGAAGGCAAAAAGAGCAACAAGAAAAAGGATGAGGTAATGCGTGGAAACAAACTTGAAATAGAATCCCTCGCGCGGTTTTGCGAAAGCGAAACCATGGGTATGACCGTTTTCTTCGCTAGGTTCCTGTCGCGCTGCCTCGGCATTCCAATAGTCAATCGCATTTTGCGCTTCCCATTGGATTAACCACCAGATAAGAGTCACAAAAAAACCGAAGATACTCACCAAAAGTTTAGAAATTGTACCAAGGGTTGCACTAGCCGTGATACCGACAAGGACGGAATTGATTAGAAAGAAAATCTGCACCTTTTGCCACCGTATAACAGTTTCGTTATTGCGGGCGGAGACGAAGTCTGCGAATCGGTCACCTTTCCTGAGCGGATCCATTTCTTTCCTCCAATGAAGATGGAAAAGAACAGAATTGACCTACTCACAATAGAACTGCAAGGGAATGCGGTCAACAAATCTTAATTACCTCGTGAAAGCCCAATGCCACGGTTCATAATCAACCCCTAATCGGTTGTTTTTTGGATAAGAAAGCGTGAAGTGAAAATCAGAAGCGTGTTTCAAAAGCCATGTGTATTCTTGCGTGCGGGCGAAAGCGAGAGGATTATCGTCGGAAGGGATACCGTCTTTCGTCATAAAATCCAGCGCCTGTCTCGGTGGGTATCCATGCTCGCTGTAACTGGGAAGGGCAACTCGCTTCGCCGTTTTCTGCAGATCCCACCCGTGGAACCGGAGATAGAAGAGAAAAACAAGGATTTGATAAGCAGGAGAGCGATAACCGGATTCGATGAGAATCGTCCTACCGATCTCGCGACGCATAGCAGTGCATAAGTTGAGATAGTAGCGATGCACTAATGGGGGAACGAGTTGCGGAGGCAGTGTTTCAGGTTTGTCGCCACGCAGATAACGCTGATTGCGGACGATAACAAGACGTTTTGGAACTTGAGTGATGCCGAGAAAAGGACCTTTGAACCCGTATCTTTTTGGATTTAACTCCCTCAATTTCCGGACAACGAGCCGCTCTTCTTGATTGAGAAGCACGAAAAGCGCGGAAAAGCTTAATTGCGCCAGAGAAGCGCGAGGATCCCGCCGCTTTTTCTTTTCAATCCTCTCAACGATATTGTTTATATTCTCCTTGTCTTTGGCATTTAACGTGAGCGTCATAAATTGAGTATAACGCGTGGGGGAAAAGGTGAAAACAAGATAGTCATTTTGACAATATTCCCTTGCAAGCATATGCTACCCGCATAATGCAGGAAAATTTACCGTTATTTAATGACGCATACGGATTGAAGCTTGACGCGGAGCGCGTTGCGCGAGAAATCGTCGCTTTTATGCGCACAGACGAACGGTATGCATACAAAGTAATGATTGGCACGGATTCACTGGCGCTTGCAAACAACAAAGCCGATTTTGTTACGGCAATTGTGGTGCATCGCGTAGGAAACGGCGGCAGATATTTCTGGCGCAGAGTTGACGCGGGAAAGTTTTTCACGCTCCGCGATCGCATCATTCGCGAGGTATTAATCTCGCTTGATGCCGCAAAGGAGATATTGGAAGAGCTTCGAAAGGAAAAAGGGATAAAACGGTGGAGTTTTGAAATACACGCCGATGTGGGAGAAAATGGAAAAACGAAAGCGCTTATGCAGGAGGTAATCGGCATGATCCGCGGTAGCAATTTTGAGGCACGCACCAAGCCGGAAAGCTACGCCGCCTCAAAAGTCGCAGACCGGCACGTGTAGGGCTTTGTCTTACTCCAATCAATCTCTTGTTGTTTTGCGCCGATTTGCTTAAATGACTCACTCGGGTGAGTCATTTAAGCTTCCCCTTGTTTATTCTGGCCCTTATCCCATCATTCTCTGATTCGCGCGAATGGGAGAATAGGAGGACAAGAAGCATCGGGAAATACTCGCATCCCTATTACGGATGATGTACAATAACCCGTATCTTTTACTATGAAAGAAACCGACAAAATCGTCTTCGATATCGAAACGAAAAATACCTTCGCGGATGTTGGCGGTCAGGAAAATATCGAGAAGCTCGAGGTTTCAGTGGTGGGAACCTACTCGTATCTTCGCGACGAATATCGGTGCTTTGACGAACATGAACTTGCGGAACTCGGCGAACTCCTGCAAAGCGCGCATCTTTTGATCGGTTTTTCGAGCAAGCGGTTCGACGTTCCGGTCCTGAAGAAGCACTTCAACTTCAACTTGAGTTCTATTCCCCATTTTGATATCTTGGAAGAAGTAGAGAAGGAACTGGGAAGAAGGATCGGACTCGGTATTCTTGCGGAAGCAAACCTGGGCGTTGGAAAAACCGGGCACGGGTTGGAGGCAATCGAGTTCTATCGCAAGGGAGAGATGGAAAAATTAAAAAGCTACTGTCTGCAGGACGTGAAAATCACCAAGGAAATTTACGACCTGATCTGTACGCAGAAATACCTTTGGATTCCCCGGCGCAACGTTCCCCAAATGGAAAAGATCACCTTCGACTATAAGGAAGAAGAGCCATCACAAAACAGCTTGTTATAATCTCTATGCAATTCTTACGCAATAAAAACTTCGCACTGGTGATTGTTATCATCGTTATTGTTGGGTTGGTGTTCGCGTACGTTCCACTCCTTTTTACCCCGCGTGAAACTGCCCAGCCGGGAGGAGAAGAGACGAGGCCTTTGGTAAATACCACGGCATCGCTTACTCCCATTCAGGAAAATCAGGCAACGACGACGGAGACAGAAGAGCAGCCCGTCACGGAACCGCAGAGCGCTGTTTCCTCCTCACAACCAATTGAGCTTGAGGGATTGAAGGGATTTGGAGACGAACAGGATGCGCTAGACGAGCTGGATCAGCTTTTCGAATAGCGCTTTGCGGAAAAGGCCCGTCTGCCTACGCCTGAAGCGCAGCCAATGGCGGGCAGGCCCGACGCATAAGAAAACGCGAGGATAAACTCCTCGTATTTTTTGTGTTCGCACTCCAGCAACTAAAAACTAATAACTATTGCCGATTTCGGAAGTTGATGCTTCCTCCACTGGCGCTCTTTTTTATTTTGACGTAGATTGAAGACAATGCAGGACAAGGAAATCAAACATTTGATCCAAAGCGAGGAAAAACGCCAGAACGAAACTCTCGATCTTATCGCCTCGGAAAACATTGTCTCAAAAGACGTGCGCGAGGCGCTGGGTTCAGTATTCACGAACAAATACGCGGAAGGATATCCGAAGGAACGCTTCTATCGGGGGAATGACGTTGCAGACGATCTTGAAATCTTAGTGAAGCGACGTGCGCTGAAACTCTTCCGTTTGCGGGCGAAGGATTGGGACGTAAATGTACAGCCCTACTCGGGGTCTCCGGCGAACCTTGCGGTATATCTTGCGCTTGTGCCGACAGGAGAAAAAATTATGGGGATGCGTCTCGATATGGGAGGACACCTTACCCATGGCCATCGCGTGAGCGCAACCGGAAAATTATGGAAACAGGTGCCGTATGGCGTTGACGTAAGAACAGAGCAGCTGAACTACGACGAAATAGCGGATCTGGCAAAGCGGGAACGTCCGCGACTCATTGTTGCCGGGTATACCGCATATTCTCGTTTCGTTGACTTCAAACGGATGCGGAATATCGCACGCAGCGTTGGAGCGCTCTTTATGGTGGATATGGCGCATGTAGCAGGGCTTGTGGCGGGCGGCGCTTACCCTTCCCCGTTCCTCCACGCCGATATTATTACCGGGACAACGCATAAAACATTACGCGGTCCCCGTTCAGCCCTTATCTTTGCGCGCATGGAGTTCGCGGAAGCGATTAATAAAACTGTTTTTCCGGGACTGCAAGGCGGCCCTCACCTGAATCAGATTGCCGCAGTAGGCGTTGCTTTGAGAGAGGCGGGAACGCAGGGGTTTGAAAGATACGCAAAGCAGGTGGTAAAAAACGCACGCGCTCTGGCGTTGGAACTGCAACGGCGCGATTGGCGCATTGTTTCCGGCGGGACGGACACGCACCTTTTTCTCGTTGATACGTGGAAACGCGGCATCGGTGGTGAAACGGCGAGCGTTCGCTTGGAGCAAATCGGCATCATTACCAACAAAAACGCCATTCCTTTTGACAGTAGAAGTCCGCGCGATCCTTCGGGAATCCGTCTGGGAACCCCGAGCGTCACAACGCGCGGAATGAAAGAGAAAGAGATGATGCGCCTTGCGCGGATAATCGCCGAAGGACTCGTTGAGACGAAAGCATCGGAAAAAACGCGCCTCCGAAAAGCGGTTCAAGAACTCGTCCGCGCGTTCCCTATAAAACAATGATAATAGACGGAAGAGCAATTGCCCGAGACATAATAAATCGGCTTAAACGGGAGGCGTCTCCGAAGAAATTTCTTGCACTCGTGGTAGTTGGTGGAAACGCAGAGACCGAAAGCTTCGTGCGGGAAAAAGAAAAAACCGCAAAAGCGCTCGGCATTGATCTGCGCAAGTACTCCTTTCCTTTGGAGATAACGCAGGATGAGTTACGCCGCGAAGTGCTAAAAATAGCGCAGCACAAGACGTGCGGAGGAACAGTGGTGCAACTCCCCCTTCCGGGCCAGATAAACGCGCAATACGTATTGAATGCCGTTCCTCGGGAAAAAGACGTTGACGTTCTGGGCGAACGCGCGCTTGGGGCATTTTATGCAGGCCGCAATACCGTGAATCCGCCGGCAGTGGAAACAATCAAAGAAATACTCAAGGTAGTCGGAAAAGAAAATCTGGGAGAAGCGCATGCGGTAATAGTCGGAGCCGGAATATTGGTAGGGAAACCCACGAGCGTGTGGATGCAAAAAAAGGCAGCGACGCTTTCGGTGCTCGACAAGAACACCGCTGACAAAACCCTCTTCCTCAAGGACGCTGACCTTATCATCTCGGGAGTTGGAGTAGCGGGCATCGTTGATGCGGACAAGCTTAAGGACAGCGCACTGGTGATTGATTTCGGATATGATGCGACGTCGGGAAAACTGCGGGGCGATCTTACGCCCCCGGAAAAAGAAACCGGGATTACCTATACGCCGACGCCCGGGGGTACGGGACCCATTCTCGTTGCAAAGCTTTTTGAAAACTTCTTCCGTCTCGTCCAGGAACAACAATAAAAACCGGCGAAAGCCGGTTTTTTATGCTCCTCCGATTTTCGATTTTTTCGCCAGATGCTCGGATTCCTTTTTAATGGCATTCAGGGTTTTCCTGTCTTCTTTAAGTTTTTCTCGAACGGCATCGAAACCTACTCCGAGCTTCTCGTCCCCGAAGGAATAACTTGCCCCGGCTTTTTTTACGGCGCCGTACTTGAGGGCGGTATTCAAGACGTCGCTTTCATAGGAAATACCCTCGCCATAGAGAATATCGAATTCGGCAATTTTAAAAGGCGGCGCAATCTTGTTCTTCACCACTTTCGCCTTCACGCGATTTCCCACGACATCTTCCCCTTTCTTGATCTGCGCCGATCTCCTGATATCGATGCGAATCGATGCATAAAACTTAAGCGCAAGGCCTCCCGAGGTCGTTTCGGGATTACCATACACGATTCCGATTTTGGAACGGATTTGGTTGATGAAAATGACGATAGTTCCGGATTTCGCGGCGATTGCGGTAAGCTTGCGGAGCGCCTGTGACATGAGTCGCGCCTGCAAGCCCATATGCTGGGCGCCCATCTCCCCTTCGATCTCTGCGCGGGGCGTAAGCGCCGCAACGGAATCAATAACGGCAATATTAATCACGCCGGATCGGACGAGTGTTTCGAGAATATTGAGCGCTTCCTCTCCGTTCGAGGGTTGTGAGATAATTAGTTCTTTAACCTTAACGCCAATGCGCGCGGCGTATTCGGGGTCAAGGGCGTGTTCCGCATCGATAAATGCCGCCCTTCCTCCTTGCCGCTGCGTTTCTGCAACGGCGTGTAGTGCAAGTGTGGTCTTGCCGGAGCTCTCAGGACCGTAAATTTCAATAATACGTCCCTTGGGCAATCCTCCTGC
>CAZHOF010000011.1:12962-14954 GCA_964534105.1 uncultured Candidatus Saccharibacteria bacterium
AAGCGTTTTGCATTAAAGACGAAGGTATTGAATCCGGGTTCCAAGGTTACTGTTTTCGTAAATGCGCCGTTGGAATCAGGATAGATGAGCTCTCCATTGATTGTCAATTGATCCTTTAGCTCAATAGTTCCGGAAAGCGTAATAACGCTTGAAGAAGTAACGACGTCATCCTCAACGTCAACGATAAGCTCGGGAACACCCAAGATCGAAGGGAGTCGGATGGCGACAAAAATGCCGAGAATAAGGAGGACGCCGACAAAGGCGATGATTTTTTTGTTCACGGTTATGACCGAAAGAGCGAACCGGTTGGGTGGAAGCTCATCCTTTTTTCCCGATCGGCGGATGAGCGCATTGTCTTTAAGATATTCGCCCCAGAGGCGGTTGCCTTCAAGATTCAGGGCTTGAGCAATTTTAAGGAGGTAACCGCGCACGTAAGGTGCCGCAGGGAGTTTTTCAAAACGCTCCTCTATAAGCAGGTTTAAAAACCGTTCGGGGACTCCTGTCATCTGGGAGAGCTTTTCAACAGAAAGATTCTTAGCGCGGAGCGTTTCAAGAATAAGCGACGAGAGATTATTGCGGCGTTCTTCCATGGCGTTCTCCTTATTGTATCACGTCGGGAATCCCAGCGCAGTCGCCCGGCTAGATGAGAATATCACGGGGTTTTGCCCCTTCTCCGGGACCCACAACGCCCCGTTCTTCCATTATGTCAAGAAGGCGCGCGGCACGCGCATAGCCAACCTTAAGACGACGCTGGAGCAGAGATGCGGACGCCTTTTGCGCCGCTCGAACAACCTCAACGGCCTCTTCATATAATTCATCATCATCTTCTCCTGCAAGATGTTCGAAAAGAGAATTATCAGATCCACCTTCCCCGTTCGGCGCAGAGGATTCAAGATCAACCTCGTCTTGTGGCACGGGTTGATTGTTCTTCTTGATAAACGATACCACCTTTTTAACCTCCTCTTCGGTAATGAACCCGCCTTGGATACGCTTTGGTTTCGACATCTCGGAGGATATAAAGAGTAAATCCCCGTGTCCGAGCAGCTTTTCCGCCCCCGCAGTATCCAGAATGGTACGCGAGTCAATCTGACTGGCGACCTGGAGAGCGACACGGGAAGTGATATTGGCCTTGATGAGTCCGGTAATAACTTCGACGGACGGTCGTTGCGTTGAAACAATAAGGTGAATACCGGTCGCACGGGCCATCTGCGCAAGACGAATAATGGATCCCTCAACCTCTCGTCCGTAGGTAGACATCAAATCGGCAAGCTCATCGATAACGAGGACCAGGAACGGGAGCGCTTCACCGCCGTTTTGAGGAACGGTCTTGTTGTAACTTTTGATATCTCGGACGCCTAAATCAAGCAATAGCTGGTAACGGCGATCCATTTCCTGAATAAGCCAGCGAAGCGCCCCGATTGCCTTTTTATTCTCGGTGACAACAGGAGCCACAAGATGGGGAAGATCTTCATAAACGGAGAGTTCAACGCGTTTCGGATCAACGAGAATGAAGCGGAGCATATCGGGCGAATTGCGGAAAAGGAGGGAGATGATCATCGAATGGATAGCAATGGATTTTCCCGACCCCGTTGCGCCGGCAATCAAAAGATGCGGCATTTTGGCGATATCAGCGAACACCGGTTCTCCATTCACGTTCCTTCCTAATGCAAAGGAAAGCGGGTCGGCGCTTTGGAAATCGGGATAAAGAATCAAACTGCCGAGGCGGACAACTGCGGCCGCCTTGTTGGGAACTTCGATGCCGACGAGCGATTTACCCGGGATGGGGGCTTCAATGCGGATGGGGTGCGCCGCAAGAGAAAGCGCGAGATCGGAATGAAGTGCGGTGATACGGGAGAGCTTCACCCCTTCCGCGGGCTTTAAGGTGTACCGGGTAACAGTCGGTCCAATATTGATCTCCCCCATCTCCACGGGGACACCGAAGCTTTCGAGTGTCCGCTTGATAACGTTTGCGTTTGCGCGGAGATCCCCGAC
>CAZHOF010000011.1:15054-16797 GCA_964534105.1 uncultured Candidatus Saccharibacteria bacterium
CCGAACGGGCCTGCCTGGTCGGCTCCGGCAAGAATAAAAATCATCGCGATGCCGATACAAACGACAATGATGACGCTGCGCTTGATATCAGGATGGAGCTCGAAGTAATTCAGCCGTTCCTCGCGATCCTCCCTTCCCCTCCTATTCCTTGTCGATTTTCTCGGAGCCATGATCATTTCTATTTAAGGCGAAAATGGACTAGAATTCAAGGAATGACGGAGGACATTTTTCGATCGTACGATATTCGCGGGCGCTATCCCGAGGAAGTGAACGAAAAAATCATTGAACAAATCGCCTATGCCTGCGGTAAAGTGTTGCGCGGGCACATCGTGATCGCACGCGATATCCGGTTAAGTTCCCCCCAACTGTTGCGGAGTGTTGTGAAGGGTCTGAAGCGCGCCAAGGTTCGTCATATTACGGAAGCAGGAGTCGCAACAACGCCGATGTTTTATTTTTTAGTGAACCGAGAGCGTGCCTCGGGAGGTCTTATGGTTACCGCTTCTCACAACCCGAAAGAATACAACGGATTGAAGGTGGTGGGAAAAGGGGCCGAGATGATTGGCGGCGGTACTGTTTTAAATTTCGTGAAGCGTTACCCTCATGAAACATAAAAAGATCGAGGTGAAAAATGAATATCGCGAATTTCTTGAAAGTTTTGCAGATGTCCGGAAAAAATTGAGGGTGGTGCTTGATTGCTCAAATGGAGCGACGGGAATACTGGCTCCTTCATTGGAGATGGAAAATGTTGAAACGCGCATCATAAACCAAAAAATGGACGGGAACTTCCCGGCGCATGGTCCTGACCCAACGGCTCCCCGCGCCGCAGATGATGCGCACAAAGCAGTAAAGCGCTTCAAAGCTGATCTCGGCGTAGTGTTTGACGGTGACGGGGATCGGGCTGTTTTTATAGATGATAAAGGACGCGATGTCCCCTCTTATGTCATTCTCTACCTCCTCTCATTGTTTTCCGACCCTCCCTTCGTTGGGGATATTATGGTGCATCAGGGCATCAAAACAGTGTTCCCTGAAATGAAAAACAAGGTGCACGCCTCCCGTATCGGGACGAGGTTTGTAAAAGAAATGATGCGGAAGAAGGATGCGCGCATCGGGGCGGAGCGATCCGGTCATTACTACTTCCGGGACTTCTTTAAAAACGAATCGGCCCTGCTTGCAGCGATAAAGGTAATGAATGCGGTGTCCCGGCTCCCCTACCGCTTCAGTGATTTTCTGGACCTTGTTCCCAAGATGTACGAGGGTCACTTCAACAAAGAAGCGGAGAACCCGAAAAAGATCATACGCCAACTCGAAAAAAAATGGGAAACGAAGGCGCAATACAAAGGAAAAAAAGACGGGCTTCTCTTGGAATTCGAAAACGGGTGGTTTATTGTACGCCCCTCGAATACCGAACCCCTGCTCCGTTTCTTCGTAGGGGCAAAAACCAAGGGTGAAAAAGAAAAACTCGTAGAGGCGCTGCGGGCGTGATAAAATGGCTAAGCCCTTTGGGCCGCCATCCCGGCTTTATGCCTAGGAATTGAGTCCGCAGCACGCACATTAAAAATAGAATAGGGTAACAATAGAAAGGAGCAGAAATCCCATGCCACAACTACGAGACCTTATCAGGTCTGAAGCGGTAGTCCGGGAGCTTGAAGAGATGGCGGGATACAAGAGAATGTTCATGCGCGTCGTCTGTCCATTTGCGGCGCACGATATGCTTAAGCGGAAAACGATAATACTCAATCCGGG
>CAZHOF010000012.1:0-15759 GCA_964534105.1 uncultured Candidatus Saccharibacteria bacterium
CGTTCTTCCTCCGAGTAAAACGCTATGACTATTTTTCCGTTATTTTTCTCTCCCATTACCTTAACCGGGGCTCCTAGCTTTTCCTCGAGTTGTTCTTGCCAGTAATGCAGTTCTGATTCAAGGAGCGGCTCCCGGGAAGATTTTGGTTCTACAAGGGCTTTGCGTTGCAATTCTCGAACACTTGTTTTTTTGCTGAGTAATTCATTGAACAGACGTATTTGCTCTGCGGTATTTGGAGCCGACAACAAAATCCGCGCTTGCGATTCGTTTATTTTCCCCTCCGACAATGCGGTCTGGATCTCCCCAGGAAGGTTCAGAAGACGGAGCGTATTCGCAATCACCTCCCTGCTTTTTCCCACCCGTACCGCTACTTCGCGTTGCGTCAGCCCGAATTCATCCTGGAGGCGTGCATATGCTCTTGCTGTTTCTAGTGAACTAAGATCGCTTCGCTGGATATTTTCGATAAGCGCAAGTTCGAGTTTAACCCTTGGGGTATCGGCGCGCTTCACAATCGCAGGAACATGAGTAAGGCCCGCTTTCTTCGCGGCAAGAAGGCGGCGTTCCCCCGCGATAAGTTGATATTCAACATCCGCTCCCGTCTCGGTTTCTTTTACCACTTTTGAAACGATGAGGGGCTGGATAACGCCATATTCGCGGATGGATTGCGCGAGTTCTTCAAGTGTTTCCGGGTTAAATTCCCTGCGGGGCTGATAAGGATTCGGTTTTATCTTCTCAACCTCGATTTGGAAAATGGACTCTCGGTCACCGCCTTCTGTCCGATGTTCTTGCTTATCTTTCTCCGCTTCCCAACTCTGTTTCTCTTGAATTTGCGTAGGTTGCCGCTGGGGTGTCTGAACGGGTGGATTTATCTGCGGTATGTGATATTCATCTCCCTGCTTCTTTTGATGAACCTGTCCGTCACGATTATCCGCATCCGGGATCGGCTTTCCTTGGTGTCCACCTTTCGGAATCAATGATTCTAAACCGCGTCCAAGAGTCATAATATCCTTATTGTACTCAAAATGGAGTTAAAAGAAAACGCGTCAAGACGCGTTTTCTTTAAAACAAAGAGCTATGTACCTTAGTCACCACTGTGTTCTTACTCCCCCAAAAAGATAGGACGAGCAAAACCTTCTGGTGACTTTTTTTTCTCGCGAGATAAGCCCCACAAAGCCATGGCGTGGGGCAAACTAAAACAGAGGGGCTTACGGAGGCGAAAAGCGATCCTTTCCTTCTTATGTTTTCGAGTACAACGATTTATGTGGTGTAAAGAGCAACTCGAAAATGAAGTACTTGTATTGCTTTTTTTCCTACCATAACCTGACCTCTGTTTTAGCAAACGTATATATACGTAGTTCGCTCTCCGGTTTGTATGTTTGCATTGCACGTTTGGTACCGGCCGTGTACCTCCCTCGTAATACAACCATCTTCCCCTTTGAGGAACCGATTCTATCCTAACATCGCCTCAAAAACTTTCAACCCCGCTCCGGGCGGGGTTTTGACAAAGTTGTGGATAAAAATCAGAGAATCTGCAATGGGGGTTCGTAGCGAGGAAAGTCCTCCTTTTCTCTCTCTTGTTGGTCTTCGTGTTGTTTTTTCAATGCTTCGTTTGCGTCTTCCTCCTTCATATTATTTTGTGGTTCTTGCCCTGAAGAAGCATCGGTTGTTCCCAAAGAATCTTCTTCCGCGTATCTGATCACCTCACGGGCAAGGCGCTCATAGGCCTGGGCTCCGGTGCTTTGGGGGTCGTATAGCATAATTGGTTTACGATAGCTCGGCGCCTCCGCCAAACTTACGGAACGCGGTATCTCGACATCAAAGACGCGATGCGGGAAACGTCTTCGCACTTCACGGGCAACTTCTCTGGAAAGTTTCTCTCGCTTATCGAACATGGTAAGTAACGCTCCGGTAACCTTGAGAGGATGGCTAAGGTTTTCTCGGATCAGCGTGATTGTCTGCACCAGCTGACCCAGCCCTTCTAAGCTATAGTATTCGCACTGAATGGGAACGATTACTTCGTTTGCGGCAAGCAGTCCGTTCACCGTCAGGAGATTCAAGCTTGGGCCCAGATCGATGAGTATAAAATCGTACTGATCCCGGAGGCGATCAATCAGACGACGCAACATCCATTCGCGCTCCGAAACTTCGATCATCTCCACGAGCGCACCGGCGAGGTCTGCGGAAGCGGGGATCATGTCCAGATTAAAAAGCGAGGTTTGCTTTACTACCTGCGACAATTCTTGCTCTGTGAAGAGAAGGTGATAAATCGTTTCGTCCGGAGCGTGTGTGACGCCCATTCCTACTGTTGCGTTAAATTGCGGATCAAAGTCCACAAGGAGTGTGCGCTTGCCGGAAAGGGCGAGATAGGCGCTCAAATTCATCGCCGTTGTCGTTTTTCCCACTCCTCCTTTTTGGTTCAAAATAGCTATTACTCGTGCCATATATCCTTTTCTTTACTATAGAGTTTTCTTATGGCACTATCAATGCATCTGCTCATTTTTGAGTGCAGAAGCATCATCATAGTTATGCCGAGGTGGCGGAACTGGTAGACGCGCAGGACTCAAAATCCTGTGGTCGCAAGGCCGTGAGGGTTCAAGTCCCTCCCTCGGCACTATTAAAAAATATCGTCTTACGGCGATATTTTATTCCGGAACTTTGGGAAAAAGAGAGTCGCCTGGTTTTTCTTCGTTCTCTTCTTCTTCACTTTCTTCCTCTTTAGGTAATAATATTTTTCTATTGTTACGCAACAACAAAAACCACACCACGCCGGCCGACACGAACCCGGTCAAAATACCGCCAATAATATCCGTTGGCCAATGTACTCCCGCATACACTCGTGCAAGCGCGTTTATAAACGCAAATCCAAGAAACCAGTATCCCCATTTTCTTCTGAAAAAAAGCAGCATAAATGCCACGGCAAATAACGTTGCGGCGTGTCCTGAGGGAAATGCGGGAGACGGATTGAATTCAGAAAGCAGCGGAGAAAATCGGAGCGCTATAAATGGTCTCGGGCGAGCGTACAAAAACCGTATTCCTTCGGTGATTATCCCACGCGAGATAATTACGGCAAGTGTTGTGTTCGCGATATACCATAATCGCAGTCGCCATGATTTTGCTTGAAAAAAGAGCGCGAGAACTAAAAGCAGGATCAGGAAGGGAAAATAAGTTGCAAAAAAAACCGCACTCCAATCGAGGATGGCAGTTCTTTGCCACAATGCTTTGAACGCCTCAATAACTGAGGCATCAAACGCTATCATGATTCATGCTGATGTGCAACAAAGGGAAGAAGTCCCGCAATCCGCGCTCGTTTTATCGCCCGTGCTAATCGGCGCTGGTGTTTTGCACATACGCTGGTGTGTGCGGGGTCAATAATTTTTGCCTGACTCGAGATAAAACGACGCAGCGTCTCGACGTCGCGATAATCAATCTCTTGTGCGTTTTGCGAACAGAAAACGCATTGTTGCTCTCCTTTTTTCATCATGGTTTCTTAACTTTTAAAATGGGATGTCTTTCGGGTTTACTCCCCTCTCTTCGTCAATATTGATTTCGGGGAGGTCTTCCTCAGCAGGCGCGTCCTTTCCGGCGTTATTATCTTGTTGCTGATTTTCATCTCTTGGAAATGTCCCTCCTCCTTCGCCTCCGCGCGGGCCTAGTTGCATCCGTTCGCATATTACTTCAGTCGTCCATCTGTTCTGTCCCTGCTTATCTTGCCAATTCCGGGTTTGAAGACGCCCCTCAATGTAGGCCATACTTCCCTTCTTCAAGAATTGATTCGCTATCTCCGCCTGTCTCCCCCACACTACAATGTTATGGAACTGAACATCTTGCTGTTTTGCTCCTTGGCGATCCGTCCACACGCGATTTGTAGCGATTGAAAACGAAGCTACCGGTTGTCCTCCTGTCGTCGTCCTTAATTGGGGATCCGCCGTCAACCTGCCTATAAGCAATACTTTATTGAGGTTCATTACCTTTATTGTAGTATTTCTTCAATCTTTTTCTCAAGTGCCTCATTGGTAAGAAGTCCTGGCTTTTTTTCTTTTGTGATTTTCCTCCTTCGGGCAGCGGCTGCATTAGCTGATTTTCTCTTATTTTCGGCGCTTGACTGCTCGGCGGTTAATGCGGTTACCAGGTTGCGAATAAGCCCTTCCTCAAGTTTTAAGTCGGGGGTAATGGCCTCCATTTTTCCCGGATCAATAGCAAACACAAGCGTTCCCAGAAAGCCGTACTCTTGTTTCGCAATCGGATATGCGAGGCGAATTTTCTCTAAAGGGCGGTCGTCAAGAATTTCAGCCCCATGTTTTTCAAGAATCCCTTTTATGGGGGTGCTGTTTTCTCCCTTTATCACATATGTAATCTCGTATCTTTTTAGTGATTCGTTTTCCATAGTTCTTGTGTACGATATCAAAAGGTCATAGTCCCGTCAATCCCTCACCCGCGCCTTTTATTTACTAGAATAGGGAGGATTAACTCTCGCTTTCCTGTATCTCCGACGTCTTTCCTCCGTTATTTCCTCCAAATCCTTCCGTTTCCTCTTCCAACTCGGCGCGCCAAGGCGTAAGCTCTTCTTCCGGAATATCGTACAGACCCGTTCCCGCGGGAATCAATTTTCCGATAATCACGTTTTCCTTTAATCCTCTTAAGAAATCCTTTTTCCCTTCAACCGCGGCACTTACCAAAACCCTGCTTGTTTCCTGGAATGACGAGGAGGAAAGGAAACTCGGAGAGTCGAGGGCAACTCGGGTAATTCCCATAATTTTCAATTTCCCTTTCGCTGGCTGCTTCTTTTCTTTTTTGAGCTCCTGGTTCATCTGCGCTAACTCCAACCGGTCAATAAGATCTCCCATAATGAGATTAGAATCTCCAGGGTCGGTCACTACCATCCGCGAAAGCATTCTCTTTGCAATAACTTCAATGTGCTTGTCGCTGATTGAGGCGCCTTCCGGAACATAAATTTTCTGAACCTCATTTATAATATACCGTTCAACTTCTTCCGGCCCTTTGAATTCCATAAGTTCGCGCAAGTCCATATGTCCCTCGGAAAGCATGGCTCCCTTTTCAAGCTTGTCTCCTTCTTTCGCTAAAATGCGCATCCCGGCAGGAATAAGATACTCATCTATTCCTGTCGCAACCGCTTTTTTCGTCTTCCTCTTCGGTTTTGCGGCTTTTTCACCGATACGTTTCACGAGTACTGCCTTCACTAAACCCCTGTCCTCAACGCTTTCCACGATGCCGTCGGTTTGCACTAACGTCGCCTTTCCTTTTGGCGGACGCGCTTCAAAAATTTCTTCAACACGGGGTAAGCCATGCGTGATATCGATGCCAGCGATACCGCCGATATGGAACGTGCGCATGGTCAGCTGGGTTCCAGGTTCACCAATGGATTGAGCGGCAACAATACCAACCGCCTCACCGGTTTCCACTAATTTCCCCTTACTTAAATCCAATCCATAACATTGCGAACAAATCCCGTTTATTGTCTCGCATGCTATTGGCGATCTCACCACCACTGATTCGACTGATGAGTCCTGGATTTCCTTCGCCGCTTCCTCTGAAATAATCTGTCCTGCTTTTACGAGTGTTTTTTTATCGATAACAATGTCCTCTAAACTCGTCCGTGAATGCAGGCGGTCGGCAAATGCGTATCCATACTCCTGACCATCAGCGCGGTGAATGGTAATGCCTTTCTTTGTTTTGCAATTTTCTTCGCGCACAACAATGTCTTGAGAAACATCAACTAATCTCCGCGTCAGATAACCCGCCGAGGCGGTTTTGAGGGCTGTGTCAGTGGACCCTTTTCGAGCTCCGTGTGTGGCAATGAAATATTCGAGGACGCGCAATCCTTCCTTATACGATGATTTAATAGGAAGCTCAATTGTTTCACCCTGCGGGTTTGCAACCAGTCCTTTCATACCCATCATCTGATGTGGCTGTGACCAACTTCCCCGAGATCCCGAATCAACAATCGCGAAAACAGGGTTCTTCCCGTCCCCTTCCAACGCCTTCGGAATTGCTTTATACACCTTATCGCGTACTTCATTCCACACTTCAATTATTTTGCTTCTTCGCTCTTTCTCGGTAAGCAAGCCGCTTTCAAACTGATCCTCGAGTCCGGCAACCCGTTCCTCTCCTTCTTTTATGATTTCGAATTTTTCTTTCGGCGTTACGGTATCCCGCATTCCCCAGGTTATTGCCGACATTGTGGCATACTCGAAACCGAGATTTTTAATGCGATCGAGATAGACGTGCCCGTTTTCAATGCCATACTGATCAATGATTCTTGCGATGAGTTTGGAAAGTGATTTCTTGCCCATATGTTCATTGATAAGGCCAAAATCCTCGGGGAAAAGTTCATTCAACACCAAGCGCCCGTAGGTCGTTTCAGTCAATTCCCCGCGATATCGAACCTTAATTAAAGCATGGATATCAATTAATCCCTGATCGAATGCATACGTTGCCTCATTTAGGTCCGAAAATGTTTTTCCTTCTCCCTTTGCCTCTTCTTTTATTTTCGTAAGGAAATAACACCCGAGTACTACGTCCTGGCTCGGTGAAACGATCGGATCACCATTTGCCGGTTTCAAAAGGTTTGAAGCCGCATCCATAAGCTTTGTTGCTTCGTATTGAGCTTCTGCAGTCAGAGGGAGATGGACCGCCATCTGGTCACCGTCAAAGTCGGCGTTGAACGCCGAGCAGACGAGCGGCGGAATACGGATGGCGAGATCTTCAATGAGGAGCGGTTTAAATGCTTGAATACCAAGCCGATGTAATGTTGGAGCACGGTTTAGGAGTACTTTCCTGTTTTTGATTACCTCCTCAAGAATTTCCCAAACCTCCGGCGATCCTTGCTCTATGAAGCGATTTGCCTGCTTAATATTATGTGCAAAGCCACGCTCAATTATTTTATTGATGACAAAATGACGGAAGAGTTCCAACGCCAAATTTTTCGGCAGACCACATTCGTTTAGTTTGAGCTCTGGCCCGACAACGATAACCGAACGCCCTGAATAATCAACGCGTTTCCCGAGCAGGTTTTGTCGGAAACGTCCTTGTTTTCCCTTGAGCATATCTGCGAGTGAGCGCAGGGGGCGGCGGCGCGTCGAAAGCAGTTGTCCTCCCGCTCGGGAAGAGTTATCAATTAATGCGTCAACGGCTTCCTGCAACATGCGCCGCTCGTTCGTAACAATCACTTCCGGAGAGCGTAATTCTATTAATCTCTTCAGGCGATTATTACGATTGATGACTCTGCGGTAGAGATCGTTTAAGTCCGCCGTCGCGTACCTTCCTCCATCCAAGGCAACCATGGGACGGAGATCAGGAGGGAGGATCGGCAATTCAGTCAGAATCATCCACTCCGGACGAATGTTCGATTTCATTAACGATCGCACGAGTTTCAACCGCCGGTACAACTTTTTCGTTCTGTTTTCGTCTCCCGTTTCTCCCAGTTCTTTCTCGACTTCCTTCTCCAACTTTGCCAGGTTAATTCCTTCCAGAATTCTCCGGATTGCACCCGCTCCCCGATCCGCCTCGAAAACATCCCCGAAACGTTCGGCGAGTTGGAAATATTCTTCCTCCGTAATAATCATTCCAACTCCAAGTCCCTCCAAAATTTCACGGAGACGAACTGCTTGGTCCACGATTTTTTCCAAATCCTTTCCCTTAGTTTCTTCCTTTTGGCCTTTCACCTCGCGCTTCAACGTTTCTAAAGCCCGTTTCCTGCTCTCTTCATTAACTGCTGTTACAATGTAAGCGGCGTAGTAAATGACTTTCTCCAGTTTTGGCACGGAGATATCCAACAAAATACTCACCCTTGAAGGGACTGTTCTCAAAAACCAGATATGTGCGACTGGTGTCGCAAGAGAAATGTGACCCATGCGCTCGCGACGCACAATGGAGCGCGTTACCTCAACCCCGCATTTTTCGCACACTATTCCTTTATATCTTACTTTCTTGTATTTTCCGCAGTAGCATTCGTAATCTTTGGTCGGTCCGAAGATACGCTCCGAGAATAAACCATCTTTCTCCGGGCGTTGAGTGCGGTAATTTAACGTTTCCGGTTTTATGACCTCACCATGCGACCATGAAAGAATCTCCTGTGGTGATGCCAGGCGGATGGAAATTTCCTTGAGATCAGTGTTATGCGTATCCATATTTATTACTATTCTTGATCCTCGTTTTTCTCTGCGACCCGGTTTTTTTGTCTGCGTACATAATTCCCATTGCCACTCCGTTCTTCAAGTTCATATTCCACATTAAGACCGAGTGCTTTCAATTCGCTCACCAACACGTTGAAAGAGGCGGGGAGGTTCGGTTTCTTAATGTCTGTTCCCCGAATAATGGATTCGAACGCAGCCGATCGTCCCAATACGTCATCGGACTTGATAGTAAGCATTTCCTGAAGCGTGTGTGCCGCTCCGTATCCTTCGAGAGCCCATACTTCCATTTCCCCGAAGCGTTGCCCACCAAGTTGAGCTTTACCTCCAAGCGGCTGCTGCGTGATCAGAGAATACGGACCCGTCGAACGCATGTGAATTTTATCCTCAACGAGATGCACTAATTTCATCATGTAGATGTGTCCGACAGTCACATGGTCACGGAACACAAGTCCGGTAAGACCATCGTATATCGCTACCTTCCCTGTTTCCGCAACTCCAGCTTCCTTCAAACTCTCCATTATGTCCTCTTCGGAGGCGCCGACAAAATTCGGTACCACAGCCCGGAAGCCAAGCTTGTGCGCCGCGAAGCCAAGATGCGTCTCTAGAATTTGGCCGATGTTCATACGCGATGCAACGCCTAACGGATTCAGCACAATATCAACAGGTGTTCCATCTTCGAGGTATGGCATATCTTCAATCGGCCTCACTTGAGAAATGATACCCTTGTTCCCGTGCCGACCGGCAAGCTTATCTCCTGCGCGTATTTTGCGAAGTTGCGCAACCTCAACCTGAATTTTCTTTATAATTCCAGGTTCCAGCTTATCTCCTTTTTCTCTCAAGAATATCTTGATGCCGATAACTCTCCCTTGTTTACCGTGCGGCAAGTTGAGCGAAGAATCCTTTACGTCTCTTGCTTTCTCTCCGAAGATTGCCCGTAGGAGACGCTCCTCTGAAGTGAGTTCTGATTCCCCCTTCGGTGAGATTTTTCCTACGAGAATGTCCCCCGCCCTTACCTCGGCTCCGATACGGACAATGCCTTCTTCATCAAGGTTGCGGAGTTTGTCTTCGGAAACGTTCGGAATGTCGGGGGTAGTAATTTCCGGGCCGAGCTTCGTATCGCGTACGGAGCAAACGAACGTTTCAATATGGATTGACGTAAAGCGGTCATCCCGTGCGACCCGCTCAGATAAGATAATCGCATCTTCAAAATTCCCACCCCGCCACGGCATAAACGCAACAAGTAAATTTTGTCCGAGTGCGAGGACGCCTTCCTGCGTTGCGGGACCATCGGCGAGAACGTCACCTTTCTTTACCTTGTCGCCGACTCTCACAATCGGACGCTGTGAAAGGCAGGTTGACTGATTCGTTCTTTGAAACTTAAGAAGGGGGTGTCGCTCAGAGGATCCCGAATTCGTTTTTATTACTATTTCCCGAGCATCAACCTCCGTTACCGTCCCCGCCGATTTTGCAAGTACAATCTGTTGGGAATCATGCGCTGCTTTTTCCTCTTGTCCTGTTCCTACGAGCGGAGCGTCTGCTTGAATCGAAGGCACTGCTTGGCGTTGCATATTCGAACCCATAAGCGCCCGGTTTGCGTCGTCGTGCTCTAGAAACGGAATAAGGGACGTCGCAACGCTAATCAGCTGATTCGGCGAAACATCAATAAGATCCACCTGATCTTGCGTACACGTTCCCGGTCTTCCTTTTACGCGTGCAGTTATCAGATCGTCTATAAACTTTCCCTTGGCATCCGTTGCGCTATCTGCCTGGGCAATGTTGTAACGCTGTTCCTCCGTCGCATCAAGCCAGATTAATTCTTTAGTCACGGTTCCATTTTTTATCTTAAAGTAGGGAGTTTCCAGAAATCCTAATTCGTTTACGCGCGCATAATTCGCAAGATAGCTTACCAAACCGATATTCGCCCCCTCAGGTGTCTGAATAGGACAGATGCGTCCGTAATAAGAGGTGTGCACATCGCGAACCTCGAAGCCCGCTCGGTCGCGCGTCAAACCTCCGGGACCCATAGCCGAGAGGCGGCGTTTGTGTTCCAGCTCTGCAAGGGGATTTACCTGATCCATGAACTGTGAGAGTTGGGAAGAAGAGAAAAAATCACGCACCACCGCAGTAAGGAGGCGGTAGTTTACCAGCTGGACTGGCTGGAGCGTTTTCCGATCCAGCATAGACATGCGGTCCTGAACTGCCCGGCGAAGACGCGCAAAACCGACACGGAGGCGGGATTGCACTAACTCTCCAACCGCACGTATTCTTCGGTTTCCAAGATGGTCGATGTCATCAGGTTCGGCATTCGGTGTACGATTCAAACGGATGATCTCCCGAATCATTAGTATAATATCCTCTCTATCGAGTGTTCCTCCTTTCTTGTTCTCGATATCGAGACGTTGGTTGAATTTAAACCGACCTACCCTGCTTAGGTCATACCGGTCGAAGCGGAAGAACATTCCCTCAATAAGGGTCTTCGCATTTTCTGCAGTCGTGAGATCCCCCGGACGGAGCCGTTGATGAATACCCAAAAACGCTTCATCAACTGTTTTTGTGTCGTCTTTTTTGAGCGTCGCTTCTAAGGGATTTACCTCCTCCGTACTCATATCCTCAAACGCTTTCTTTATTTCTTCGTCCGTGGTAAGCCCAAACACGCGCAGAAGCTGAGTGATAGGCGCTTTCCGTTTCCTGTCAATCCGAACGCCGATAAAACCGTCTTGCTCGGTTTCAATTTCAAGCCAGGCCCCGCGATTTGGAATTACTTTTGCGCCAAATAGTTTCCGTCCACGGAACACGCTTGCGGTAAAATAGACCCCGGGCGAACGAACCAGCTGCGAGATAACAACACGCTCAACCCCGTTGATAATAAACGTTCCCCGAGCCGTCATCATCGGGAAATCACCAAGATAGACCTCTTGGGTCGCTTCATGCTTCGTTGGCTTATGTGCCAGTTTCAAATTGACCCGAAGGGCTGCTTCGTACGTCTGGTCTTTTTCCTTGGTTTGTTCTTCGGAGTATTTCGGATCGTCAAATTTATAATCCAAGAAATGCAGCTCGAGCTCCTTACCGGTATGGTCTATAATAGGGGAAATCTCATCGAACAACTCCTTCAATCCCTTCTTCAAGAACCATTGGTACGAATCGAGTTGTACCTCAATCAGATTCGGTTGAGCAAGTATTGATCCTTGATATGTGGAAAATGTTCTTGTTTTTAACATAGTTGCGGGTGTAGTCGCTGTAATTTTTAAAGGTATTTCAACCTGTTGATACGATGCTCCTCAAATGTTCTCGCGTATATTGTCTTCCCCGTTTCGCGTGCCGAAAGGTAGAAGAGATAGGAACTTGCCGTAGGATTTAGAGCTGCTTTAATCGCTAATTCTCCCGGGTTTGCAATCGGGGTTGGCGTCCATCCTAGCCGTCGATATGTGTTGTATGGAGAAATGATATCGAGATCCCCCTGGGTTATCACAGCATTTTCACATTCTTTGATTGCCCCACTGCATTTTGCATAACTTATTGTTGCATCAACCTGGAAAGGCATCCCCAATTGCAGCCGTCTCAAGAGAATCCCTGCTACGATTTTCCGATCTTCAAAACTTGGCACTTCTCGTTCAAGGAAAGAGGCAAGGATCAAATAGTCATACCACGTTCCCACATCGGAAAGTAAGGGCCATGCTTTTTCTTCAAAGTTGTCTAAAAACGTACGTGTTACCATTTCAGGAGAAGAGTCGATATGGAAACGGTAGGTGTCGGGGAATAAAAAGCCCTCAAGAGAGTTTACCTGCTCCAAAAAGGGGTATAAATCTTTCAGTTTGTTTATAGGATAGGAAACAAGGGCGTCCTTTTGGAGAACTCCCTTCTCTGTGAGGACGGCATCAACGTCCTGAAGCGTCGATCCTTCCGGAATCGTTACCGCGACCTCGTCTCTTCCCCCGCGGGTCAGAAGCGTTACTATCTCCGGAACACTCATCGCACGAGAAAGTGTATAAACGCCCGGCTGAAATTTTTGTGCCCTTCCCGTTACAATAGCGTACATTTTAAAAACACTGATTGATTTAATGAGAGATTCCTGAGAAAGGTGCGCGCCGATGTCTTTGAAACTCTCTCCTTTCGCAATACGGAATCGAATTCCTGCTCCGGCGTCCCCGTTAAGTGCGGAACCGTTCTCAAGCGAGGCAGGTTGAAGACCATAGAAAAAATATGCGAGCGCCACAATAACAAACAAAACTCCTCCGAGTAATAAGAGGGCGCGCAAACCAAACATTCCTCGTTGTTGGTTATCTTGAGGATTCAAGTTTAATGTGTTCTATTATACTAATCAAGATTGCAATAGTCAATATACTTGAACCTCCGTAGCTTAAAAATGGAAAGGGAATTCCGGTAACCGGCATAATGCCTACATTTGACCCAACGTTGACGAAAAAATGCAGGGATAGCAGGCATCCAACGCCGAATATAACCAACCGAGAGTAATTATCTCTCGCTCGAGAACCAATGGATGCTAATTTAAACAAAATGAAAAGAAAAGTCAAGAGTAGTGCAAAAGATCCCAGTATCCCCCACTCTTCCGTAAATGCGGCGAAGAAAAAATCCGTGTGGGCTTCGGGTAAAAAATGAAGCTGGGTTTGTGTCCCTCGGCCGAACCCTTTTCCGAGCCACCCCGCCGACCCAATCGCGATTTTGGATTGAATAACGTTATAGCTTACGCCCAAGGGATCCCGTTCGGGAAAAACAAAGCTTACCAAACGATCCTTCTGATAAGGTTTTAACGCAAGGAACCATCCCATCACGCCCATCATAATAATTAATAAAACTCCTGCGGCAAAACGCTTCTTATTTATGCCTCCCGCAAGTAAGAAGCAAACCCATAACGCTCCAATAATAAGCGCTGCCCCGAGATCAGGGTGCAAGAACGCCACTCCGATCGGAATCGCCGCGTAGAGTAAGGAAAGGAGAATATTTTTCCCTTGCCATGCCGCAATGTGCCTCCGCGAGAAAAAATGAGCGAAGAGAAGAATTAGCGCAACTTTCATCAGTTCGACTGGTTCGAATTGGAAGTTTCCAACTACAATCCAACTTTTTGTTCCTCGAATTGTTCCCGGCTGCAAAAACGATACCGCAAGCAACGCTACCGAAAACCAGTATAGACCGTACCGAAACCACGACCGATTTCCCAACCATTTCCAGTCAATAAAACTGCCTGCTATCATCACTGGAAAGGCGATGATATACCAGGTTAACTGCCTCCAGAAAAATGTCATATCCGAGGCAGCAAGACCCACTAAACTCGCGACTGCAAGTACGCCAAAGGCGGTGAGCAGCCCCCAATCGAATTTTTTCATCCGAGGTAGAATGTTCACGCTTTTTATTGAAAATCCGTGACAAAAAGCTTTGTTTCCCTAAGATTCACTCGATTTGCAATACTCTGATCAAAAGGAATGTTTATCGAAAAATTCCTTTGCCCAAAGCTTTCCAAGTTAGTCACTCTAGTTTGGCCTGCGAAGAGTTCGTTTCCTTTATCATCAAAAAGTACCGCAAGAATTTCCACTCTCCGAGCTTCTGCAACGCTCTGATTCTTTACTGTCCCATGTACTATAATGCGATCGCTCCCTATGATTTCTGTTTCTACCTCATCTGAAAAACCGAAGTTTTTACTTCTCAAGAGTTCTTCCGATACCCAATCCACCCCATGTATTGTAATACTGGCTCTGTTCATCGCACTAAACGGCGTTTCCAGATCGGTGGCAAAAACATACAAGGATTCCTGGGGTGGAATTATCACTTTACCCTCTTTTTCTTCAAGTATTTGATCATGCACGTCAAGAATCAAGACGGTAAAATACGCCTTGCTCTCTCTGTCCTCAGTTCGGTTTTCTATCGAACCTAAGATCACGCCCCGATCCAACGAAGGTTCCCCGAGTACGAGAATGGGATATTGCACTAAGAGTTCCTCTTGGGAAGGGATTGGAATATTTTTTTGCTCGGTCACTGCAGGAACATTTCCTACGAGGTTCACTGCTCCCCGGACAACCAATGCGCCTACCGCGAGAAAAAGAATCCCGAAGAAAAATTGTTTCTGGCGCCTACGTTTCATGAGCACTCATGCGCTGCATCAACTATTTTTAAAAATTCCGATTCATGCACGCTTGCTCCCCCAACCAAAACACCATCTATTTGCGATCTTGTAAAAATAGACCGGGCGTTTTCTTCATCAACTGACCCGCCATATAGAACCCGCGTCTCGCAACTCGCGATCTCACGCATGATCACTCGTATGGCGCCTCCCATCTTCTCTATATCCTCGGGAGTATCGGATGCGCCCGAGCCAATAGCCCATAACGGCTCATATGCGATGATTAACTGGCGTCCCTCGCATTCTATTCCTTTCAGCGCTGAAGAAAGTTGGTCTTTTATAAAACCCAGAGATGTCCCTTCACCTCTTTCCCGTATTTCTTTCGGTTCCCCAACACAGAGAATTGGTTCCATGCCAGCGGTAATTGCGACACACACTTTTCTATTCACTATTTCATCGCTCTCGTTCATGATCTTCCTTCGTTCCGAATGACCGATAATCACGTACGTGGCTCCGATGTTTCGAAGCATTTTTGCCGAAACTTCCCCAGTAAAAGCGCCGCCATCTTCGGGATTTTCCCAAAATAAATCTTGAGCGCCCAATGCTGCCTTTTTTAGCTTTTTCCTCACTGCGGCGAGAAACGGGAACGGTGGAGCAATCACCACATTTTCTTCATCTTCAGCTTTCGCAAGGGCTATTGCCTCGCGTTCACGTAAGGGGTGCATTTTCCAGTTCGCAATAATAAGCTTTTTCATCTCGATAATGGTTACCATTTTCTCCCGCAAATCTCCGAACCACAAGGTGGTAAAGTTAGATTTGCGAGGATCCCGCACTTCCGCGACACAAACAACACGATGTCGTATATAGCTTCGGAGATCGCGGGATCACGCCAACCGTAACCGCTCTTCCGATCCGGGTCAGAGTCGCGGACGGTTGCGGGACAGTTCGCAACAATTAATTTTTCCATATTTTTGTTATTATACGTCACTTTGAAGACAGTTCCTATTTGTTTGCATTATAGAGTGCCTGAACTTCTGCTGCAGAGAAGGCACGGTTGTAAATGCGAATATCGTCAAGGGAACCATTAAAATCTAACCTACCTGTAAATCTTCCGATGTATGAATCAGTAGCGTGTGACGTAACACTTCCAGTCTTCGAAGTGCTACTACTCAATGAACCGTCGATATACAACCGTACATTTGATCCGTCGTATGTCCCGACAACGTGATGCCATTCATTGAGTGCAGGAATTGCACTCGGATTTAATTGCGTCCCCTCAACAATAATTTTTATTCCGCTCTGGTCGGTAAACATTCCGTAGCTTTGATACACATAATCAGTATTCGCATATTCTTGGAATATCCCTCGGTAATTTGTGTAATCCACTGGTTTCACCCAAGCCGACATTGTAAGATTTCCGGTAATATCTAATGAAGAGCTATCCGCAATTGTGATGTAGTTATTTGTCCCGAACCCAACGGCTTTATTCACCTTGCCTGTCTGTCCACGTGAAAGAGTTCCTGCTTCCGTCCC
>CAZHOF010000013.1:0-4710 GCA_964534105.1 uncultured Candidatus Saccharibacteria bacterium
TCTCTGGCCCTTGTGTACAATGCCGGCAGGGGAGACAGTCAGGGTCAGCTTGCTGGGAATTTGGAAAGCGCCGTGCTTCCTGCTCCTGACCGTGTTCGCCCCATCGATGACGGAGACCATGTCCTCGGGGACCCGAACGCTCCGGTAAAGTTTATCTCGTTCACCGATCTGGAATGTCCTTTTTGCAGGGAATTCCACACTGTTCTGAAGCAGGTTGTCGACGATTATAAGCAGGTTGTGCTTGTGTATCGTCATTCTCCCATCGACTCTTTACATAGTAGGGTTCGGCAGGAGGCCCGCGCAAGCGAATGTGCTGCGGAATTGGGAGGCAACGATGCATTCTGGAGGTACGTTGACCGCATATTCGAGATTACCCCTTCCAATAACGGTCTTGATCCCCAAAAGCTTTTTGAAACAGCTGCTTTCATTGGACTGAACCAGGACGAGTTCAGTTCGTGTCTCGCAAGTGACCGGCATGTCGATCGAGTCGAACGCGACAGCAAGGATGCTTTGAACGCGGGATCCGAAGGCAGTACACCGTATAGTGTTATCCTTCTTCCTAGTGGAAAGGTATACGCGCTCCCGGGATACCTTCCTTATGAAGATGCGCGTCCCGATTACCCCTCAATGAAGGCAATTCTCAATATTATTTTTGAAGAAGAGGGCTTATAACTATGCCAGGTAGTAGAAACTCAACCTGTATAACGTGAGTAAAGTTTTTCTCGTATTATGATATTCCATGCGGATATAATAAAAGGACGAATGTATAGAAGCTGCCTACGGCAGCTTAGTTGAGTTCTCACTACCTGGTATGCGTTGGAGTTTCTGGACACTCTTCGGTTTCAGTATTTGGCTTATCGCTTCGCCGTGGATTCTCGGTTTTTCCGATTTGAACCTGCCGCGTTGGAATGTCATGCTTATTGGCGGAATAATCCTCTTCCTTTCTTCTTGGAATCTTTTTGCTTCAGAAAAGCGGGAAGATTAATTAACACCCTCATACTATGGATCAACAAATTTCATCGAATATGAGTGTTACGTTGTATACCACTCCAACGTGCGTATATTGTAAAATGGCAAAGGAATTTTTTCGTAAGCACGATATTTCTTTCCGGGAAGTCGATGTTTTTAAGGACATTGATGCTCGTGAAGAGATGTTTTCAAAATCCCATCAGATGGGAGTTCCCGTGATTGAGATCGGAAATGAAATTTTTGTCGGCTTTGACCGTGCAACAGTCGCTCGCGCGTTACACATTCAATAAGAAAGCAATTCGGTTATCATGAACTACGATCTAATCATTTTGGGCGGCGGTCCCGGAGGTGTGGCGGCAGGTATTTACGCCGCCCGTAAGAAGATAAAAACTCTTCTTATCACGGACACTTTCGGTGGTCAGTCGCTCGTTTCTGATGAGATTCAGAATTGGATTGGAACCCCTTCCATTTCAGGCCTTGAGCTTGCAAAGAATCTTGAAGCTCATCTGCGTGCGCAAGAGGACATTGATATCCGGGAAGGAGATTTCGCGGAGCGCACTGAGCGAATTGACGAGAGCGGGTTCCGGGTTCATGCGAGGCAGGGGGAGGCCTTTGAGGCGCGCGCTCTTCTTCTTGCGACCGGAAGCAGGCGTCGGAAGCTTGGCGTTCCTGGGGAAGAAAAGCTAGAAGGAAAAGGAATTGCGTATTGTGCGACGTGTGACGCCCCTCTTTTTAAGGGGAAGCGTGTTGCGGTCGTAGGTGGCGGCAACTCCGGTCTTGAGGCAGTTGTCGATCTTTTTCCTTACGCTCCGAAGGTTTATCTTCTGCACCGCCGCGATACGCTTAAGGGAGACGCGGTTACGCAGGAAAAAATAAAAAACAATCCCGATCAGGCTACCATTCTTTATGATGCCGAGGTTCAGGAAATACGCGGCGACAAGTGGGTCTCCGGTCTTGTGTATAAGGATAAAAAGACGGGGGAGGTGCATACTTTGGAGGTGGAAGGCATCTTCACGGAGATTGGATCCGTGCCGAACAGCGAGATTGTCTCTGATTTCGTGGAGCGGAATACGTATGGGGAAATTGTTGTAGATCCGAAAACCCAACAATCTTCCCTCCCTGGTATCTGGGCTGCAGGTGATGTCACTGACTGTTTCTACAAACAGAACAATATTAGTGTCGGCGATGCGGTGAAAGCGATTTTGAACATTAATGCTTTTTTGCATGGCAAATAAATACGGTTGTCCACATCTGCATTGATTTTTTCCAAAATCCCGCTACTATAATTATATGACCACATTAAATAAGGTACTCCTTTCCATCATTGTCATTCTTATTATTGTTCTCGCCGGACTTGTCGTGTATCGCGGGTGGTTTTCTGAACCCTCGTACTATGCCGTTTATTTAAGGACCGGCGATTTGTATTTCGGCAAATTGCAACGGTTTCCCAGTTTCGGTCTCCGTGAAGTCTATCTTCTAAGGGTTAATGAAAGCGATGCAGAGAACCCGTTCCGGGTCCAACGTTTTAAGGAGGTATTTTGGGGCCCCGAGGATTATTTGAAGATTAATGATGATGAGGTGGTTTGGATCACGCGGTTGGATGCTCAGGGTCAGCTTGCGCAGTTGCTTCGCGAAAACCCGGACCTTGTTCCTTCCCCCGCTTCTTCTGAAATTCCGGCGCCTTCGCAGAATTCGCAATAGCAGAAATCAAAATCAGGACTGGGACCGGCGCCTCTGGCGCCGGTTTTTAGTACATTAAAGTATGCTAAGATGAAAGAAAAGGTATGTCTGAGTTTTTATTTCGATCGCATAAATTCCTAACGGGGCAAGCTCTTCGGCCGGGCTCAGGGCAAGCGGCGCTTTCGTTTATTATCCTTGTAAGCGGGATCATTATAGAAATTGCGATCGCAGGGTCTTTTGTCACATATTTTTTGAGCGCTTCCGGATTAGGCGAGCGCCTTTCCTACCGGGCACTCTCGGTCGCGGAGACGGGCATTCGGGACGCTCAAGTAAAGATTGTCCGCGATAAAGATTTTGTTTCCGCGGGTTCTTATGTATATTCGCTTGCGGTTGGCAGTGACATCGCTTCCGTGGAGATTAGTCGGGCCGGTTCCGAAGTGTACACGTATACCATTGATTCAACGGGCGTTGCCTCGACGCGCGAACGGAAATTAGTTGCTACAATGATTGTGCATGCCACGTCCGGTCTTGCGCAGTTGCAGTCCATCACCGAAACCCCTCTTTAACGTATGAATATTAAACACATCTTGGAAAGGGTAGTAGAGCTTGCTGAAAAACTGAGCTCCAAACCGCAGATCGGCGGTTTGCAGATTTCAGATTCCTCATTGCAGTATCTGCGAATTGGGCGAAAAGCTCAGTCCGCTTCCCTCCGTCTTACGCCGGGGATTGTTCGCGAGGGTAAGATTGAGGACGCGGAAAAATTACAGGCCTCGCTTCAGGAACTGCACGCGTCACTTGATTCCGAACGGAAGGAGCATGCTATGCCGGTTGTTGTTTCTCTCCCTCCTTCCATTGTATATACACAAAGTTTCACTGTTCCAAACCTCGGCGAAGAGAAGCTCGATGAAGCTGCCCAGCTCAATCTGCAGATGATATCCCCTTTGCCCCAGGGAGGAGCTTATATGAGCTGGCAACGCATTGGCTCTTCCGAGGATCGTTTCGAGCTTCTTGGCGCTTTTGCCGAGAAAGCGCTTATTGACAGTTACCATTCCTTGCTCGAGAAAGCGCATTTTTCTCCCGTTGCGTTCGAATTTCCGGGACTGGCTTTCGGCCGCTTGGTAAACTCCGTTATGCAGCCATCCGAAGATCCTGTGGTTGTTTTTCAGATTTCGAGCGACGGGATTAACCTTTCCATTATTAGGAACGGTTCGCTTTACTTTGATTACTTTCGATCGTGGAGTTCGATCCAGGGAGAGAACCGGACTATTCCCCGGTCGCTCTTTGAAGAGGTGATTGAGCAGGAACTTCGTAAGGTCATTAATTTTTCCCTTAGCAAGTTCCGGCTTACCCCCCAGCGTATTTTTCTTGTTACACCTGGCCTTGAGCAGGATATGCAGACCTTTCTTGGAAGCCGTTTTGATATATCTGCCGTTCCCCTTGAACTCAAGTCGTTTCCCGTAACGTCGCATTGGTATGTTGCGCTTGGATCCGCTCTCCGGGGACGCATTAAGCGAAGCAGGGATCGTTTTGTGAGTCTTGCTCCCGTTTCTGCCCGTGGATTGTACCGCGAGGAACAAACCCTCCATTTTATCCATATCTGGCGCAATGTTTTTGCAAGCGTGCTCGCAATCTTTGCTGTGTTCTATGCGGGAGTTGCTTATTTTCTTGAAGGTGAGGTGCAAGGTCTGACCCAACATCTTTCCCTTCTCCGAGGAGAGTCGTATGAGGTGGAGCTGCAGAGCCTTGATAGTCAGGCCCTTGAGTTTAATGCTCTTGTTGCAACAACACAGGCCGGACGCGCCTCCTTCGATGTTTGGATTACGCTTTTCGATCGGATAAAGGTTTTAGGCAATCCCGCGAACATTTTAATTGATCGGGTTGAGGTAAGCAGGATCCGCGAACGCATTACCGTTTCTGCTCATGCTCCCAGCAACGATGCAGTTATTCAGTTCAAGAACGCTCTTGTGGATGCTTCCGATTTCGATACCGTTGATCTTCCCGTATCCCGGATTACAAAGGAAGAAGATCAATCCGTGAGTTTTATCATATCCTTCCTTTTTA